>DATELN010000070.1:0-9211 GCA_035276605.1 Pseudonocardiaceae bacterium | reverse complement strand
TAACCTGGAAGGCACCATGAACGCCTTCGCTGATTCGACCGCCAGCGGTGCCGAGGCGGGCGCCGCTGGCTGGCAGCCTCGGCGGTGGCCACTGCGCCTGATTTACCGGACCGCCGTCAAGGCATGGGATGACAGCTTCGTGTCGATGTCCGCCCAGGCGGCGTTCTGGATGACGCTGTCGCTGCCGCCGCTGCTGCTGGGATTGCTGGGCAGCCTCGGGTTCGTCACCAGCTGGTTCGGCCCAGACACGGTCGGCGCAGCGCAACGCGGGATCGTACGGTTGGCCCGCGGTGTGTTCAGCGCCGATGTCGTCAACGAGATCATCCGTCCCACGGTGTCGGATATCCTCACCCGGGGACACATTTCGCTGGTCTCGGTGGGATTCGTGATCTCATTGTGGGCCGGTTCCTCGGCGCTGGCGTCTTTGGTGGACTCGATCACTGCCGCCTACCACCAGCATGCGGTGCGTCACCCGGTGTGGCAGCGGATCTTCGCCCTGCTGCTCTACGCGGTAGCGCTGATCGGATCGGTGTTCGTGCTCCCGCTGACCGCATTGGGTCCGGACCTGATACCCAAGCTGTTGCCAGCGGCGGCCCGTCCCACGGTGGCCCAGCTGGTCGGCATCTTCTACTATCCCGGCCTCGGTGTCCTGCTGATGGTCGGGCTAGCCACCCTGTACCACGTGGTGCTGCCCAACAAGCTGCCATGGCACCGTGGGCTACCCGGCGCGCTGCTCGCCATGGTGGTGTTCCTGATTACCAGCTCTGCGCTGCGGCTCTACATCTCATCGGTTACCGCCGCCGGATACACCTACGGAGCGCTCGCTGCCCCGATCGCTTACCTGCTGTTCTGCTTCTTCATCGCGATGGCGATCGTGCTCGGCGCCGAGTTCAACAGCGCCATCGAGGAACTTTGGCCAGCCCCTCCCACCCGAGGGGATCGCTGGCGCGGGCACGGCACACAGTAGCGACACTCAGCCGCTTACCGCCCCAGAGTGATAAGGCGCGACGTCACCTGTCCCACCGACACCGGCCAACACCACCCGGGCCAGCAGCCCGGCGCGGTCCTGGACGCAGATGCCATCCAGTGCCGCCTGGTCTAGCTCGACTCGAAAGCCCGCCGGGCCCAGCAGCCGCACCCGCAG
Source organism: Pseudonocardiaceae bacterium (assembly GCA_035276605.1). Classification (GTDB taxonomy): domain Bacteria; phylum Actinomycetota; class Actinomycetes; order Mycobacteriales; family Pseudonocardiaceae. Next base: position 8,067 of record DATELN010000070.1, on the reverse strand, counting down.
ATCACGCACTGGTACCCGGCGTTCGATGAGGTAACCGCGAGCGGCCAGCTCAGCCCGCTCCACCAGCGCCAGCGATTCGACGGTCACCGGCACCCCGACCGCGATCCGGGAAGCCAGGCACGGACTACTCGGCTTGTCCCGTACCGTGAGCTTCCAATGCGCTGCGAGCAAGCGCACCGCCTGTTTGGTGGCTCCGATCTCGGCGAGTGGTTCGCACACCCCGAGCTGTGCGGCCGCGCGCAGGCCCGGGCGGTGCGCGGCGCGACGGTCATCAACATGCGTACCGGTCGCGACGTGCGCAATGCCACGACGCTGTGCGAGGTGGCGCACCGCGGCGAGCACGGTCCGTTTACAGAAATAGCAGCGATCGCCGGCATTGGCTCGGTAGTTTGGGTCGGTGTGCTCGTCGGTGCGCAATACCACCAGCTCGGCACCGATCTGCCCGGCAACCCGGTGGGCGGTGGCCAGTTCGGCACGAGCCAGGCTGGGCGAGTCGGCGATGGCAGCCAGCACCGCGCTGGGCCCGAGCGCCCGAATGGCGCCAGCCAGCACAACAGCGGAGTCGACCCCACCGGAGAAAGCCACTACCACCCCACCCAGCCGACCCAGCCGGTCAAGCAAGGCCGCAGCAACGGAGGTGGCGCTGAGCACATCGGCGCTAAGAACGTCGGCACGGTGCATGGTGCACCATCGTCGCATGTCCGCTGGCGCCCGGCGCCCTGCGTGAGATAGTCGCGCCGTGGTTGACTCATCCCCGCGTCGCGGGTCGGAGTTCCCCAGGCCGGGCTGGAGCGGTGACCGCATCGGCGAGGTAGCCGGCATCGCCCGCCTGGATCTGGACCGCCGGCGACGGACCGCCGTGCCCGAGGTCATCTTCGCCCAAGGGAAAACTGAGGAGCAGACCCTACGGCTGCTGGCCGAGGTGCGACGCGGTGAACCCGACCTACCCGCACTGGCGACCCGATGTCCCGACGGCGTGCTGCACCGCGCACACAGCGCGTTCCCAGCCGATCCGGTCGAGGTCGACCTAGTTGGCCGGACGGTGATCGTCGGTGCGCTGCCGCCGGCGCGCGGATTCGTCGCGGTCGTCACCGCGGGTACCTCGGATCTGCCGGTGGCGCACGAGGCGATCGCCACTCTTCAGGCGCTCGGTGCCGGGCACCAGTTGATCACTGATGTCGGGGTTGCCGGGCTGCACAGACTGTTCGCCCACCTTGACGAGCTGTCCGCAGCCGACTGCGTGATCGCCATCGCCGGTATGGAGGGCACCTTGCCGGGGGTGGTGACCGGGCTGATCAAGGCACCAGTGGTCGGCGTACCCACCAGCGTGGGCTACGGCGTCAGCGCGGGCGGGCACGTCGCCGCGGCGGCGATGCTGTCCTCCTGCTCGCCCGGGCTGTCCGTGGTCAACATCGATAACGGCTTCGGTGCGGCCGCCCACGCCGCCAAGATCGTGGCGAGAGTGCACGGTGGCTGAGCCCACCGCGGCATATCTGGACTGCACCGCGGGCGTCGCCGGTGACATGCTGCTGGGCGCCCTACTCGACGCTGGCGCCGAGCTGGCAACGGTGTGCGCCGCGGTGCGTTCGCTCGGGATACCGGGGCTGGATGTCGATGTGGCGCAAACTCGACGCTGCGGACTGACGTGCGCGCGCGTCACGGTCATCACACCGGCCGCACACCAACCCACCTGGGGGTTGGCGGACGTACTCGCGGTCATCGAGGGCGCTCAACTGCCCAGTGCGGCGGCCCGGATGGCCGCTGACGCGTTCCAGGTCCTCGCCGACGCAGAGGCCGCGGTGCACGGCATACCTGCCGATGCGGTGCACTTCCACGAGGTGGGAGCCGCCGACGCGCTGGCCGACGTGGTCGGCACCGCGGCCGCCGCAGAGCAGCTCGGCCTGCTTACCGGCAGTGCCTTGGTGACCTGCTCGGCGCTGGCAGCCGGCAGTGGAACGGCGCACAGCGCGCACGGCACCATCCCGGTGCCCGCACCAGCTGTGCTGAAGATCGTGGCTGACCACGGTCTGTCGCTGACCGGTGGTGAGCTGGCCGGGGAGCGCACCACTCCCACCGGAGCAGCGTTGGTCGCGGTCTTGGCCACCCCGGGTCCACTGCCACCGATGACAGTCAACGCGGTCGGCAGCGGTGCTGGGCAGCGCGACAGCCCGGAACGACCCAACCTCACCCGGCTGGTGCTCGGCCAACGTACCGAACATGACCCGGTGGCGAGCCGTGCCCAGACAGTCACGGTGGTGGAGACCACCGTGGACGATCTCGAGCCGGAGTTGTGGCCGGGAGTATTGCGTGCCGTCCGAGCGGCGGGTGCGTGGGACTGCTGGACAACCGCCACCATCAGTCGGCACGGCAGGCCCGGCCAGGTGCTCACCGCGCTGTGCACCGAGCAGATCCGCCCCGCGGTGGTCGATGCGATGTTCCAGCACAGCACCACGCTGGGTGTGCGGTGGACTTCCTGGCAGCGCGCCACGCTGCCGCGGGCCGCTGTGCAGGTACCAGTGGGGCCGCCCGGGAACGAGCACCAGATCACCATCAAGGTCGCCGTCGGTCCGGGGGGATACCAGACCGCCAAACCAGAGCTGGCCGACGCCGAGCGGATCGCCCAGGCACTGGGCTGGCCAGTGCGGCGGGTATGCGAGGCGGCGAAGGCCGCCTACGCTCGTGAGCGGCAAACAGTGTTATAGCACCCAATGCCACTCACGAGCGGGGGCCCGCATGAAGGAGCTTGCCGGAGCGCATGTGCTGCTCACCGGCGCTACGGGGTTCTTGGGTCAGGCAACCTTGGAACGGTTGTTGTCGAGTTACCCGGACACCCGGGTGTCGGTGCTGATTCGCCCCCGTGGCGAGCGCGGGGCAGCCGAGCGCCTGGCCGCGTTGCTCCGCAAGACGGTGTTCCGCCAGCTGAGTGAGCGCCTCGGTGCCGAGGAATTAGCGCGAGTGGTACGCGAGCGGGTCACTGCCATCGAAGGCGACCTTGACTCCGTCACCCTGCCAGATGATCTTGACGTGGTGATCCACGGCGCCTCGACGGTGTCCTTCGACTCCCCGGTCGACGAGGCGTTCCGGACCAACGTCTCTGGTGTGGCGACGCTGTATGAGGCACTGACCGGCGCGCCGCACGTGGTGCACATCTCCACCGCCTATGTCGCCGGCACCCGCAAGGGCGTCGTCGCCGAAGCGGCACTGGACCACCAGGTGGACTGGCGTCTCGAGCTGGAGATGGCGCTGGCTGCGCGGGCCGATGTCGAACGCGACTCCCGGCGACCGGAGGTGCTGCGCCGGGCCCTGGCCCAAGCCGGTGATCAGCACGCCAAAGCAGGCCCACAGTCCACCGCCGCCGACGCCGAGCGGCTGCGCACCGAGTGGGTGACCCGCCGGCTAGTGGACTACGGCCGCACCCGGGCCCGCAGCTTGGGCTGGCCGGACGTCTACACGCTGACCAAGGCGTTGGGTGAGCGCGTCGCCGAGCAGCTGTGGGCCGACCAAGGCCGCCCGCTGTCGGTGGTCCGCCCGGCCATCGTGGAAAGCGCACTGCGTCACCCCTACCCGGGATGGATCGACGGTTTCAAGATGGCCGACCCGCTGATCATCGCCTTCGCCAGAGGGGTGCTGCGGGAATTCCCGGGGCTACCCGACTCCGTACTCGACATGATCCCGGTCGATCTGGTGGTCAACGCCATCCTGGCGGCCGCCGCTCGGCCCCCCACCGCAGCGCCGGCGTACCTGCACGTCAGTTCCGGCGCCAGCAATCCCCTGACCTTCCACAACATGTACGTGCTGTGCCGGGAGTACTTTGACAACCACCCCGTGCCCGACGGCGATCGCGGCCACGTGCAGGCTCCGACGTGGCGGTTCCCCGGCAGCCAACAGGTCGAGTTGACGCTTCGCGCTGGGGAACGCGCCGCTGCGCTCGCCGAGAAGGTGCTGCTGGCGCTGCCCCCTTCGACGCGATCCCAGGGTTGGCTGACCACTCTGGGCCACCACCAGCAAGACCTGACCCAGCTGCGGGAATACGCCGATCTCTACGGCGTGTACGCCCGCGCTGAGGTGATCTACGACGATCGCCGGCTGCGGGAGCTGCACGCGTCGCTGCCGGCGCATCGGGCTAGCGAGCACGGTTTCGATCCCACCGTCATTGACTGGCGGGCCTACCTGCAGGACGTGCACTGCCCGTCGATCACGGCCACGGTCCGCCGTGCCGGGCAGCGCCGGGGACGGTCCACCGCCGGAGGTCGCGGATCGGCGATGACCGTCCTGCCCGAGCGCACCGACGTGGCAGCGGTGTTCGACCTGGAAGGCACGATCGTCAACTCCAACGTCGTGGAGTCCTACCTGTGGGCCAGGCTGGCGACGATGTCCCGTTCCAGTTGGTTAGGCGAGCTAGCCGACCTAGCCCGCTGCGCCCCCCGCTACCTCTATGCGGAGCGGCGCGACCGCGGCGAGCTCTTGCGTGCCTTCCTGCGCCGCTATGCCGGGGTGCGAGCCGACGAGCTGCGCGCGCTGGTCACCGAGGTGCTTGGCGACGCCCTGCTGCACCGGGTCATGCCGGAGGCCACCCGCCAGATCCGCCGGCACCGCGCCGCCGGGCATCGCACCGTACTGATCACCGGTGCCGTCGACCTGCATGTGGAACCATTGTCGGTGCTATTCGATGAGGTGGTGGCCAGCCGGATGCACGCCCGAGACGGCGTGCTGACCGGATTCCTCGAAACGCCGCCGCTGGTCGACGAGGCGCGCGCGGCCTGGCTGCGCAAGTACGCCCAAGATCACAACCTGCAGCTGGATCGGTCCTACGCCTACGCCGACAGTTACTCCGACCGTCCACTGCTGGAGGCGGTGGGACATCCGCACGTGGTAAACCCAGACTCCCAGCTGTTCCGGTACGCCCGCCGGCGCCGCTGGGTGGTACACCGTTGGGGCGAGCACACCGGTGGGCTGCTCGAAGTGCTGCTCGACGTCAATGCGCGCGCCGGGGTCCGTCACAGGAGCGCTCAGCGATGAACCTGGCGCTGGAGTACCACCGCTGTGCCCCGCGCTACTTCGCCGCGCGGGCAGTCAGCGCCACCCGCGCCGGAGGCCGGCTGGCCGGCGCGCTGGCCGGTAATGTGGCGCCGCTTCGGCTCGTCGAGCGAGCCGATCCGGTGCCGCCCAACGAGTCGTGGACTCGGGTCGAACCCGTCCTGTCCGGAATCTGCGGCTCTGACCTTGGCCTGCTCACCGGCCGGTCATCGCCCTATCTGGGGCCGTTGACGTCGATGCCGTTTGTGCTGGGTCATGAGGTGGTGGGGCGCACCCTCGACGAACTGCCCGAGTTGCCGCGTGGCACCCGGGTGGTGATCGACCCAGTGCTGCGGTGCGCGGCGCGCGGCTTGCCGCCCTGCCCAGCCTGCCTGACCGGGCACACATGCCGCTGTGACGGCATCACCACCGGGCGGCTGGCGGCTGGATTGCAGACCGGGTTTTGCGCGGACACCGGTGGCGGGTGGAGCCGGCGACTGCTCGCCCATGCCAGCCAGCTGCACCCGGTACCCGATTCGCTGCCCGACGAGGTAGCGGTACTCGTGGAACCGTTGGCGTGTGCGGTGCACGCGGCCCGCAGGGTGCCGATCAATCCGGGCGCGTCGGTGCTCGTCATTGGCGCGGGAACGGTCGGCCTGCTCACCCTGCTTGCGCTACGAAAGCTCACCGCGGCCGGCGAGGTCCATGTCATCGCCAAGCATCGCCACCAGGCCGACCGAGCCCGCGAGCTTGGCGCTACCCAGGTGATCAGCACCGAGGGCACCGCGCGGGCGCTGCGCCGCAGCACCGGAGCTTTGCTGATCGAGCCGGAACTCGGCGAGGGGTACCTGCTAGGCGGCATCGACTTCGCCTTCGAGTGCACCGGCGGCGCGGCAGGCCTGAATACCGCGCTACGCTCGCTGCGGGCCGGTGGCACGGTGGTGGCATCAGGCATGCCCGCAGGCACTGTGGATCTCACTCCGCTGTGGTACCGCGAGTTGCACCTGGTCGGTGCGTATGCCTCAGCGACCGGCGAAGAGACCGATCGGAGTGATTTTTCGGAAGCCATCGCGCTGGCGGCAGCAGCGCCACTGGACGGCTACGTTGACACCAAGTATCCACTGGATCAGTGGCGTGATGCGGTCGATCACGCTGCCGCTGCCGGCCGGCTGGGCACGATCAAGGTTGCCTTCGCGCCAGGCTGAGGTGACAGTCGCCGGAGGAAGCAGCGCCGCGGTGAGGGGCAGGAGAGAATGTGGGCAGACCAGGTTTCGTGCTCGATGTCGACGAGCGGACCCCGCCACTGCTGATCCACGAGGGTGAAGGGTTCCGGCTGGAACGCCTGCCGCTGGGTAGCCGGGTGATCTACCCACCGGAATCCTTACCCGGCATCGTCGACATCGAGCGCGCGATTCACCATGCTCTGCTGCATCCCCACGGCAGCGACCCGCTGCCCCAGCTACTCCATCGCGGAATGCGGCTGACCATCGTGTTTGATGACCTGTCCCTGCCGCTGCCGCCGATGCGCACACCGGATGTCCGGCAGCGGGTGATCGAGCAGGTCCTGGAGATGGCCGCCACCGCTGGAGTGGACGACGTCGAGCTGATCGCGGCCAACTCGCTGCACCGCAGGATGACCCCCGCGGAGCTCAAACGCACCGTCGGCGAACGCGTCTTTCGCGCCTTTCATCCCGGCCATTTACGCAACCACGACGCTGAAGACCCCGACGGTCTGGTCCACCTCGGCACCACGCCGCACGGCGAGGACGTGGAGATTAACCGGCGGGCCGCGGAGAGCGACCTGATCGTCTACGTCAATATCACCCTCACCGCGATGAGTGGGGGTTCAAAATCGGTAGCGGTCGGGCTGGCCAGCTACGCCAGCCTGCGCCACCACCATAACGTGTATACCTTGCGGCATTCGCGCTCGTTCAACGATCCCGCCAACTCTGCGATGCACCACTCCTACGACCGGATGGCCGATGTCATCGGCGGCCACGTACCGGTGTTCACCATCGAGACAACGCTGAACAACGACCCGTTCCCTGCTGCGCTGCGCTTCCTCACCCGCCGCGAGTGGGAGTGGAACCTCACCGACCAGGCCAGCTACCTGGCAATCAAGCGGAGTAACGACTTGGCGACCGCCAAGCTGCGGCGGCAGATCTGGCAGGCGACCGAGGCGCCCTACCGCGTCACCGGCGTGCACGCCGGCGCGCCGAGCCAGGTGCATCCGCACACGCTGGCAGCGGTGCACCGCCAGCAGCTCACCGAGGTGCACGGTCAAGCCGATGTGGCGATCTTCGGCTTGCCCTACATCTGCCCGTATAACGTGAACTCGATCATGAATCCCATTCTGGTGATGTCGCTGGGATTGGGTTATTTCTTCAATCTCTACCGGAGCAAACCGATCGTCCGGCAAGGCGGCGTAGCGATCTTCTACCATCCGATGTCGCACGAGTTCCACCCCGTGCACCACCCCAGCTACATCGACTTCTACGAGTTGCTCGCCGAGACCACCGACCCGGTGATGCTGGAGACCAAATACGAAAAGCAGTTCGCCACCGATCCCTGGTACACGCACCTGTACCGGACCAGTTACGCCTACCACGGCGTGCACCCGTTCTACATGTGGTACTGGGGAGCCCACGCCATGCAGCACCTGGACGACGTGATCTTCGTCGGTGGGGACCGGTCGACCACCGCGCGACTGGGCTTCCGCGCGGCATCCAGCCTGGCCGACGCGCTGGAGCTGGCTCGAGACGCCGTAGGTAGTGATCCGCAGATCAGTTACCTGCACGCCCCACCGCTGGTGCTGGCGGACGTGCGATGAGTAGCCTGCGTGACGAGCTGAAGCTGCTGCGCCACGGCCGCGACTGGCGAGGCCGGGCGCGGGTTCCCCGTTCGGCGCAGCGCTGGGAACAACCGGAAAGTCCGGACGACTTCCCCACCGCCTGGGCCCGAACCGCACCGGCTGGCGCGGTTCGCACCATCCTGCAGCAGGCAGTGCTCAAGCCGGTGGTGTGGAGCCAGACCCGCCCGGTAGCGCATGGC
>DATELN010000069.1:0-4380 GCA_035276605.1 Pseudonocardiaceae bacterium | reverse complement strand
GACGGCGGCACGAACCGGGATGCCGGTCGCCGCCGGAACCCTGAGCACGCTGGCTGACACCGCTCCTGAACTGCGCCAGCCGTGGCCGCGGGCCGCCTTGGAGGAGCTTTTGTCACTGCTGGGCGCTGGTCCACCGGCAGTGGACGTCATCGAGGCCATGGACCGCACCGGGCTGTGGGGACGGCTGTTCCCGGAGTGGGGGGCAGTACGGGATTTGCCTCCGCGGGATCGGGCGCATGTGTGGACTGTGGATCGACATCTCGTGGAGGCAGCGGCGCAGGCGGCCCGGCTGACTACCACGGTGAGCCGACCTGACCTGCTCCTGCTTGGCGCGCTGCTGCACGACCTGGGTAAGGGCCGTGGCGGCGACCACTCGGTGGTTGGCGCCGCCCTCGCCGAGCAGATCGGTCACCGGCTCGGATTGTGGCCTTCCGACGTCGCGACACTGCGTGCGATGGTCCGCCACCACCTGCTGTTACCCCATACCGCAACACGCCGGGACCTCCAGGACCACGCGACAGCTCAGCGGGTGGTCGCCACCCTTGACGGGGACCCCGTTCTGCTGGAGCTGCTGGTGGCGTTGGCCGAAGCCGACAGCCTGGCCACCGGCCCCGGCGTCTGGAGCGAATGGCGTGCCACCCTCATCGCCGACCTCGCCGAGCGCTGCCGCGCGGTGTTGGCTGGACGTCCCCTGCCGGCCCCGGAGCCGCTCACCGAGGAAGACCGTGCGCTGGTGCGGCGGTGCATCCAAGGTGGATCGGTGCATGTGGCGGCGAACAGCGCGGGCGGGCAGCGGGCGACCACCATCATGATGATCAGCCCTGGCCGGCCCGGCGTGCTCGCGTTGGCAGCGGGGGTACTCGCCCTACACTCGTTGCAGGTCCACTCCGCCGACATCCGCGTTGTCGAGCTGCTTGAAGGCTCCGCGGCGGTGGAAAGCTTCACCGTCTCACCGCGCTTCGGTCGGTTACCTGACGTCGCACTGCTGCGCCAGGATCTGATGCGGGCATTGGATGGTTCGCTGTCACTGGCGGAGGCGCTGGCAGCCAAAGAACGCGACTATGGCGAGGCCCGGACGCCCGCAACGGCGTTACCCGACAACGAGAGCAAGGTGTTGTGGTTCGACGACGAAGCGACCGGAGCGGTGGTCCTTGAGTTGCGTACAACCGACCGGATCGGGCTGCTGCATCGGGTTGCTACGGCCTTGGAAAGCAACTCTGTCGTCGTCCGCTGGGCTCGGGTCGCCACGCTGGGCAGTTCGGTGGTGGACTCCTTCTGCTTGACCACTCCCGCAGCGGAGGGTGTTTTGGCTGGTGAAAGCGTCGTCGATGGTCGAGTTGCGGTGCCCCCGGAGGTACGCAAGCGAGTCGAACGTGCGGTGCTGAGCGCGGCTCGGTGAGCACCGGGCTACCATCCAGCCACATGCACGGAGCCCGAGACGAGGTTGTTCCCTTACCTCCGCCGTTCGAGATCGTGTTGCGCGGGTTCGACCGCCAGCAGGTCATCGACCATGTCAACGCGCTCAAAGCTCGCGTTGCCGCCCTTGGAGTCGAGCGGGATGCCGCGCTCCAGCGGGCCGCTGACCTCAACGAGGATCTCGAACGGCTTCGTCGTGAGGCGGCTGAGGCGGTCAGGCAAGTCGACCGCTTTCGTCGAGAAGCGCAGGACGCGGCCACCGAGGTGGACCGCCTGCAGCGGTCACCGCTGGCCGCCGCGACCGCACGGATTCAGCGAATGCTGCAGATGGCTGAAGACGAGGCAGCTGAGCTGCGCGCGTGCGCCGAGCAGGAGACCACCGCGCTGCGCGACAGCATCCGCGCCGAGGCTGATCAGCTGCTGACCGAAACCCGGCAACTATGCGCGCGCCTGGAGGCGGAGTCTGCCAGCCGCCGACGTGCCGAAGACTCCGATTCCGCAAGCCGGCGGCAGCGCGCCGAGCAGCAGTCCGAACAGGACATCGCGCGCCGCCAGGCCGAGACCCAAGACTGGGTCAGCGATTATCAGACTCGCAGCGTTGCCGCCCTGCATTTGCTGATGCAGATCGCGGGTGAGCGATTGAACAACCGGGTGGTCAAGGTCAAACGGCAAGTCGCCGCCGCCAAAGCCCTCCGATCTGACGTCACCGACCAGCTGTCCGCGGTGCAACGGCTGCTGGCCGAGGCGCTGGGCGTGGCCGATCAACTTACCCCGGCTGAGCAGGCCGAGCACGCTGAGCACGCTGAAGAGCTGGAGCAACCCGAGCACGACGAGGTGGCCGAACCGTCGGGCGACGCGCCATCACCGGAGCCCTCGGAGCGCGCCAGCTGGTCCGGAGGCGGGCCTGCGGTACCTGCGCAGGAGGAGCAGACTCGCCCGCTCAGCTGGCCGCAACAGGACCAGACTCGGCCGCTCAGGCGGCCCCCACAGGAAGATCCACCCACCGCCAGGTTTGGGCTTCATCCCTAGCGGTGGATGCGCGGCCTCCACCACCCCGGCGTCGAGCAGGCCCGCGTACCGGTCGGGCAATCGGTGCCGCAGGAGGTTACGGCACAAAATTAGGTAGTCCTACCTAGGCGGATCGCGGGTATTTGCGCTCTCCGAGCGGCCTGCGCGTCGGCACGCTGGTCGGGTAGCTCGGCGGTGGTCGGGCGGGCACGGGGCTGCCACTCGGGCCGGAGAATCTGGCAGTGAACGTGTCCCTCCCCCATCGCAGGGATCCTGGCCGGATCGCCGGTAACCTGGGGTGGGGCCCGGGAGGCCGGCGGTCCAGGCACCCATGCTTACGGCAGCGTTCACCGCAACGCGGCTACGCTGGCGCCCAAGCTGCCATTTTGGGCTCATCACCCCACCGGATCTCACAGGGAGCGCAACCGGCGTGTTCGACACCCTCTCCGACCGGCTCACGTCAGCGTTATCCAGCCTGCGCGGCAAAGGCAGGCTCTCGGACTCCGACATCGACACCACCGCCCGCGAGATTCGCATCGCCCTGCTTGAGGCCGACGTCGCGCTGCCTGTGGTTCGCCAGTTCGTGGCGCAGATCAAGCAGCGAGCCAAGGGCGCCGAGGTGTCCGGCGCACTGAATCCCGCCCAGCAGGTCATCAAGATCGTCCATGAGGAGCTCATCGGTATTCTGGGCGGTGACACGCGGCGTCTCGAATTCGCCAAGATCCCCCCTACCGTGATCATGTTGGCCGGTCTGCAGGGCTCCGGAAAGACCACGCTGGCCGGCAAGCTGGCTCGCTGGCTGCGCAGCCAGGGCCACACCCCCTTGCTGGTAGCCGCGGACCTGCAGCGGCCCAATGCGGTCAACCAGCTGCAAATCGTGGGCGAGCAGGCAGGGGTACATGTGTTCGCCCCGGAGCCGGGCAACGGTGTCGGTGATCCGGTTGACGTCGCGCGCCGCGGCGTGGCCGAGGCGCGGGCCCGGCACTACGACATCGTCGTCGTGGACACCGCGGGACGGCTGGGCATCGATGCCGAGATGATGCAGCAAGCCGCCGACATCAGGGATGCGGTGCGGCCCAACGAGGTCCTGTTCGTCATCGACGCCATGATCGGGCAGGATGCGGTGTCGACCTCGGAGGCCTTCCGTGACGGCGTCGGCTTCTCCGGTGTCGTCCTCACCAAGCTTGACGGCGACGCCCGCGGTGGAGCGGCACTGTCGGTGCGGCAGGTCACCGGTGCGCCGATCCTATTCGCGTCCAACGGGGAAAAGCTGGAGGACTTCGATGTCTTCCACCCGGACCGGATGGCCAGCCGCATCCTCGGTATGGGCGATCTGCTCACTTTGATCGAACAGGCTGAGCAGGCCTTCGATGCCGAGCAGGCAGAGCTGACCGCGGCCAAGATCGGTAGTGGTGAGCTGACTCTGGAGGACTTCCTCGAGCAGATGCGGGCGATCCGGAAGATGGGACCGATCGCCAACCTGCTCGGCATGCTGCCCGGCGCGGCGCAGATGAAGGATCAACTTGCCCAGGTCGACGACAAGCAGCTAGACCGGCTGGAAGCCATCATCTGCGGCATGACTCCCGCCGAACGAGCCGACCCAAAGATCATCAACGCCTCCCGGCGGCAACGCATCGCTCGTGGCTCCGGAGTGACGGTCAGCGACGTCAACCAGCTCGTCGAGCGGTTCTTCGAGGCGCGCAAGATGATGCAGCAGGTGGCCGGCCGGTTCGGCTTCCCAGGAACCGCCATGGGCCGGCGCAGCCGTAAGGGCCGCAAGGCCAAAAAAGGCAAGGTACGGGGCCCGACTCCGCCGCGGACGCGTGGTGCGCTGCCTGGCGGGTTATCCGCTGGCCTGCCCGGCAACCTGCCTGAGTTGCCGGACCTGTCGAATCTCTCCGGTCTGGATCAACTGCCGCCCGGCTTCGACCCGTCAAAAGTGAAGTTCCGCAAGAA
>DATELN010000068.1:0-4059 GCA_035276605.1 Pseudonocardiaceae bacterium | reverse complement strand
CCTGCCCGTCAGGCACGAGTCTGCTCAGTGGTGGGGCCCTGGGTGTCCCGGCCTCTGAGTCGAGTTTCAAACCCATCGCCAGCTACCCCTCTGACTCTTCGGGCAACCCCGTCACCGACAGCACGACCAACCCCAGCTCCTGGACCGCCTACGGCTCCGCCGGCGGCACGATTGCTGCTGACGAGCAGGTGAGCGCATTCGCCGTCTGCTCGACGGATGCCACGATCAACACCCAAGTCACCCGCGTCGACGCCACCGGTCCCCAGACAAAGTCGACGTTCACGACTACTACCGCCACCTGCGCCGCCGGTACCCGGCTGCTCGGCGGCGGTGTCCTGGCTGATCAAGGTCTTAACGTTGAGCCCCAGCAGGGCGTGCACCTGCGGGGCAGCTTCCCCTCCGACAGCTCAGGCAACGCTGCCGCCGACGGAACACCCAACACGGATTCCTGGACCGGCGTCGTGCAGGCCGGGGGGCAGGACACGCCAGGTACCCAGACCCGCGTGTTCGCCCTGTGTGCTCCGAGCAGTGTCCCGGTCCCCGCAGGGGCGATTGGCGGCATCCTGCTGACCGGCCTGGTGGCCCTTGTCTTCATCGGCTATCAGCTGGCCCGCGGCCCACGGCCGCTGCGCCAGACCACCATCAGCTGACTGGCTGGGTCACCCGTCAGTCAATCGATCACTACTCAACCGCCGAACGTGATCTGGTCATCGAGGTGCTTGACGCTGGACCCGGCTTCGGCCGTGGTCCGGCCGGCACCGCGTGGCCTCGGAGGTCCCTAGGTGACTGAGCTCGTACTTTGTGATGATCACGCTGTGTTCCTCGACGCGCTGGGCACCGTGCTTAGCGCGCAGGGGTTCAGAATCGGCGCTGTGGTGGACCGCGCCGCGCGGGTGGTGGACGTCGTGCGCCGTCGGCAACCGGATGTCTGCCTGCTCGATCGTCATTTCGCTGATGGCGACGGTGTGGAGTTGATCCCCCAGGTAGGGGCCGTGGCCGCGCGGACTCGGATCGTGGTGCTCTCCGGTGACTGCGACCCTACTGTGGTGAACCGGGCGTTGCGGTTGGGCGCGGCCGGATATGTTCACAAGACCGCGGGTATCGCGGCGCTGGTCACCGCCATCCGAAGGGTCGTCGACGGCGAGATTGGCGTGGACCTTTCTCATTCCAGCGGTGCGCGGTACCGCCGCGACGTCGACGAGGCGAACCGGCTGGCTAGCTATCTCACCGCGCGAGAACGCCAATGTCTTGGGCTGCTCGTCGAGGGCCTTGGCGTCGGGGAGATCGCGCGTCGCCTGGAAATCTCAACGACGACGGTGCGTACCTATGTGCAAGCGCTGCTCACGAAGCTGGGTGTGCATTCGCAGCTGGAGGCCGCCGCGTTCGCCATACGCCATTCCGTGGTCATTGACAGGAACAACCCTGCGGCTCAGCAGGGGGCAGCCTTAGGTTGAGACCGAAGCTGAATCGTCGGATCGTCGCAATGTTGCGGCCGCTGGGGTCCCGGCCTTCCCGCTGGGCCCGCAGGGCGATCGTGGCGGTGGTGGTGATGAGCTTGGCTGTGCTGGCCACCGCGGAACCGAGGAGCTCGGTCGACTACCGCCGAATTGTGCTGGATGAGGGGTACTGGGTTTCCACCGCGCAGCTGACCTGCGACGGCGATGGGAGTGGCGCGATAGCCGAATCGAGAGTGGCCGGGTCGGGAAAGGTTTCTGTCCACCCGTATGAGGCCAATGTAGGTGCCCGGGCGATGGTGGCGGCTGGGCCGCGATATCTGCCCATGGTCAAGCGCTATATCCAGTGGTATCTGAGTCATCTGAACCGGCCCGACCAGTACGGAGTGTACGGAACTGTCTACGACTATGACTATGATCCCGTCACCTGCATCGGGACCTATCAGCGCGATCCGCGAACCGGTGAGGCCCCGGCGTATGACTCAACGGATGCGTATGCAGGGACGTTTTTGTCTCTCGTCAGGTACTACGCGGAGGCGAATCCGGCGGATAGCTCCTTCTTGCGCTCTCAGCAGACCACCGTTGATCTGCAACGTATCGCCGAGGTGATCACTGCGATGGGACGGCCTAATGGGCTTACCGATGCCACACCGTCATATCCCGCCCAATATCTGCTGGACAACGTCGAGGCTGCATGTGGTCTGCAGGATTACTCCTGGTTCGTGGCGAACGTGCTGGGCAATCGGGCCGCTGCCGTGCGTCCGGCGAGCCAGGCGGCGGGCATCCGCTCGGCGATCGAGACCCAGCTGTGGCAGGCTTCGCGTACACCGGGCATGTACGGCTGGGCAGCTGATCAATTGTCACCGTCGTGGGCTAAGTGGTATCCCGACGCTATCGCCCAGCTGTGGCCGGTCTGGGAGTTGCTTGGCCCCTCATACCGGCGATCGGCAGCATGGCATCAATTCGTGTCGCGATGGCCGACCTGGGTGCACAGCACCCCGTCGTTCGGGTCCTCCGGAGTGGCCCATGACCCGAATGCCTACGTGGCCTACGCTGCCGCCCGGGTCGGGGACCATGCCGCGCTGGATGACTATCTGTCCCGCTCCCAAGTCAACTGGGTCGACCGCGGCCGGCCAGCGCCCTGGACGGTCGCGGACTCCGGCTGGCGGGCCTTGGCCGCAGTGACCAGGGCATCACTGTAGTTCCCCCGCTACTGGGCCGAGTCAAACTAGCGGGTTCGGCCAGACTCGGAGCCATTCGCATCGGGCGGTGGAGTATGGCTGGCTTGCAGGCCAGCTGAGCGTGCGACGTGGACGGCGGCCAGGCGGCTGTGCACGCCGAGCTTGGTGTAGATGCTCTGGGTATGAGTACGCACAGTATGCGCTGACAGGTGCAGTTCCTCGGCGATTTGGCTGCGCCGCTTGCCTCCGATCATGCCGATGAGCACGGTGCGTTCCCGATCGCTTAACACGTCAAGCGGATCGAACGCCGAGCTAGCCAACCGGACATCCGCTCTCAGCGCCCGCAGCACCGCCCCCAGATATTCGGGCGGGTAATGCGAATGGCCCTGGCACACAGCACGGATCACGGCGAGCAGGTACTCGGCTGGGCTTTCCTTCGGCACCCAGGCAGCCGCGCCAGCCCGGGCAGCCTCGATCACGTGCGTGACGTTGCGGCTGCCTGTGAGCACGACCAGATGCGCGTCCGGCTGTGCCAGGCGCAGGCGTGCGAGCAGCTCCTGCACGGGGGTGCCGTTTGACTCGACTTCGACAGTGATCACATCGGGGCGGGACCGTGAGATGGCCGCGGGCAGGCTGACCTCATCGGGGGCGCCTCTGCCGACTACCCACACGTCCGGGGCGTCGGCCAGCTTCGCGGCCAGCGCCTCGGTCACCATATGGTGGTCATCGACCAGGAAGACCCGCATCATGCTCACCATCCGAGACGTGACCTGTGTTGATAGCCGACAAAAGCCAAGGCCACCAGACCGGTTAGTAGGACGCCGCCGAGCGCACCCGCCGGGACCGGGACTCCGCTGGCAGTAGCCAAGCATTTCGACTGGGAGATTATGATATCGCCCTTTCCAAGCGTCCCGGTCAAATGGACATGCAGGGCATTCACCGTGATCGAATTGGTGGTCGTGATCTTTTCGTTGAAGGTCGCGGTGCCCACACCGGGAATGGACAATGTGGTATTCGGTGCGCTGCCGACGTTGGTTGGTCTGCCGCCCATGGTGACCGTGCCGATCGTGGCGCCGCCGGTCTGCTGCCCCGTGGAGTCGATATGACACTGGCTGGTGAGCACAGACACGGTGATCGCGGAGCCGACCGTGACGGTCGCGGCGTTGGCCGTGCTCGTGACCGAACCCCCGGGCCCCGTCGTGGCGTTCGAGGCGATGTTCAGCGTCGAGGCCTGGAGCAGTCTGGGGACGTTCATGCTGGCCAGCGTGGTGGTGCCGCCTGGTGGGGCGGTGATGGTGGGTAATGGGCCCGAGGTGATGGCGCCCAGCAACGTCGTGACGTTGACTTGCTCACCGAATGCGCTGCCGCTGGCGGTCAGCAAGTCAGCGTAGGCCGACGTCGCGAGCAACACACTCAAGATCGGG
>DATELN010000067.1:0-2663 GCA_035276605.1 Pseudonocardiaceae bacterium | reverse complement strand
TCGAGGTCGTCACGGAAGCAGGCGACCGCGGCCGGGAACGCCCGGTCGAAGGTGTTGATCAGGCGATCGGCCGCCGCTCGTGCCGCATCGAGGGTGGGCGCATCGCGCACCGCATACAGGTGCGCCATCACCTCGGCCGCGGACTCGTCGGGCAGCTTGGCCCGGATATTGGCCAGCCGATGGAACCAACACCGGATCCTGATGCTGGCTGGGAAGCAGACGGTGATCGCGTTGATCAGCCCGGGCGCGCCGTCGCTGGTGATGGTGGTCGGCATCCGCAGCCCGCGGCCGAGCATGCCGCGGAAGAACTCGGTCCAGCAGGCCTCGGACTCCTTGTTCCCGACGGCCAGGTGCAGCAGGTGCTTGCGCCCGTCGGAGTCGATACACCAGCAGACCAGCAACGCTTCTTTCGCGCCGTGCCGACGTAGCGACTCGAACACCGCGTCGACGAACAGGTACTCGACCTCAAGCTCGGACAGGTCCCGGGCGATGAAGACCTGGTAGTCCTCCCACAACCGGTCGGTGATCTCGCTGACCTTGCTCCGCGAGATCAGCAGTTCGCCAGTCGCGTCGCGGAAGGCGTCCTCCACGTCCCGGGTGGACAGGCCACGGGCGTACATCTCATTGACCAGCGACTCGAGCACCTCGCTGTTGCCGTCCAGAAAGCCCATCAGCGGACGAGTGGAACGGCTCACCGGCGCCGCGCACCTGCGGCACCGCCACATCAACGAACCCTTCCGCGGTGCGCAGCCGGCCACGCTCATACCCGTTACGCGAACCGACCTGCTCCGCACTGCGGCGCTGGTAGCGGCCCCGGCCACCGAGGAACTCGCCCTGCTCACCCTCCAACAGCTCCTGCACCACCAGACGAGTCACCGCCTCCACCAACGCGGAGACAATGTTCTGCTCCTGATCAACACCGCCAGCCAGCAACCGCTGCAACTGCTCACGCGTGACCACGGACGGGGCTACCCTTCGCATCGGCCTGCTCCTTCAATCGTCGGTCCAACTCACCCGACATGATCGAGCAGGCCACCTCCATTTACAGATGGCATATGGGCGCACCACACCGGTGGCGGACGCTGATCGGCGTCGGTTCATCGCGAAGGAGGCAGCACATGGCCATCGTGGGCGGGTTCGATCTGCACCGTCGGCAGATCACCTTCGACTATCTGAGCACGGAGACTGGGGAGGTTCGTCGGGGCCGCATCGCACCGGCCGACCGCGACCATCTGCGCAGCTGGCTGGGCAGGCTGGCCGGGGAGTCCGGCGACTTCTCCGTCGAGGGCTGCACCGGCTGGCGGTTCGTGGTGGAGGAGCTATCCGCCGCGGGGCTGCGACCGCACCTGGCCGAGCCAACCGACACCGCCACCGCCCGCGGTCGCAAACGACGGGCCAAGACCGACCCCGGAGACGCGCAATGGCAACGCGACCTGCTGATCGCGGGCACCCTCCCGGAGTCCTGGATCCCGCCCACCCACGTTCTGGAGGTGCGCACCCTGGTCCGGCTCTACGTCGACTTGCTCAGTGAACACAACGGCTGGCGGCAGCGGCTGCACGCCACGTTGTTCCACCACGGCGCCCCAGCCACCAGCACGCTGACCGCGCAGCTGCTCGACCATCTCGACTTGTCGCCGGCCGGCCGGGACGCCGCGATCACCAGCCTGCGCCAACTCGACCGCATCGACAGCGAGCTCGATCAGCTGCGCCGCCGATTGCACCGCTTCTCCGCCCGGCAGCCCGGCTGCCAGGCCCTACAAACCCACTACGGCATCGGCCCGCTCACCGGTGTCGCGATCTGGGAAGAACTCGGCGACACCCGCCGATTCCCCAACTCCACCGCCGCCGTGCGGCACAGCGGCCTGGACATCACCGTGTACTCCTCCGACACCACCCGAGCCCGTGGACACCTATCCCGGCAAGGCCCGGCCGTGCTCCGCTGGGCGCTCTACGAAGCCGCCATGCGCGCCGGCAACCCACAATCGCCCGATCACGCCTACTACAGCAGCGTCAAGAACCGCCTCGGCGCCCAACGCGCCACCATCTCCGTCGCCCGCAAACTCGTCCGCCGCTGCCACCACACCCTGCGCAAACTCGGAGACCAGGCGTGGAGACCAGCAGCACTGAACTGACCCTCACGCGCTGACGCCCACCCCTGGTGATTCCGTGGCCAGCTCCAAGCGTTCCGTGCAGCCGAATCCCTCGGACAGCCCTTTACAGAATGAGCGGCCGCCACCCCGTTCGGGGACACCCCATCCACCATCATGTGACCGCAGCCCGACTGCGAGCACCGAGATAAGGCCGGGCGTCTCGAGCGCACCACCACCCGCAAGCCCATCCACTGACCGGAGACTCCCGATGACCTAACCACGCCACCGCTTCCCCGCACCCATCATTATCGTCGGCACCCCGACGCGCCTCCAGGTCGTTCGTCCTCGCTTCGCTGCGGGCGCTCCACCTGGACCCCCGCCGACCCACCGACGCAAAACGCAGCAGCCCGGGAAAGCCCCAAGCCCAAGCAGTTGACATCGCCCCGCCCATAGATAAGGAACGCTAGGACGGCACCACCTCGGGATCGGCGAGGACCGCATCGTCGACCCGCGCGGTGGCGGGCCGCGCATCTGGTTCCAAGTCGTTCCGGAGCGCAAGACAATCAAGAACCG
>DATELN010000066.1:0-33743 GCA_035276605.1 Pseudonocardiaceae bacterium | reverse complement strand
ACGGCCGCAGCGCCGCGGCCAGCTCACCCTTCCAGAACAAGGTGACACCCAGCAGCGCGTGCGCGACCGTGCCAGCGAAACACACCTCGCCCTGGTTGAGCTCAAGTACGCGCCGCGCCGCGAGGTGGCTGGCGCCCACGTCGCCGATCTTGAATCGGTGCACCGTGCGCAGCACCGCGATCTCGCGCAGCGTCACCGCGTCAATCGGGTCGCACGCCGTGTCGGCCCGGTTGAGCCACCGGTCCACGGCATCGAGCTGCCCGGTGTCCAGCAACAGCCAGGCCTGCGCCACGCACAGCCGAGGGTCGGCGAGCTGCGCTTGAGCCGGTAGATGATCCAGCCAGCCTTGGACGGTGGCCAGCCGCCCGGCGTTAAACCAGGCGTTCCAGTGCGCGGTGACCAGCTCGGCGGCGCCGTCGACATCTCCCGCCGCTACGGCGTGGTCAATCGCCTCACCCACCTGGCCCGCCGCGCGAAACCAGGCAGCCGCCCGCCGGTGCAGCTCGGGAACCCGGTGCGGTTCGGCGATCTCGAGCTTATGACGCAGCAGCTCACCGAACAGCCGGTGATAGCGAAACCAGTGCCGTTCCGAATCCAGTGGAACCAAAAACAGGTTCGATCGCTCGATACGCTCCAGCACAGCCGCGCTGTCCGCCCGGCCGGTCACCGCTTGGCACAACGATGCGGACAGCCGGGGCAGGATCGAGGTTTCCAGCAGGAATGTGCACAGGTCAGCCGGCTGCGTTGCGAGCACCTCGGAGCCGAGGAAATCGAGCACGAAACGGTCCGTGCCGTGGAACTCGGCGACGAACGCCGCCCGGTTGGGCTGCTCCCGCAGGGACAGCCCGGCCAGGTACAGCCCAGCTGCCCAGCCCTCGGTGCGGGCGGCCAGCCGCTTGACGTCAGCGACGTCAAGGCCTAGTGCGAGCGCCCCGTTGAGCATGGTGGTGGCCTCGGTGTCGGTGAAGGCCAGATCGTTGGTCCGGATCTCCAACATTTCGCCGTGCGCCCGGAGCCGCCCGAACGGCAACGGGGGATCGCTGCGGGTCGCGATCACCACATGCAACCGCGGTGGTTGGTGAGCCAGCAGGTAGGCCACTGAACGATGCAGCTCCGGGTCGGTCACCACGTGGTAGTCGTCGAGGACCAGGTGGACATGCTCGTCGAGCGCGGCCAGGTCATTGATCAGCGCCGGTAAGGCGGCGTCGTGCAGGGCTCGGCCGCGGATGCCCACCGTCGCCATCGCGCGTTCACCCACGCCCGGCAGCACCGTTCGCACCGCGCTGATCAGGTAAGTCCAAAACCGGACGGGGTCGCTGTCTTCAGAATCTAACGCCAGCCAGCCGATCCGTTCCTGGCGACCGGTGGTGTGCCAGTCGGCCAGCAGCGAAGTCTTCCCCCAACCGGCGGGTGCTACCAGTAGGGTCAACCGGTGGCGCACTGAGCCGTCGAGCGTCTGCACCAGCCGCCGCCGGTGCATTAGCCCGCGGCGCAACGGCGGTGCGAGCTTGGTAGCCAACAACGTCGGCCCACTCACCCCCTGAGCGTCCCGGATTGCTCTGTCCGGCGGAAGAGCACAGGATGCCGCGCGGCGGGTGCGACGCTGGGTGGGACATGGCACTGAGCGCGCAGATCGGACGGGCGCTGCGGGCGGCTGCCTCCGATGTCACGCCGCTGCGCGAGTCGGTGGCCTTCCGCCGGTTATTCGCCGGCCAGACAGTGTCGCAGGTCGGCACGCAGGTGACCCGCGTCGCGGTCCCGCTGCAGGTGTATGCAATCACCCGGTCGTCGCTGGACGTGGGTTTGATCGGAGCTGCCGGGTTCGTTCCGCTGGTGGTTTTCGGCCTCTACGGCGGGTCGATCGCGGACGCGGTCGATCGCCGCAAGTTGGTGTTGCTGACCTCGACCGGAACGATGCTGGTCAGTGCCGTGTTGCTGGCCCAGGCCGTGCTGGGAACCAACCGGGTCAGTGTCTTGTTCGCCTGCGTCGCTGTGCAGTCGGCGTTCGCGGCGGTCGACTCGCCGGCCCGGCGGGCGATCATCCCGCAACTGGTGCGGGTTGAGAAGCTGCCGGCAGCCAACACGCTGTCGTTCGGCAGCATGCAGCTCACCGTCATCGTCGGGCCGGTGCTGGCCGGGGTTGCGGTGGGTGCCGGTGGCTTCGGGTGGGCGTATGCGATCGACGTCGCGTCGTTCGTCGGGGCTTTCTACGCGGCGGCGCGGTTGCCGCCGCTGCCACCGGGTGCTGGTGCCCAGCGGGCCGGGCTGACCTCAGTCGTGGAGGGTTTGCGTTTCCTGGCGGCACGTCGGGTGGTGCTGATGACGTTTGTCGCCGACCTTATCGCGATGATCTTCGGGAGCCCCATGGCGCTGTTCCCGGCGTTAGCCGAGGACCAGTACGGCGGCGGTGCCAGCACCGCCGGCCTGCTCTACGCCGCGCCTGCCGTGGGGGCGGTGGTGGCCACGTTGCTGGGTGGGGCCATCGCCCGGGTGCACCGCCATGGACTTGGGGTGGTCGTCTCGATTGCGGTATGGGGCGTGGCGATCACGCTGTTCGGGCTGGCCTCGATGGTCTGGTTGGGGTTGCTGCTGCTGGCGGTCGCGGGCGCCGCCGACACTGTCAGCGCGGTCTACCGCTCGACGATCCTGCAGGCCGCCACCCCGGCCGGGATGCAGGGACGTCTGCAAGGGGTGTTCATCGTGGTGGTCACGGGTGGCCCGCGCCTGGGCGACCTGGAAGCGGGCGCGGTGGCGACTGCGTTCACCCCCCAGGTGTCGGTCGTGTCGGGTGGTCTGGCTTGCTTGGCCGGAATCGGGCTGCTGGCGCTGGCCGTGCCGGCCTTCGTCCACTACGACGCCAGGACTGCACGGTGAACCACCTTCATGATCACGGCGTAACGCCCGACGGGGTCACAGAGTCTGAACCAGCCGTGACAGACATCGAGCAGGCTGTGGACGTCGTGGTGATCGGGCTCGGGCCCGCTGGTGAGGAAGTGGCCTCCCGACTGGCCGACGCCGGGCTGACCGTGCTGGGAATAGAGCGAGACCTGGTTGGCGGGGAGTGCCCGTACTGGGGGTGTATTCCCAGCAAGATGATGGTGCGCGGAGCGGAGACGCTGGCCGAGGCCCGACTGGTGAACCAGCTTGCCGGCGCCGCGCAGGTGCAGCCCGACTACGCCCCGGTGGCCCACCGGATCCGCGCCGAGGCCACCGACAACTGGGACGACACCGTCGCGGTGCGGCGCTTTGAAAAGCGCGGTGGTCGATTCATCCGCGGACAAGCGACCCTGGTGGGGCTGCGGCGGGTCCGGGTCGGTGAGACGGTGTTCACCGCCTCGATGGGAGTGGTGCTGGCCACCGGGTCCGCGCCGGTTCGGCCACCGATCCCGGGACTGGCCGAGGCCGGTTACTGGACCAACCGCGAGGCGCTCGAAGCCACCGAGCCGCCCCGTTCGCTGATCGTGCTTGGTGGAGGTGCTATCGGGCTCGAGCTATCGCAGGCTTTTAGCCGGTTTGGGTCGGCGGTCACCGTGGTGGAGGGAGCCGACCGGTTGGTGCCGGTGGAGGAGCCGGAGGCCAGCGCGGTGATCGCCGCTGTACTCAAAGCCGAAGGGTTGACCCTGCACACCGGGCAGCGCGCGGTCGCGGTGTCCCGATCCGGCGGCCGTACCACCGTCGAGCTGGACAACGGCGACACCGTCGAGGGTGACCAGCTGCTGGTCGCCGTCGGGCGGCGGCCAAACCTGCGCGGCACCGGGCTGGCGTCGGTGGGACTGGATGAGTCGGCACACGCGGTAACCGTCGACGACCGGATGCGAGCTGCCGACGGGCTGTGGGCGATCGGCGACGTCACCGGCGTCGGCGCATACACCCATCTCGCCGTCTACCAGGCCCGGATCGCTGCCGACGACATCCTCGGCGTCCCCGGGTACGCCGCCGACTACATCGCGCTACC
This sequence comes from Pseudonocardiaceae bacterium, assembly GCA_035276605.1. GTDB lineage: Bacteria > Actinomycetota > Actinomycetes > Mycobacteriales > Pseudonocardiaceae. The sequence goes on along the minus strand of DATELN010000066.1, from coordinate 29,788 downwards.
CAGGGTCACCTTCACCGATCCGGAGATTGGGTCGGTGGGGCGGTCCGAGGCGGACGCCCGCGCGGCCGGGCTCGACGTGCGCACCGGCTGCGCGCCGGTGTCGACGTCAAGCCGGGGTTTCATCCACGGCCCCGGCAACGACGGGTTGATCAAGCTGGTGTGCGACGCCGATCGCGGCGTGCTGGTCGGCGCCACATCGGTCGGCCCGCGCGGCGGTGAGGTGCTGTCCATGCTCACCCTCGCGGTGCACGCCCGGCTGCCGGTCACCACCCTGCGCCAGATGATCTACGCCTACCCGACGTTCCACCGCGGGGTGCTCGACGCCCTGGCAGACCTGCCGGTGTGAAAAGGAGGTGGCTTGCGGTGCATTTCACCAATCTGCTGATCATCGTGGTGGTGGCGTTCGTCGCGCCGCTGGTGGTCAATGCCCTGCCCGCGCTGCGGATACCTTCGCCGGTGCTGGAGATCATGGCCGGGATCGTGCTCGGCCCCTCGCTGCTGGGCTGGGTGCACGTCGACGCGCCCGTCCAAGTGCTCGCCCTGGTCGGCCTGGCGTTCCTGCTGTTTTTGGCTGGTCTGGAAATCGACGTGCATCGGTTGCGTGGCCGACCGCTGATGCTGGCGCTGACCGGTTTTGTGGTGTCCTTTGCGATCGCGGTGGTTGTCGCGTTACTGCTGGCCGCCGGTGGGTTCGCCGCGGCGCCGCTGCTGGTCGCGATCATCCTGTGTGCTACCTCGCTGGGGTTGGTGGTTCCGGTACTCAAAGATTCTGGGGAGGCCGCTGCCTCCACTGGGCAGCTGATCATCGCCGCGGCGTCTATCGCCGATTTCGGCGCGGTGATCCTGCTGTCACTGTTCTTCTCCGAGGAGTCCACCGGCCTACCCGCACGGTTGTTGCTGCTGGCCGGCTTGGCGCTGGTCGCGGTCCTGCTGACGGTGGCGCTGATGCGGGCTGGGCGCAGCGCCCGCGCCGACCGGGTGTTCTCCAAGCTGATGGACACCACCGCCCAGATCCGGATCCGGTTCGCCACGCTGCTGCTCGTCGCCTTCCTCGCGCTGGCGCAGGGATTGGGTTTCGAGGCGATCCTCGGTGCCTTTCTGGCCGGTGCAGTGCTACGGCTGATCGACGCCGACGCCGCCACGGTGCACCCACACACCGAGGTCAAGCTCGACGCCATCGGCTACGGATTCTTGATCCCGGTTTTCTTCGTTACCAGTGGGGTCATGTTCGACGCCAAGGCGCTGTTCGCGTCGCCGGCGACGTTGCTGGCGGTGCCGCTGTTCCTCGCCGCACTGTTCGTGGTCCGGGCGTTGCCCGCGCTGCTGTACCGCTCGCAGCTGGGCATGCGGCGCACCATGGCGGCCGGATTCCTGCAAGCCACCTCGCTGCCGTTCATCGTGGCCGCGGTGCAGATCGGGCAACGTCTCGGGGTGCTGCCGGCTGCGTCCGGCGCGGCGCTGATCGCCGCCGGGCTGGTCTCAGTGCTGCTGTTTCCCGCGATCGCGCTGGCCGTCATGCGCAACACCGCGCCCACTGTTACCCAAGCCCCCACCGCCACTTCCGCTTAAGCGGTGGGCGATACCACGGCGGGGCGGGGGTCGGGCGAAACAGCGCGGCTAAGGCAGGTAGTGCTGGAACCACTCGATGGTGGCCACCCAGGCGGCTTCGGCCTGGGTGGCGTTGTAGCGCGGGCCGGTGTCGTTGTGAAACGCGTGGTCCACACCGGGGTAAACGGTGATCCGGTACGGACGGCCGGTACGGCGCAACTGCTGCTCGATCTCGTCTTTGGTGCTGGTGATCCGGATGTCCCGTTCGGCATAGACCGCGAACACCGCTGCCGGCGTGGTAGCGAGTCCGGCTAGGTTCGTTGGTGGCGGCCCGTAGAACGGCACCGCCGCCTTGACCTTGGTGCCCGCGGCAAGCACGTTCCAGGTCATGCCACCACCGAAGCAGAAACCCGTGATGCCAAGCCGGTCGTCGGCGCCGGCCGCCGCCAGCGCCGCCAGGGCCCGTTGCAGGTCGGACACCATCGTCGTGGGATCCTGCTTGCTCAGCGCGGCCGCATACGCAGCCGGGTCGCTGAGCTTGTCGGCGCCGCCTTGGCGAGACAGCAGATCAACCGCAACGGCACTAAATCCCGCGGTGGCGACTCGGCGGACTACGTCCTCGATATGCGCGACCAGGCCGCGATTCTCATGCACCACGAGCACGCCCCCCGCCGGAGCACCGCTGCGCGGCTGAGCGGAGTAGCTGATCAGGGAAGCGCCGTCCGCGCCGGTCACCGGCATCGGCACGACGGTGATGCGGGTATCGTCGGACCGTACGGTCACCCCGCCGGTGGTCGGCTGATCGGGTGGGGTGGCAAACGGGTGTGGCGTGCTGGTCTGGCGGGACTCCGGCGATGGCGGTGTGCCGGACGGCTCGCGCGCGCAGCCCGCGACTTCCAGCAGTGCCATGGCGCTGACAACGCTCCCGGTGATCAAGGTGATCCGGCGAAGCAGTTCCCGCCGGCTGATTAATCGAGCCTGGAAGTCCTCGATGTGCTCGCCGACCAGGTAGTGCTCGAAATCGGTCATCAGCAACCCATCAGCCGGGACTGTTGTGTTCCACCCGGGAACCGGGCTGGGAGGAGTGGTCAATATCCACCGTGGGGCGCCCGCCGTCGGTGGTGTTGCCGATCACCACAGACCCGGTGGAGCCCTCCACAAGAATGATTCCCCGAGTCACGTTGTGGCCGGAGATTTTATTGTCGCGTATCTCGACGTTGGGCCAGTGGCGCACGTTCACCGCTTGAGCTCCATTGCTCGCGCAGGTGTTGTCGACGAAAGTGATCGATGCCACCCCAGTGGGCGCGCCGCCATTGGCGTGCTGGTCACCGGTGGCGATCAGGCATTGCGCGCCGACGTCTCGGCACGTGTTGCCCGCGATGAGGACGTCGAAGGTCGGCGGGCTGTTGTCGTCGTAAGTCTGGAAGCAATCCGGGTGCGGCGGGTTAGCGTAGCCGCGGTCGGAGATGTCGCTGATCGTGTTGTCGGTGATCCGGTGACCGTTGCCGAAAAACCGCATGCCATCAGCATCGCCATTGTCCCGGGCCAAAATGTCTCGCACGGTGTTGTGGCTCACCGCGATCCGTTGCCCGTCGATCCAGATGCCGACGGTATCGACATGTTCTACCGTGTTCGATTCGATGATCGAATCCTGGCAGCGCTCGCAGGTGATGCCACCTCGCTGGGTGTCGTGCACGGTGTTGTGGCGGATGACCAGATCGTCGCCCTGGAGGAAGACCCCACCGCCACCGGCGACGGTGAAGCCATCGACGACGATGTGGTCTGCGGCGATGTGGATGCTGCGCACGGGCGCTCCATCAGACCGCAGCGTGATCGGCGCGTTGCGTGCACCTGGGTGCGTCAGCGTCAGATCGGTGCCGGACATGTCACCACCGGTGAAGCACAGTGTGCTTCCTGGCGGAGCGCTGTCCAAGGCCACCCGAACCTCGGCGGCTTCGCTGATGGTGCGCGTGCAAGGTGGCTCAGGGCTTGCTGCTGGGCCGGATGGGGGATTGGGACTGGGCTCAAGGCTCGGGGCCTCCCACGAGCTCTGCCCCCCGCAACCGGAGACGATCACCAGGGCCACTGCCGCGATCCAGATTGGCACCATCCGGCGCACTACGAACAGTCCCTGATGAAAGAGGTTCACCGGACGCAGCCTATGGCCCCTTTCGTTACGGCCTGCATCCACCGTCAGAATTCCGGATGAGGGCGCGACACAGGTGCACCACGGCGCGACACGCGGGCTGTGCGCGGCGTCACCAGATCTTGACGCGCTGGTCGGGCGAGCGGAACAGCTTGTCACCGGGCTTAACCCCGAAAGCCGTGTAGAACTCGGGCAGGTTGCTCACGACGCCGTTGGTCCGGAACTCATCCGGGCTGTGCGGATCACTCAACAGCTGCGCTCGCAAATCTTGATCGCGGGTCTTGCCCCGCCACACCTGCGCCCACCCGAGGAAGAAGCGTTGCTCGCCGGTGAAACCGTTGATCATCGGGACCGTTCGGCCGCCCAGCGACAGCTGGTAGGCCCGGTGCGCCACGGTCAGTCCAGACAAATCGGCGATGTTCTCGCCCAAGGTCAGCTCCCCGTTGATGTGTTCGCCGGGTAGCGGTTCGTAGGCTGAGTACTGCGCAACCAGGGCCTGGGTCCGGGCTGTGAACCGCTGCACATCCTGCGGCGTCCACCAATCCCGCAGATTGCCGGTCCCGTCGAATTTGCGGCCCTGGTCGTCAAATGCGTGGCTGATCTCGTGACCGATCACCGAGCCGATGGCGCCGTAATTGACCGAATCGTCAGCGTGTGGGTCGAAAAATGGCGGCTGCAAGATCGCGGCTGGGAACGTGATGTCGTTTCGGGTCGGGTTGTAGTAAGCGTTGACGGTCTGCGGGGTGGTAAACCATTCTTCCCGGTCCACTGGTTTGCCGAGCCGATCCACAGCACGTTGGTATTCCACCAGCGCCGAGCGCAGCTCATTGCCCACCAGGTCGTCGCGGGCAACGACGAGCTTGGAGTAATCCTTCCACTTGGTCGGGTAGCCGATCTTCACAGCGAGCTTGCTGAGCTTGTCCCTGGCTTCGGCTTTGGTCGCGTCGCTCATCCAGTCCAAGCCGTCAATCGACGAACGGTAGGCGTCGATAAGCTTGCCGACCAGCGCGTCGATTCGTTTCTTGGCATCTGGAGGAAAGTACCGCTGCACATACCGCTGGCCGAGCAGATCACCCATCGCGTCGTTGACCGTCGCGACGCCGCGCTTCCAGCGGGGACGCATCTCCTCCTGCCCGGACAGGTCACGGCCGCGGAACTCGAAGCGGGTGGTGACAAAGTCATTGCTCAGATATGGGGACATATCGTCAATGAGCTTGAATCGCAGGTACGACTTCCAGTCCGCCAGCGGAATGGTGGTCAGCGCGGTACCCAACGCGGTGAAGTAACTGGGCTCGGAAATGATGAAGTCTGCGGTGTGCACCCGCGCCGCGTCGAGGTAGGTCTGCCAGTCCAGTCCCGGGGTGTGCGCCGTGGCGTCGGCAACGGTGAACTTGTTATAGGTCGCCGTCGCGTCGCGGTCCTGCGCGGCGGGCCACTGAATCTGGGCGATGCGCGTTTCGACGGCCAGCACCCGGCTGGCCTCAGCGGCCGGATCAGCAACGCCGGCCAACGCCAGGGCGCGCGTCGCGTAGGCGCGCAACTGATCGCGCAGCGTCACGAACTGCGGCTCAGTTTTCAAGTAATAGTCGCGGTTGGGCATCGTCAGACCGGCTTGGGAGACGCTAGGTATGTACGCGTCGGCGTTGCGGGCGTCCTGGTCGATAGATAGCCCGATGGGGCTGGGCGTGAAGGTTTGAGCGCTGGCGGCGAAGTACCGCAGGACGTCGGTGGGGTTGGCGAGAGCGTCGATGCGGGCCAGCGAAGCCCGCAGCGGGGTGGCCCCGAGTGTTTCGAGGCGCGCGGTGTCCATGAAGCTTGCGTAGAAGTCCCCGATCTGTTGATCCGGGGTGCTGGCTGCGGCGTGATGAGCCGCGCTGTCCTCGACGATCGTGCGCAGGTTCTGCTCAGACTTGTCGGCGAGCAGGTCGAAGGCGCCGTAGCTGGTCCGATCCGGCGGGATCTCGGTAGCGCGCAACCACTGACCGTTGGCGAACCGGAACAGATCGTTCTGAACCCGAATGTGCCGGTCATATCCGGCGAGCAGTAGCCCCGAGCTCGGCGGTGCTGGTGAGGCACCCGCGCAGGCCGTCACAACCCACACCAGGATCACCGTGAGCACAGCCAGGACCAACCGAGATCGAGTCACGTCGGCGACGATAGACCAGGGGACCGACAAGCTACGGTGCGGCGTAACGGGAGACCGGCGCTACGGTACTGATCGCCATGACCGACCTACTGACGACTACCCGAGATGCGTGGCACCGCCTTGCCGAGCATGTGCTGTCGGCGGCCCGCTACGCCGGCACAGGACGCATCGGGCTGGTACCCGCCCCGGGAGGGTTCGCGACTCCGGTGTTCGGGCTCGATGCCCGCGTGCTCGCGGTAGACCTCGACGAGTTCGTCGTCACCCGTGACGGGCAGCAGCGCCGGACCCGGATCGCCACCGTGGCGCAGGTCGCCGACTTCGCCGGCATTACACCGGGCGCGCCGGAGCAGGTATACCTACCGGCCACACCGCTGGAGCCGGACGCGCCACTGCGAATCGACCGGCCGGCGGCTCAGTTGCTGGCGGACTGGTACCAGTTGGGCGCGCAGGCGTTGGCCGCCTTCGCCGCCTCGGTGCCCGGCGACGAGCCGACCGGTGCGCAACTGTGGCCCGAGCATTTCGATCTGGGCATCAGTGCCTCGCGGGTGAACTACGGCGCTTCCCCAGGCGACGTGCACGTCGCGGAGCCCTACCTCTATGTGGGCCCGCACGATGGGCCGCCCGCAGCGGACGAGTTCTGGAACGCCCCGTTCGGGGCGGTGCTGCGCCACCACGAGGTGTCCTCGGTCGAGGCCGCAATCGAGTTCTTCCACCGTGGGCGCAAGCGCGCTCAGACCGCGTAAGAGAAGCACATCACAAGGGGACTCGTCGGCAAGCGCGCCATCGTCACCGGCGGCAGCTTCGAGATCGGGCCGGGCTGGGCAACGGCTCTGGCGTGGTCGGGCGGCACTTGACATTCTCCAAGATCGATACCCCAATGCGGTACAGAAGACGCTAGGCGTCAACGACTACTACTTCGGTGACGGTGACTGGCTGTACCCACTGGGCGCGATGCAGAGGCTGGGTAAATCCGATGTGGTGCTGATCGGCTTCAACGGAATTACCGGGGCGGGTGCCGCAGTGCGCGGTCAAGTTCGAGGTGGTGAGCCGATCCGATGGGATGGCGTTCCTCCTCGAACACGAAGACCGTCTGCGTCGAGCGCACCTCGGGCATGGCTTGCAGGCGGTAGAGGACGACGTCGCGCAGCGCCGCGATGTCGGGCGCCCGGGCCAGCAGTACGAAGTCGAACTCGCCGCTGGTCAATGCAACGTACTCAACGCCAGGCAACCGGCTGATCTTGTCCCGCATTGTCCGCCATGAACCCTGCTGGATATTGATCAAGATCATCGCCGCAATCTCCAGCCCGATCGCCTGCGGATCGACGTCGGCGCGGAAACCCCGGATGACCCCGTTGACCAGCAGCCGGTCGTACCGAGCGTAGGCGGTCGCGCGGGAGATACCTGCTCGGTTGGCCACTTCGTTGACTGACATGCGGCCGTCGTCGACCAGAATGCCCAGCATCCGGCGGTCGACGTCATCAAGAGGGTGCGGTGAGACGGACATCGACTAATAAGGGTACTTCATAGGACATCTGTCTGGTGTTATGTCCAAGAAGTTGAACGATCGTTCCGCGGAGCGCAGGCTGCGCACCATGGCCGCACCGATCACATCCTCCAGGTTTCAGTTGCCTGAAGATCACCCCGGCTTCAGTGACCCGGCGTACCGCGCACGGCGGGCGCGGATTGCCGAGGTCGGCGCTGGCTACCATCGCGGCGACCCGATCCCGGACGTGACCTACACCGCCGAGGAAGACGCGGTCTGGCGGACCGTGTCCACCGAGCTCGCCGGCAAGCACCGCAAGTACGCCTGCCGCGAGTATCTCCTTGGTGCGCAGCGGCTCGTCCTTCCAACCGCCCGCGTCCCGCAGCTCCGGGAAGTCGACGCGCGGGTGCACCGCCTGACCGGCTTCCACATCAACCCGGTGCCCGGGCTGGTCTCGACCCGCACCTTCTACCGGTCACTGGCTGAGCGGACGTTTCTGTCCACCCAGTACATCCGCCACCACTCGGTGCCCTTCTACACACCCGAGCCGGACATCGTCCACGAGATTATTGGGCACGCCAACATGCTGGCCAGCCCGCTGTTCGCCGATCTCTACGAGGAGGCCGGGCGGGCCTCGTTAAGTGCTATCACCGAGGCCGAACTCGATGCCTTCAGCCGGGTGTTCTGGTTCACTCTCGAGTTCGGCGTGGTCCACCAGGACGGGGAGGTGAAGGCCTACGGCGCCGGCCTGCTGTCGTCCTACGGTGAGATCGAGACCTTCCGCGACGCCGAGATCCGTCCGTGGGATCTAGCCGCCATGGCGACCCAGGACTACGACATCAGCCGTTACCAGCCCATCCTGTTCGCCGCCGCATCCGTCGAGCAGATGCGCTGTGACCTGCACACCTTTTTCTGGCGCATGCAGCGACGGGCTCAGTGGGTTACGCCACCTGAATAGCCCACTGACTGACTTGGATGGATTCGCCACCGCGTTGGCCGGCTCGTGACCCTAAGACGGCCAGAGTCGGGCTGCGGTCGTTGCGATCGTGTGGAGCTTGGCTTGCTGGTCGGCGGCAGACAGGGCGTTGCCGAGGATGGAGGTGGCGAATCCGCATTGCGGAGACAACGCCAGCCGCTCGACCGGAACGACACGTGCTGCCTGGTGAATACGTGTTTCCAGCTCCTCAACGGTCTCGCGCCGACCGGTCTTTGTCGTGACGAGCCCGAGCACGACGGTCTTGTCTTCCGGTACTGCGGCCAGCGGTTCGAACCCGCCGGAACGCTCGTCGTCGTACTCCAGCAGCAGCCGCTGCGCAGCCACCCGCGGGAACAGCTGCAGTGCCAGCCAGTCGTAGCCGCCCTGCACCAGCCAGCGGCTGGCCTGGTTTCCTCGGCACAGATGGAAACCGAAAGTCACACCTCGGCGCTGGCCGATGACGTTGTTGTCGAGCTCAACGCCGAAGTTAAGCCAACGCTGCGCCGGCCAGCCCCGGCTGGCGTAGAAGTTCCGGTAGGCGGCGTCGACCAGCAGCGGGTACTGCGGCGCGTCCAGCTGGATGTACTTGCAGCCCAGGCGTACCAGCTCGTCGACCTCCTCGCGCAGGATCTCGGTGACGTCGGCCAGGAAGCTCTCCAGGGTCGGGTAGGCACCACGCGAGCGGTGCGGGTCGTAGAAGTTGGCGAACAGGCTCGGGCTCGGCAACGTGACCTTGACGATCCGCTGCGTCCGGCCGCGCGCGTAGCCAAACTCGTCAACGGACAGGAAGCGGCGGCGCCGCAGCCGGTCGAGCACCGCGATCGGCGGGCGCTCGATGCGCTTGTCCCCGGCCTCGTCGCCGTGCCAGTCACCCCAGAGGAATGCGTCAAGATTCCACTCGCTGAAACCCTCGACCGCCTCGGTGAACTGGCTCTGGAACGACAGCCGGCGCATCTCGCCGTCGGTGACCACGGCGAGCCCGGCGTCTTCCTGCAGGTGGATCGCCGCGTCAACCGCTGCGTCCTCGATACGTCTGAACTCGGCCGCGTCGATCTCGCCGTGTTCCCGGCGTCGCCGGGCCGCCAGGAGATCGGGCGGCCGCAGCAGGCTGCCGACGACGTCGGCGCGGGCCTCGATCACATCGCAAGCCTTAGCCGGTGACGGGTGCGATGTCCAATTCGAAGTCCGCGGTGCGGAAGGTGACCACGAAGTAGCGGAAGAACGAACGCTGCCCGAGCAGTCCCCAGCTGCGCGGCCCTGGATTGTAAGCCCGACCCTCGCCGACGACAACGTCGAGCACCCGCCTTGGCGATCCGGACGGATCCCAATGCAGCTCGACCGTACCCACGACCACCGACAGTCTCGCTGCGGCATTTCACCAGGCCACTTTCTTTGCCGTGCCGAGCGGCCGCGATGCACCCGAGGTCAGCAGGCCGAGCGCCAGCGCGCCGAGCACGACGAACAGCGCTCGCAGGATCCCCGCACTGCCGGTTACCAGACCAATGAGCGGTGGACCGGCAAGAAACGCGGTATAGCCGATGGAGCTCACCGCCGACACCCGGGCCGCCGCCCTGACCGGGTCATCGGCGGCCGCACTCATCCCGACCGGAAACCCCAACGAGGCCCCGAAGCCCCACAGCGAGGCGCCCACGAGCGCAACGGCGATGCTGCCACCCAACAGCACTAGAAGCAGACCGGCCAAAGTGACGACCGCGGTAACCCGCAGGACGGCGACCCGACCCAACTTCTCCACAGCCGAGCCTCCGATCAGCCGCCCGAGGGTCATCGCCGTGACAAACAAGCCAAAACCGATCGCGCCGAGGGCTTCGCTCATGCCGTGGCCAGCGACCATCGCCACGGCGATCCAGTCGTTCGCCGAACCCTCGATAAAGGCAAACCCGAACACCAACAACCCGATCAGCAGCGTCCGCGGCTCGCGCCAAGCCGTCAGCACCCCGCTGCCGCCGGATTCATCCCGCCCGATCTTGCCCGGCACGGGAAGAAAAAAACGGACGGTAAAGACCATTGACACCGGTACGAGCGCTGCGACGAGCAGCATCTGCACAGCCAGCGGTACCCCCGTGGCCGCCGCGGCCGCCCCCACGCCGGCCCCTGCCATCGTGCCGAGGCTGAACGCGGCATGTAGCCGCGGCATCAGGGATCGGCCGAGCCGCCGCTCGACGTCAGCGCCCTCGACATTCATCGCGACATCCCAAACGCCGACTCCCAGCCCGATGCCCACCAAGCCCACCGCCGCCGGACCCACAACACCGCCCCGCAATCCCGCGGCCAACATGACCAGCCCCGCCGTGACCGTCAACGATGCAGCCACCACGGCCCGACCCGGACCGAACCGGTGCACAAGCAGCCCCGACAGCGGCAGTCCCACCATCGAGCCACCGGACACGCACAGCAGCAACAACCCAAGCTGCGTCCAGGAGAGCCCAAGCACGTCGCGGACCCCAGGAACGCGGGACAGGAACGAAGCTGCCGCAACCCCGCTCATCGCAAAGCACGCGGCCACCGCCATCCGCGCGCGCCGCACGCCGCTCGCGGCCAAAACCCTTGCAGCGCTCAATACTCATCCCCACCGACATGATCCGATCGCCCCGGCTGTGACCGGTTTACGGGACAACATCGCACCTGGCCAAGGAGCCTGTCCTGTGGATCATGGAACGGGATCGCGGAGCCAGATCCTCATTGATGCGATGTCGACAGTGGCGTGGTGATCGCTGCCTTCTTGTGGTCGGTACGTCCCTCGGGTAATTAGGGGTCGCTCGGTTGATCGCCCGAGACTGTCAGACGGTGCGGCAACGGCCTGGCCACGCCGTGTTTCGGCGGATATCGGCCACATGGCTGATGTAGGCGTGGAGCCGATAGGCCACGATCAATTTTCGGGCGCTGGCTGCATCACTAAGGCGGAGCTATGGCACAGTTCGGAAACCCGCGAGAAACGGTCAAGGCCGCTGAGGCTGCGATCAATGCAGGTGATTTGGAAGCGATGGTCAGCCTCTACGAACGCGAGGCGCTGTTTATCTCATCAGGGCAGGTGGCCGCGGGCTTAGAAGCCATCCGGGAGACTATTGCTGGTTTTCTGGCCACAAAACCAAGCTTTGAGCTCAACGTCGCAAGCCTCCACCAAGCCGGAGACCTTGCGCTCGAATACTACGAATGGAAGCTTGAGGGTACTGATCCTGATGGCAAGCCGATGGTGCTGAGCGGCACCGGTTCGGCCGTCCTTCGCCGGCAGGCCGACGGACGCTGGCTTTATGTGATCGACAATCCATTCCCCTTCGACTAAACGGAAACCGTGATGACTGTTGAACTCATCCCGCTTGGTACCGCAGACGTCGGTCTTTCCGAGCCGATCATGATGCCCGGGACGCCTTCGGGCACTCGAGTTGTCATCGAGCTCACTTCGGTCGACTACAGGGGCGAACGCCTCCGAGCCAAGCTCAAGGGAGCCGCAGCTGCCGACTGGGCCGTGGTCAGCCCGGCCGGAGTCGGCCTCATGGATGTGCGATTCACCCTGGAAACCGACGATGGCGCACTGATCTATGTGACCTACAACGGGCGGGTGGACCTCTCTGGCGGACTCGAGGGGGCGATCGCGTATACGGCGCCCCGGTTCGAGACCGGTGACGAGCGCTACGCCTGGCTCAACAAGATCCAGGCCGTTGCCAAGGGCGTCATTGGCGAAGGCGTGCTGCGCTACGAGCTATACGAAGTGAGCTAAGCAAAACGAAGGAGATGGCGATGGATGAGCGACCGCCGATGGCCGGCTTTCACCACTTTTCCCCGACCGTAACCGATATCGAGGCTAGCGTATCCTGGTATCAACGCGTACTAGGGCTGGACCGCATTCCAGGAAAGTTCCCGCACTACAGCAACGAAGAGGCCGGATACGGGGTGATCCTTGCTGACTTCAGCGCTGGGATCGTGATCGTCCTGGAGCACCATGAAGCAAATGACGGCAAGCCGTTCAGTGAAACCCAGACCGGCCTCGACCACATCGGCATCTCTGTGCCGAGCCACGCAGACCTGAAATCATGGGCAGAATGGCTGGACAGCCTAGGAGTGCCACACTCCGGAGTGACTGATGTTGATGGCGCGTTGAAGTACTCGACGCTGGTTTTCCGCGATCCAGACAATATTCAGCTGGAGCTTTTCTTCATGGGCTGAGCACATACCTACCCACGGAGGCGCTGGCGATGCGACAATCCCACTTCAGCGACCGGACGGGCTGGCCGCTGAAGTGGGAAGAACCCCCAGTGAACGCAGGCGGCATTGAGCAGGAGACCTTCCATCTGCCGGTCGGAACCGCGACGTTCATGCTGACCGAGGTCGATGGATCGACGCACCTGCCCGACGAACTGCTCGACGAGGCGATATCGCGGCACAGCGGGGTGCGGAGACGGCAGCAGGACGACGAAACGAGCATCGTGGCGGCGTTCACCCGGGCCTCCGATGCGGTGGCGGCCGCACTGGATATCCAGCGTGCTGTCCAGCAGTCGACGCTGCGCATCGCCGTGCACACCGCAGAAGCCCAGCAGCGCGATGAGGGTAGCTATTTTGGTCATGCGGTCAACCGATGCGCCCGGCTGTGCGCGGTCGCGCACGGCGGCCAGGTCGTGCTGTGCCGGACGACCCGCGGTCTCGTCCTGGACCGGTTGCCCGAGCGCGCCAAACTCACCGACCTCGGGATACACCGGTTGCGCGACCTCGGGCGGGCCGAGCATGTCTTCGGGTTGGTGCACCCTGAGCTGGCGGCGGAATTTCCCCCGCTGCGCTCGCTGGACACGCTGCCCAACAACCTGCCCGGTGAGCTGACGAGTTTCATCGGGCGGCGCACCGAGCTGGCCCAGATCGGCAACGCACTCCAGCAGGCTCGGCTGCTCACCCTCACCGGTGCCGGCGGCTGCGGCAAGACGCGCCTAGCCCTGCAAGTAGCGGCCGACGCCCTTGACCGCCACCCCGACGGCGTGTGGTGGGCGGAGCTGGCTCGGCTGGAGGATCCAGCGCTGCTGGCGGCTACGGTGATCACGTCGATCGGTTCGAGTGAGGTGCCGGGTCGGCCCGTGCTGGACACGCTCAGGGCGCACCTGCGGGCTCGCCGCGTGCTGGTCGTCCTGGATAACTGTGAGCATTTGCTGGCCGCCTGCGCCGAGCTGGTGGACGCGCTGCTGCGCGGCTGCCCGTCGCTGACGATTCTGGCCACCAGCCGCGCGCCACTGGGGGTGCCTGGGGAGGTCACCTGGCGGGTGCCGTCGATGTCGCTGCCCGCCGAGCCTCACCGCGAGCCGATTACGGTGCTGCGCCAGTGCGACGCGGTGGCCTTGTTCATAGACCGCGCCCTGCAGGTGCGCCCCAACTTCACGATCAACGCGGCTAACGCGCCCGTCATCGCCCAGATCTGCCATGACCTCGACGGCATCCCGCTGGCCATCGAGCTGGCTGCCGCGCGAGTGCGGATGCTGGCCCCCGAGCAGATCTCCCGCGCGCTAGCCGACCGCTTTCGCCTGCTGACCGGCGGCGCGCGCACGGTGATGCCCCGCCACCAGACCCTGCAGGCATCGATCGACTGGAGCCACGAGCTACTCAGTGACGGCGAGCGGACGCTGCTACGGCGGCTGTCCGTGTTCGCGGGCGGCTGGACGCTCGACGCTGCGGAGGAAGTGTGCTGCGGTGATGGAGCCGACCGTAATGACGTGCTCGACCTGCTGACCGGCCTGGTCGACAAATCTCTCGTCACCACTAGCGAGCACGGGCCCGAGGTGCGTTATGGCCTGCTGGAGACCGTCCGCCAGTACGCCGCGGCGCGCCTTGCCGGCGCCGGCGAACTCGGCGACCTACGTGACCAGCACCTGGCCTACTACCTGGAACTGGCCGAGGCCGCGCAGCCGCAGGTGCTCGGTGCCGGGCGCGACGACCCTGTCCTGCATAACTTGGCCACCGAGCTGCCGAACATCCGGGCCGCCGTGGAGTCGGCGGCAACCACCGACCACGATGCTGGCCTGCGGCTGGTAACAGCGCTGACGCTGTTCTGGGTGTTCACCGGCCGCTACCGGGAAGGTGACGCCTGCTACGCCCGGGCTCTGGATGCCGCCAGCGAGAAGCCGACCGTGCTGCGGGGCCGGGCGATGGCTGGCCGGGGCACCCTCGGCCACTATGGGGGCGCCGGTCAGGCCGCCCACTCCTGGGCGCAAGTTGCGCTCGACATCGGCGAGACCTGCACAGACGTATGGACGCAGGCGCGCGCCTTGAACACCCTCGGACTCAAAGCCTCGCTCGGTGACCCGACCGGTGGGCGGCCGTTGCTGCAGCGAAGCGTCGAGCTGGCCACTCAGGCCGGTGATGACTGGTGTCGCATCGACGCGGCGAACTGTCTGGCGATCGGCTGGATCTTCCAGGACGGGTTCGACACCGTTCGCACGCTGCTCGATGACCTGCGGGCGACCGCAAACCAGTACCGATGGGGGCTGCCGTGGTCCTGGCTATGCCTGGGTTGGGAGGCCAGCTACCAGGGCCGGCTTGCCGAGGCGCGAGAGTTGCTGGCGCGTTGCGTCGCGATCAGCGACGAGGTTGGTCTTCCGATCACCAACGGTCTGGCCAGCGGTTTCCTGACGTATGTGCACCTGGCCGGCGGCAACACCGAACTCGCGTACTCGCTCGCCAGTACCACGCTCAAGCGGGTGCAAGAGACCGGAGCTGGCCTGATAGCCGGGATGGCGCAGCAGATGCTGGGCGCAACGCTGATGGCGCGCGGCGAGCTGGCCGCGGCCCGCGACAACCTCGCGAACGCTGTCGACCTTGAGCGTCGGACGGGATTTGACTATGCGCTGTCCTGGCATCTCGTCCTGCTCGGCAGCTTGGAGCGGATCGAGGGAAAGCTCGATGCCGCCCAGGCCGGTGGCGAGGAGGCGCTGGAGGTGGCCCGGCGCCTGGGTAGTGGATGGCTGCAAGCCGGCGCTGAGCGCCTGCTGGGTCGTCTCGCGCTTGCCACTGACGCGGCTGCGGACGCCGAGCGGTACGTCCACCAGGCCCTGGGTCGCCTGGCGGCCAAGGGCTTCACGATCGACATCCCGGAATGCCTTGATGTGCTCGCCGCCGTCGCCGCCGCCCAGGAGAGTCACGAGGAAGCCGCGCGGCTGCTGGGTGCCGCGGCGGCGGCCCGCGCGCGGCTGAGCACCGTCCGCTTTCCGCCTGAATCGGAGTTCTGGTCTGTTGTCGAGCGCACCGTCCGGGAAGTGCTCGGCGACGACGGCTACCACGCCGCCTTCACCGCGGGCGCGGCACTGGGCACCGACGAGGCAGTCAGCTATGTCCGCCGGGCTCGCGGCGAGCGCAAGCGGCCGTCCCGCGGCTGGGACAGCCTGACCCCGACCGAGCTGGAGGTCGTGCGCCACATCGCCACCGGCCTGACCAACCGTCAGATCGGCGAGCGGATGTTCATCTCGCTGGGCACCGTCAAGGCCCACCTGTCGCACATCTTCACCAAGCTGGGCAGCCCATCACGCGCCCACCTAGCGGCCGACGCCGCCAGACACGGCCTCGACAATCGCGGCTGAAGCTCACCCGCGGTTACCCGGGCTGGCGTACTCCTGAGTCGAAATGAACGGTCACCTCGGTGTTGCTGCCGGCGTGGACGTCGACCTGTTGCGGTCGGGCCACCGGCAGCGGAGCGCTATTGAGGTTTTGCGGATTCACGGTGTATTGACCCGGCGGTAATGGGATGCGAAACCGGCCGTCGCTGTCACTCACCACCTGGCCACACGGTCGCAGAAGGCAGCCGCACAACGACGATTTGTGCGCGCAACGGCTGGGTAGGACACGGCGCCGACCCGTAGATTACCGGGCAGCCCTGGTCGACGACCGTGACACCGGATACTCCGGAATTTACAGGTAACCCGGTGCAGCCGGTTATGCACATTGCGATCGCCAGTACGAGGCTCGCGGTCAGCGTGGAACTAATGATTACGTCAACGTTTGACTGGAGCTGTTAGTGCGACGATTCTGCGGTGCGAGACACCAGACTTGCAGCTGCGGCACTTCACCGCGACATTCCGGCCGGTCTCAGCGGCGGAGCAGGCCGGCGGCGCGGGTTAACGCGACGCGCAGTTCCGAGACTCGTAGGGCATGCAGCGCGACCAGCAGCACCGCGCTGCCCAGCACGCTGATCGTGACGAGCTCCCCGGCGGCGCGCACCGGGGATAGCGCGTGCGGGATCAGCATGCGGCCCACGCCGATGATCGCCAGCCCGGTGGCGGCGGCGAGGACCGCGGCTAGCGTGATGCGCCCGACCGTGCTCGCCACGGTCCGGGTTTGCAGGGACCCGAGCCGGTGCCACAGCCACCCTTGCCCGACGATGGCGCCGATGACGAATGACGCCGAGTTGGCCGCGGCCAGCCCCACCACGACCTGCTGAGGACTCAGCAGCACCGGCGCCAGGACCGACAGACCGATCTTCCCGACAATCATCAACGCCATGATCACCGTCGGCGTGCGGGCATCGTCGAGCGCGTAGAACACCCGCAGCTGCAGCAGCACCACGGCATACGGCAGCAGACCGAAGGCCGACGCGGCCAGGGTCTGGCCCAGCCGATCAGCTTGGGCGAGATCGGAGTGGCCGTAGGAGAACAGCACGGTGGCGATCTGTCCACCGGCTACGGTGAACAGCGCCGACACCGGCAACAACAGCAGCGCGGACATCCGGGTGCCCAGCGAGAGGTCGGCGACCACCGCGCCGATGTTCCCGTCCGCGCTGGCCCGGCTGATCCGGGGCATTAACGCGGTGAGCACCGAGTTGCCCAACACTCCGTAGGGCACGATCAGCAAGATCCACGCGTACGCGTAGGTTGCCACCCCACCCCCGGCGGTGGCCGAGGCGATCCGGTAGGTGACGACCAGGCCAATCTGGCCGGCCAGCACGTAGAGAAACACCCAACAGGCCAGCCCGCCGAACGACGACAGCCGCCGATCCCAACCCCACTGCCACCGCCACCGAAACCCCGACCGGTGCAGCGCCGGCAGCAGCACCGCGGCCTGCACGACGATGCCCAACGTGGTGCCCACCCCAAGCACCCACAGCTTGATGTCGCCCATCAGGTTCGGCTGCAGGCTGATCCGCCCAGGGGTGAGCATGTAGGCGCCGATCACGGCGATGAGCACCAGGTTGTTGGCCACCGGCGCCCACGCCGGTGGCCCAAACACCCCGCGGCTGTTGAGCACCGCCCCGATCAGCGCGGCCAGGCCGTAAAACAGGATCTCCGGGAGCAGCAGGTAGGCGAACGCGGTGGCCAGCGCGGGGCTGGCGTGCGGGCCGCTGGTCACCGACAGCCGGATCAGCCACGGTGCCGCGGCTACCGCGGCGACCGTGCCCACGACCAGAGCGACTGTGCTTATCGTGAGCAGCTGTTGGGCGTAGGCGTGCCCGCCGTCGGGATCAGTGCGCTGCGCGCGGACCAGCACCGGGATCGCCACGCTGGACAGCACCCCACCCAACAGCAGCTCGTAGACCATGTTCGGCAGCTCGTTGGCGATGTTGTAGGAGTCGTTGAGCAGTCCGAACCCCAGCGCCGCGGCCAGCAGGAGTTTGGCCACCAGCCCGGTGAGCCGGCTGACCACCGTGGCCACCGCCATCGACCCCGACGCGTGCGCCAACGAGCGATCCGACCACGCCACCCGCTCCCGAGGGGACTCATCCCGCTGTGTGGACCCATCGGGCCGGTGTGGCAGGTGGTTGGTCGGCGGCACGCCGCCCAGCACACCACCCCACCTCCCGACCGCCAACAGCAGGGCCGCAGCACAATGACCGCCGTGTCCGCACTTGTTGGATCCGCAACGGGGTCGTGCTGGTCACCAGGGCGGCCTCGGGAATTGGTCGGAGCCAGCGCACTGGCGTTCCTCGCTGAGGGGTACCGCGCGCTAGGCAGCCGGTCGCTCGTTGCGGGATTCGGCTGGCTCGCCGGTGAAGTCCAGTATTGCGTCGACAAGTCGGCTGGTGCGGGTCTGGGGGCGCATCCACGCCGGCAGATCCAGGGCAGCCATCACCTCGTCGGCGAGCACGTCGCCGATCACACCGGGCCACAACCTCTTGGCCTTCGCGGCAGCAGCGGCGGCCATGCGGTGCGCTCGGTATTGGTCGGTTTCCTGCGAGACCGCTATGTGTGTATTGGGCATCGGAGGCTCCTGGAGTTCGCGGCCGGCCACTGGCGGGCCCGTCCTTGGCGCGAGCGGTAAGCCATGGGCGTACTGCGATGCGGCGGTGGGTATTCTTGATCTCCTCGTCGTCGGCGCTGCACGAGCTGTTCCCGTCTCGGGCCTTGCGTTCATATGAAAGAGGGCCGACACCGCCCCCTACGTACGCCATTTCCGGAAGGATTCCGGCTGGCTGGGCATGCCGCTGCGTCCTGCCTAACGAGCCAGGCGACGCCCAGTGCTGCTCCGATCAGCGGACGCCTGCCATGAGCCGCCGGATCATCGGGCTGATCGCGACGACGATCAGCCCGACAACGACCGCCGCCACCCCAACGCTGCCGAAGTACAGCGCCTCGTGTAGCGGGCTGTAATAGCCGGCGAGCGACCCGGACATCGCCGTGCCCAGGGCGACCGACAAAAAGTACAGCGCCACCGTCTGGCTGCGAAACACTTTTGGTGAGATTTTGGTGGCCAGCGACAAGCCGATCGGGGAAATCAGCAGCTCGCCGATTGCGAAGACGAGCACGATGAACGCCACCGCGAGCAGCGGGGTGCTCGGTCCCACGCCGCCGGCCCACGGCAGAAACAGCAGGAACGCCAGACCAATCACGACGTTACCGAGCGCGAATTTGATGGGTGTCGACGGCTGGCGGGCCCCGAGCTTAGTCCACAGCAGCGCGAATAACGGCGCCAGCACGATAACGAAAATCGGATCGAACGATATCACCCATTCCGTCGGAATGTCCCAGCCGGAAAAGGTCTTATCGGTTCGCCGATCGGCATAAATTTCCACCACCGTGAAGTACTGTTGAAAAAGTGACCAGAACGCGGCGTTGGCGACAAACAGTGGGATGAACGACTGCACCCGACTGCGTTCCACCGCCGTGATCTTCCGGCTCGTCAGGATGACCGCGAAGTATGCTGCCGCGGCGACCCCGCACACCACGACCACGATCGTGGACAGGTTCGCGGCCGTGATCACTCCCAGCATCACGAGAACGGTCACGGCGGCCGCGACCACCGCGACGCCGGTTGCGACGGTGATCCCATGGGAGCGGGGAACCGGGTTGGGCACGATGCTCGCCTCGCGACCCAGGTTGCCGCGGCCGAGGGTGTACTGGAGCAGGCCGACGGCCATCCCGATAGCCGCGACACCGAAGGCGTAATGGAAGCCCAGGGTGGTTCTGGTGAGCCCGGTGAGCACCGGACCGAGCAGCGCGCCGACGTTGATGCCCATGTAGAAAATCGAGAAACCCGCGTCCCTGCGTTCGTCGTTCGGGGCATACAGCGTGCCCACGACTGCGGTGGCGTTGCCCTTGACGCCGCCGCTCCCCAGTGCGACGCAGGCCAGCCCCACGCCGACGCCCACGAAGCCTGGCAGGACCGCCAGCGCGATGTGCCCGATCATCACCAGCACCGCGCTGTAGAACAAGGTGCGCTCGGCGCCCAGCACCCGGTCAGCGATCCAGCACCCGGCTATGGTCGATACGTAGACCAGCCCGCCGTAAGCGCCGACCAGGCTGGTGGCGGTGGCTTTCGGCAACCCCAGTCCCGGATCGGCCCCCGCCGCCGCGTAATACAGGTACAACGTTAGCGACGCGAGCATCCCGTAGAACGAGAAGCGCTCCCACACCTCGACGCCGAACAGGTTGGCCAACCCGCGGGGATGCCCGAAAAACGCCCGGTCCGTCCGGGGGTCGGTCACCGTGCTGCTCATCGCCCATCCACCGGGTCGATCACCGTGAGATCAGGAAAGTACACGCGGTAGAAGCCCCGGTCCCGGGTCAGCAAGCGATCCGCTTGCACGCTGGCGTGCGCTCCGACCAGAAAATCCGCGATCACCCGTGACCGGCGGCCACCGCGCTTGCGGTAGTTGTGCCAGGTCTCGCCGGCACGCAGTGCGGCGCGCCGGTCCAGCGCGCTGAACGCCGCGCCGAGCGTATTCATCGCCGCTTCCGCGCTGGCCGCGTCCGGGAACAATGCGCTGGTTTCGGCCCACACGACAGGACACGCGACCACCGTGCCGCTCGCCAGGCAGTGTCCGAGGCTATCGCGTGATGCGGGCCCGAAAATGGGATCCGCGGTGAACACGTCCAGGAGCACGCTGGTATCGACCGCGGTGATCACGTCAGTTCAGCCGGGCCACGTAGCTCGGTGATGAGCTCGTCGGTCGTGCCGGTGACCTGAAGGATTCCATAAACGCTGTCCAGCGGGGCTCGTCGCTGCTGCTTGACAGCGATCAGCCGGCCGCCGTCCTCGGCGAACTCCAGCACCTCGCCAGGCTTGATACCCAGTCGGTCCCGGAGCTGCTTGGGAATGGTGACCTGGCCCTTCTCGGAGACCACGGCCTTCATACCGATAAAGTAAGAATTCCTACCGCTGCTGTCAAACAGCGACCGAATACGTCGGCTGCGATCCCTCGACACCCTTCATCTGGTCAGTGGCGAGTTCTTCCTCCGCTCGACCCCGGGTAAGCAGACGGTTCGGAGAGCACACTGAGGAGTGTGCGCCAGTTGCTGCCTAGGGCTGCCGATCTGGTCGATCCGGCGGTCGTGTACGCAGACCTGCCGGTCGCGTCAGGCCGTCCCGCGGTGCGGCTGAACATGATCGCCAGTCTGGATGGTGCGGCTACCGTCGACGGCTTGTCCGGCGGGTTGGGCGGACCGGCCGATCACCGAGTCTTTGCGGCGTTACGTGAATTGGCCGACGTGGTGCTGGTGGCGGCCGGGACGGTGCGGGCGGAGCGTTACGGCCCGGCAAAGGTGCCGCTGGCGATCGTGACCCGGTCCTGCGCGCTGGACCTGGATGCGCCGCTGTTTGCTGAGGGCGCGCGCCCGATAGTGATCACCGTCGCGACCGCGCCGCCGGCGGCGGTGGCGGCGGTCGGCGAAGTCGCCGACGTGTTGGTCGCCGGGGAGCACACCGTGGATCTGCACACTGCCCTGCAACTGCTGGGTCGAGCCGGCCACGACAACGTGCTGGCCGAGGGCGGCCCCAGCCTCAACGCGCAGCTCGCCGCCGCTGACCTGATCGATGAACTGTGCATCACGGTCGCCCCATGCCTTATCGGCGGGGACTCGCGCCGGATCCTGGCTGGCACACCGGTAAACATGACACGCTTCGCGCTGCACACAATCTGCGAAGACAGCGACTACCTGTTCCTGCGGCTGCGCCGCGCGCCATCACCACCGATCGATTTGGGCCTCATCCCCTAACAAGGCATCACCCAGCGCGGGAAGTCCGAGCGCGCTCAGGGAACCTGCAACCTGCTCGCGGCACGCCATAATGTCGGACGCGATCATGTCGATGTCTCCATGGACGCAGTCAGCCACTTGCTTCGCGATCGACTTGGCGACCGTGCTGGCTGGTTTGTTGTGGCCGATCCACCGCAACTGCACATAGCTCGCCGCCAGGCACCCCACGGCTCGGGCGACATAGGCCACCGCAGGGATCTCGCCCATGCCTAAGGGACCCGCAGTGTCCAGCAGCCCCTCCCGTTCCAAACGTTTCCGGATCCGGGACTCGATCGGTGGCCGCTCCCCGGTCGCAAGGATATCGTCAGGTATGGAGGCGAGCGCTTCTTGGAGCACTTTCTGTTCTGATTCCGAAATCTCGGCGTACCGAGCAAAGTCCGTTTTTTTTGCTTGCGTCACTCCGGCAGCGTAGCGCACGAACTTCGCCGGATTGCCCAGCTCTACGTGCACGCGCGCGTAACGATGCCGCCGTTGCGGCGCTCAACCCTGGCAAGACCTCGCTGACCTCATCGGCCGGATCAAGCCCGACTTCGTCGACCCCACTACGCCGCAGGCCCGTGAGGCCTGGCAGGCTATGCCGCGGTAGCGGGGTGAAGACTGCCTGTTGCCTGTTCTGGTTGAGTCAGCTCGGCTCCCGCCGGGTGCGACGGCGGGAGCCGAGCGTGGGATGTAGCCGGTTGTCAGCGCAACCCGGCCTTTCTGGAGCAGGTAGGCCAGGCCTTCCAACCCTGCGCGCGGAGCACCTTCTCGGCGATGGCGATCTGTGCCGAGCGAGAGGCCTGATCGGCGGTGCCTGCATAGGCCCCTCCGCCGAACGCATGCCACGTCCCGCTACTGAACTGCAAACCACCGAAATACCCGTTGCCGGTATTAGCTCTCCAGTTACCGCCGCTTTCGCATTCCGCCACCGCATCCCACGGATCGTGGCGTACCGGCCCGGCTAGGGCGGCCGGTGCCACGAATGCCAGCGGGGCTGTCACAGCGATCGCAGCAGTACCAAGACGTGCGAGTAATCGGGAGGTCCTCGTCATGTTGGCTTCTCCATGAACCGCGCACGACTGCTGGCATGAATTAATAAGCGCGGAATTCGCTCGTCCGCTTCGGGGTCGTCGCCAGCCTGCGCCCTGTCCCGATTCTCGGGGTGGAGGTTGCGGTATCCGGACCCGGGGGACAGGGCTGCGGCGCGCTGGTCCAGATTCCCGTTCCAAGGTGGCTTCATTGGGCGGGACGGTATTGAAGGTACGGATGACCGTGGGTAATGCAAGAGGGTGTCGGTAGGGCCAGTCGGGCAGGCGTACGCCGCCAATTTCGTTACTCACAGCGACATCAAGCGCCGTTTATGCAGGTCGCGCGTTGACAGCCGGTGCGTTGGGCGGGTGCGGTTTGCCCGATTTCTAGGCCGCTCGGGTGGTATATGGATCACTCGTTCGTGCACGGCATGGGGTGTTTTTTTCCGCCATTTGGACCCGGTAGCTGTACTCCAGTTGTCGAGATACGGACCGCCCGGCGCGATCGTTAAGGTCATTACTGGTCAATCTTCGGGCGCCCGCGAGCATACATTTCATGATCATCTGTGATGGCCGGCCGACGCATCGGCCGGCGCCGAGCTCAGCCCGCTACCTTAACCCCCGATATGGAGACTTATCGGGGTATCTAGCTCCCCGGTTGGGACCGATAAGTCTCCATATCGGGGTATCGAGCGGTAGGTCGATGCCCGATTTCAAGCACGTGTTCATCGATTTCCTCGCCGCCATGGAACAGGCGGTGGACTCGGCATGCGGACGCAACCTTGTGGTCGCCGAGTTCGACACCACGGCGGTCCACGGCCAAGTCAGTAGCACTGGTGTCGACCTCGGCAACAGCAAGCACCGAAGGTCTACGGCTTTCTGCGTATCGGCTAGCCGCAACGAGCGGCCGGGCCGGTACGCAGAAAGCCATAGAGCAGCGATAGCGCCTCGGCGACCGCCTCAGCGCACACCTGCGCTGGGTCGTCGCAGTCGAAGTAGCGGTGTTCGACGTGGCTGTCCCTGCCGTCGGAAAGTCCGAAGAACACCGTGCCGGGCGGCTGGCCGTCCTGGCCGTCCGGACCAGCCGCGCCGGTCAGCGCGACCGCCACGTCAGCGCCCAGCAGCCGGCGGACCCCCCCAGCCATCACCTCGGCGGCTCGCGCGCTGACCACCGGCCCCGCTGGTACGCCTAGCAGCTGGTGTTTGACGTCGCTGGCATACGCCACCACGGCGCCGCGAAACCAGTTGCTCGCCCCACAGGCCTCAGCCAGCGCGCTGGCCAGCATGCCCCCGGTGAGCGACTCGGCCACCGCGACAGTCAACTGCGCCTGGTCAACAAGCTCGGTGATCTGACCGACCAGCTCGCGGTCAGTCACCGCGCTGCCCAAGAGGCGTATCGGCCACTACTGCCCCCCGCTGGCCAATTGGCTTGGGCTCGCCGACGGTGCTGTCGCGCTCGGTTTGGAACTCCGCCTCGGAGTTGATCTCCGCGCCGAGCAGGACGATGTAGCTGCTGAGGAAAAACCACAGCATCAACACGATCACGCCGGCCAGCGCACCGTAGGTCTTGTTGTAGTTGCCGAAGTAGTTGACATACAGGCTCAAGCCCACGCTACCGAGCAACCACAGCACTGCCGCCACCACACTGCCCACGCTGACCCAGCGGAACTTCGGCGGGTTGCGGTCTGGCGCCACCCGGTAGAGCACCGCCAATCCGATGATGATCAAAGCGAGGAGCAACCCCCAGCGCACAACCTGGGCGACAACAGTCCCCAGCGGCCCGAGCGGCACCGCGTTGAGCACCACCGGTGCCACCGCGATCAGCGCCAGCGTGATGATCAAAAACACCACCGTGCCCAGGGTAAGCAGCAGCGCAAGGCCGCGCAGCTTCACGAAACCCCGGGTCTCGGTTTCCTCGTAGGCCACATTCGTCGCCGTCATGAGGCTCGACACCCCCCCAGACGCGCTCCACAGCGCACCCGCCAGCGAGACCGCCAGCCCTGCCGTCAACGCCCCACCGCTGCTGTTGGTGATGGCGGTCAGCTGTTCGGAGATCAGCTGCGCGGTGGCGGCTGGCATTCCTGCCGTGAAGCCGGCCACCTGCTGGGTGATCGTCCGGGGATCGGCCACCAGTCCCACCAGCGTCACCAGCGCGATCAGCGCCGGGAACACCGCGAGGAAGCCGTAGAACGCCACCCCGGCGGCCAGCAGCGGAATGTTGTCTTTCTGGCTTTCCCGCAGCGCGCGCCGCAATATCTGCTGCCACCCGCGCGCCGGAATTTGCGTCGGCGATTCTGCCTGGCTACCCGCTACTTCAGTCCGCGTCACGATGGAGATCTTCCCCAAGCCGGTCGACTTTATGCGGCAAGTGGGTATCCCCGGTGGTGTCCGGTGTGTGGTGGCTAAGGAGGGTGCGGTGCGGCTACAACGGGTTGCGCCTGATGGTCCCGGGTACTCCCGACGGCGCCGCGGGCGTGGTTTCAGTTACCACGACGAGGACGGGACGCCGGTCACTGATCCGGAGACGTTGCACCGGATCCGGGCCCTGGCGGTGCCGCCGGCGTGGCGAGATGTGTGGATCTGCGCGCTGCCCAGGGGCCACATCCAGGCCGTCGGCACCGATGACGCCGGGCGGCGCCAGTACCTCTACCACGACGAGTGGCGGCGACGCCGAGACGTGGCCAAGCATGACCGGGTGGTGCGGCTCGGCCGGCGGCTGCCCGCGGTGCGGGAGCGCATCCGGGAAGACCTCGACGGCCGGGGGCTGACCTGTGAGCGGGTGCTCGCCGCGGCGCTACGCATGCTGGATATCGGGGCGTTCCGGGTCGGCGGCGAGGAGTACGCGCCCGAGCCCGGTGAAGAGGAGGGCAGCTTCGGCCTGGCCACCATGCGCCGCGAGCATGTGCGGTTGCGCCGCGACGCCATCGAGCTGCGCTACCCCGGCAAGGGCGGCGCGAACCTGGCGGTCACCTTGCGGGACCCGGCGTTGCACACGGTGGTGCGCGCGCTGCTGCGCCGTGACGGCGGCGGAGAGGACCTGCTGGCCTACCGCACCAGGCAGGGCTGGCACGACGTGTGCGCCGAGGACATCAACGCTCGGCTCAAGGAACTGGCCGGGGACGAGTTCAGCGCCAAGGATCTGCGTACCTGGAACGCGACGGTGCTGGCTGCGGTGGCGCTGGCGGCGGGGGCGGCCGGTGGCGTGCCCACCTCCAGGCGTGGCCGCGCGCGGGCGATCAACGCCGCGCTGGACGAAGTGGCCGAGCACCTGGGCAACACCCGCGCGGTGGCGCGTGCGTCCTACGTGGACCCTCGAGTACTGGAGCACTACGCCCAGGGCAGGACGATCCTGGCTGCGGTGCGCCGCGCCGGGACCTACGACCTCGTCGACTCCGACGTCCGAGCCCGCCTCGAACGCGCCCTGCTCCGCCTACTCCGCAGCTGCTGACCCCAATCGATCGAACGGGGCGTGGCGGGGATGCGGCAAGTGTCCGTGAGAGGGTCTGGGCGTGCAGGGAATGGACTTCGAGGGGGCACGGGTTTATGGCATCCCCCTGACGACGCGGTTCCGGGGCATCACCGCGCGGGAAGGCATGCTGATCGAAGGACCCGCGGGGTGGGGGGAGTTCTGCCCGTTTCTGGAGTACGACGATCGGGAGGCGGCGGCGTGGCTGGCTACCGCGATCGAGGCGGCCACCCTCGGCTGGCCCGATCCGGTGCGCGAGCGCATCCCGGTCAACTGCACCGTCCCGGCAGTAGGCCCAGACCAGGCTTACGAGATCGCGGCGGCATCCGGGTGCACCACGGCGAAGGTCAAGGTCGCCGACCATCCCGACTCGCTCGGTGACGACCTGGCGCGGCTGGAGGCGGTGCGGGATGCTCTCGGCCCGCACGGCCAGATTCGGGTGGACGCCAACGGGCGGTGGGACACCGACACCGCGGTGGCGTTAATCCCGCAGCTGGACAAGGCGGCCGGTGGGCTGCAGTACGTCGAGCAGCCTTGCTGCACGATCCCGGAGTTGGCCGCGGTCCGCCGCCAGGTCACGGTGCCGATCGCCGCCGATGAGTCCATCCGGCGCGGTGATGACCCACGCCGGGTCGCCACCGCCGGCGCCGCAGATGTCGCGGTCATCAAGTGCACCCCGCTGGGGGGTGTTCGGCAGGCGCTGCGGTTGGCCGAGGCGGTGCGGCTGCCCTGCGTGGTGTCCTCCGCGCTGGAAACCAGTGTCGGGCTGGCCGCGCAAGTCGCGCTGGCCGCAGCGTTACCGGAGCTTGACTTCGCCTGCGGGCTGGGCACTGTCTCGCTGCTGGCCGGCGACGTGGTAGGCACTACCCAGTCGCTGCGGCCAGTGCAGGGCTACCTGCCCGTGCCGCGTAGCACACCCACCCCGGACACCGCTCTGCTGGATACCTATGCCATCACCGCTGCGCCGCGTCAACGGTGGTGGCGAGCGCGACTCACGCGTGTCCGCGCTGCTCTCGCCGAGGCGTATCCCGAGCACGGATGGGTAATCAACGGGTATGCCGGAACTCGCCGAGCTACGTCATGACGCCGCGAAGTGCACCGCCTGCGAGCTGTACGCCGACGCGACGCAGACGGTCTTCGGCTCCGGAGACCCCGGCGCCTCATTGGTGCTGATCGGCGAGCAGCCCGGCGATCGGGAGGACCTCGCAGGGGAGCCGTTCGTCGGGCCGGCCGGCCGGGTGCTCGATCGGGCGCTGGGACGTGCTGGTGTGGCGCGCAGTGACGTCTATGTGACCAACGTGGTGAAGCACTTTCGTTTCCGACGTGAAGGCAAGCTGCGCATTCACCGCACGCCCGGGGTGGAACACGTGCGCGCCTGCCTGCCGTGGCTGCAGTCAGAACTCACCTCGGTGGACCCGAAGCTGCTGGTGACATTGGGTTCGACGGCGGCCAAGGCCTTGCTGGGCTCGGCGTTTCGCCTCACCCAGCACCGCGGCGAGATCCTCGAGTACGACCATCGGCCGCTGGTTGCCACCATTCACCCCTCCGCCGTACTGCGCGGGCCGAAGGACCGTCAAGCGGAGATGTTCGACGAGCTGGTCGCCGACCTGGAGTTGGCCGGGCGGGCGGTCGCTTCCGCTTAGCGCATAGATCTGGCGCTGTCCCGCGCGGACGCGGTCAGACGAAGGCGAAGGGGAAGCACGAACCACAACACACTGAAGCAGGCTGTGGTCAACGCGCAGGCGACGATCGCGGGCCAATTCCCGAGCACCACGTCGGCCAGCAAGAACACCGTCGCGCTCATCGCCAGGGCCAAACACGCCAACCCGCCGATCGCG
The DNA here is from genome assembly GCA_035276605.1 of Pseudonocardiaceae bacterium. Lineage (GTDB taxonomy): Bacteria > Actinomycetota > Actinomycetes > Mycobacteriales > Pseudonocardiaceae. The sequence goes on along the minus strand of DATELN010000066.1, from coordinate 1,727 downwards.
AACGTGTTGGATACCCGCAGGATCTCCGGGCGCTGTCCGTGCCGGAACAGCAACCGATGCCACGCCGCTGGCGCGGTCATCAGCGCCACCGAGATCACCGCGAACAGCACCGCCACCAGATGCGCGCCGCGTTGCACAGCGGAGGTGTGCTGATAGGGAACGGTGAAAACGATGGAGAGCAGGAAACCGAACAGGATCTGCACACCGGCCAGCGCAACGCGCAACTCCTGAAGCAGGTCGTTGATATTGCGCGCCAACCGCTCCGGGGTGTCCTCGGAAGAACCGGACATCTGCCACCTCGGGTGCGGGCGCGCCACGCGCCGGGTTCGGAAAACCCATTCTGTGCGAGCCCCGCGCGACGGGTAAACCGGCCCATTGCCGGGTATGTCCTGGCTATACGGCGGACAGACTCGAGTGGTGAAGGAGGAGGAATGACGTTCCGTGAACACGGCCAGGCCGACGCGGCGGACGCCTCGGTCAAAGAGCTGGTGGAGCGGCTGTCTACGCAAGTTTCCGCCCTGGTGCGAGACGAGATGGCGTTGGCCACGGCCGAACTGAAACGCAAGGGTGCCCAGGCTGGTGTCGGGGTCGGGATAGGCGGCGTGGGTGCAGTGCTGGCATTAATGGGCGTCGGGCTGCTTATCGCGGCGGCGACGCTGGGGTTGGCGCTGGTAATGGCCGGGTGGCTGGCTGCGCTGATCATGGGAGTCATCCTGCTGGTGCTGGCCGGGCTGCTGTCGGCTGTTGGCTTCACGCGGGTGCGCGATGCGACGCCGCCGGTGCCAGAGCAGGCCGTTCAGAGCACCAAGCGGGATATCCAAACGGTGAAGGAGAGCGTGCACCGATGAGCAGCGAGCGGCAACGGCTTGACGAGGAGCGTCTCCAACAAGAGATCGAAGAGCTGCGTGGCGATCTAGGCGAGACGGTGGAGGCCTTGGTTCACAAGGCTGACCTGCCGGCCCGCGCGAAGGAGCGGGGCAGCGAACTGACCGAGCGGGCCATCGACCGCGGTACCGAGTTGACCGAACTGGCTGTCGACCGTGGCGCGCAGCTGAGTCAGGAGGCTGTTGACCGCGGTACTGAGATAAGCGCGCAGGTTGTGCAACTGTGGGAGCAGGTCAAATCCCAGGCGATCACGCACGGTAGTGAGCTGCTCGACCAGGTGTTCACGCAGGGTAATGCGTTGCGCGACCAGGCGCTTACCCAGCGTGACGCGCTGCGCGACCAGGCACTCGCGCGGCGTAACGCACTGCGGGACCAGGCCGCTGGCGCCAGTGAGCGGGCTCGGCGGGCAGTTGGCGAGTTGCCCACCGACCGGTGGGTCAAGATCGCCTGCGTCGCGGTCGGGGTGATCGTGGTCGCGGTCATCGTGCGACGGGTGCGTAACTCATGAACTCCCTCGACGACGTCACGCCGAAACTGCTGGGCTTTGCCAATGGCCTAGTTGGTGGCGCGATCGCCGGCGCCCTGTTCAGTCGGTTATGGCGAGCGGTTGCCGATGAAGACGAGGTGCCCCAACCCACCGCATTGGACCGCAACCTGCGCGAAGTGCTGATCGTCGCTGCGTTGCAAGGAGCGGTCTTTGGCCTGGTCAAGGCGGCTTTAAGTCGCATGACCAGCCAGAGCTACCAGCGGATAACCGGTCGCAGCCTGCACAGCTGAACCGCCCCATACGGACTTCATACGTCAAGCGTCGCCCCGGCCAGTAGGCCGGGGCGACGCTTTAG
>DATELN010000065.1:0-3826 GCA_035276605.1 Pseudonocardiaceae bacterium | reverse complement strand
CGCCGCCTGCGACGCCACCCTGGCACCCGTCGTGACCGGGCACGTGGACGCGGCCGCGCTCGACCGGATGGTGCAGGTCTTCCTGACCGGCCATGGCATCGCCGGGTCCGGCGGCCGGCCCTGCGGCTGCCACTGCGGCGGTTGCACCTGCCCCGCCCGCGCGCCCTTGCCGGCCGAGACGGTCGCCCGGCTGCGTGGCTCCCTGCTGGCGATGGCCGCCGACACCTTATCCGGTCCCGGCGGCCTTGCCGCCTGGCTACGTCAGACCCAGCTCACCGGCGACGGCGCCGCGGCGGTCGGGCTGCCGCTGGATGTCCCGTTCCCGCTGGATGCCGCCGCGGCAGAACCGGCCGTCCCGGCCCATCTGCGCCGTGCCGTCACCACGCGCCACCCGCACTGCGCCTTCCCCGGCTGCGAACAGCCCGCGAGCGTGTGCCATATCCACCACATCGTCCCCCGCTCGGCGGGCGGGCCCACCGCTTTACACAACCTGATCAACCTGTGCAGCTTCCATCACTTGATCGTGATCCACCGCTGGGGCTGGTCTCTGACCCTCCATCCCGACGGCGGTACTACCGCGACCAGCCCCGACGGCCGACGCGTCTTCCACGGTCACAGCCCACCGACTCGAGCCGATGTCCCCTATCCCGGCGCGAGCTGACCCGTTGACCGATGGATGCCGCTGAGGCTGAACGGACCGTCCGGGCCTACCACGCGAGTCCGTCTGTCGTGCTGACAAATCAGTGCGGCGACCCAGCCCGCCGGTTTGCCGGAAAGAACCATGTTGGCTTCGGCATGCGGGAATGGTCTGTTCTGCTCGTGGGGCGACTTCACTCCTTCAAGACTAAGCAGTGACACGGGAGTCCGATCCTGGCCCGCGCTGTCGCACGTGTGGTAGCGGCAATCCGGTTTACCCAAACAGAGCCGTTTTAGCGGCTTGAGGGTCGGCCAGTGGCATATTAGTCTGGTCATAGTGTGGTGAACCTGGGTGTCTCAGTAGGTAACGCCGCTGCGGGGGGTGTTGCACTGTGTCGTTAAGGCTAAGAAGATCTTCACCTCGATGCCGGGGCTGCCTGATGGGCCACAGGAGCCATGCCATCACTGCAAGCAGTGATCCTCCGGTGAATGCTCGGGCTAATACCAGGCGCTTCCTGCAGAGGCGGGACTCGCATCGCGCACAGCGCACATGGGTACTGCTAATCACGCTGGCCGTTGTCTGGTTCGGGTCAGCTTGTGGGGCAGGCAACCCTGAGGTGCCGGCCCCCGCGCCGACGTCGCTGGCAGCTAACCCTCCTGTGCCTGAACCTCCCGCTTCGCCTCCGCCTACTGCTTCGGGTGTGCCAGCGTCGTCGACCGCTTCTGGATTTGTTCTGGTCCCACAGGGGAAACGGGCGAAGGTCTTCACGAAACCCTCGCTGAGCAGCAAAGTCGTAGGCAGTCTGCCCCCCGGCGTAGCGGTACAGATCCTGTGTACTGACCAAGGCGACACAGTAGTAAGCGATTCGGGGGCAACGAGCAGCCTGTGGGACAAGACGCAGTACGGTTACCTGCCCGATGTATTGGTGGATACCGGTACCGACCGACCAGTTGCAGATAGCTGCTGATAAGGACCACGCAATGGAGGACAGCCCAAAAAGCAAAGCCCAAGACCGACGGCAACCGCAGACGCTTCGAGAACCCCGCTCTGGAATTGTGTCCGCAATTGCTTCCCTCCTTGACGCGCTGATCGTCGGTCACGAACGGTACCCTATGGTCGTCGGTGATTGAGAAGCTAATGTCAGGTCAAGATATAGATGCCAGGACCGAGGCATTTACCACCCGCGCTCGGCCGGTTGCCGATCCGGAGGCCGACGGCAACCTGCCAGGCCGTGACATTTCCACAGTATTGCGGGTCGCTGGATCCATTGTTGGCCCGACGACCTTGGTGGTGGCGCTTCTCTTCTATTTTGGTTGGGCAAGGACACAGGCATTGATGGGCTATTTCGGTATCAACGCGGCCGTCGCTCATCTCTCGGTCAACGACTACGTACTACGGAGCTTGAGTATCACTGTCAGGCTGCTCGTAATCCTGGGGCTGCTGACGCTGGTTCTCTTGTCCGGACACCGTTGGCTGGTCTCCAAGCTCGCAGCTCGACGGAGCCCATCCGTAGCCCGCTTCGCTGCATTGGCATTCATAGTGCCTGGTCTCCTGCTGTGCATCGCTGGTGTTCTGGGGTTCAACAACTGGGTGATCTACAGCACCCGATACCCCGTTGTGCCGATCCTATTTGCATTGGGCGTTACCTGCGTTGGGTATGGGTTTAACATACGCAGTTCAGCCCAGCCTGAATCACAGCCTCGCAGCTGGTCAGCTCGGAGCCAGACCGCAACTCTCGTTGTCGTAAATATCGCATTCATCTTCTGGGCGGTAGCGGTATACGCCAGCATCGCCGGCCGACAAGCCGCCGACCAACTAGCATCAAACCTAGGGGGACAACCCAGTGTAATCGTCTACAGCGCAAAGTCACTCGGACTAACTAATCCGCAGGTAAAGGTTGAACAGCTGCCGGGAAGTGACTCTCAATACGAGTATCGATATAGCAATCTGAAGCTCCTGCTCTACTCGAACGGCCGATATTTTCTACTTCCCAGCGGCTGGAAACAGGGTCACGACCCCGCCTTCGTACTTGAAGAGGGCAACAGCATGCGCTTCGAGTTCTACGCGGGAACGTGATCCACAGTTGAGGCTCGGCTGTGACCCTGCGTCCCCGAGCCCACCGGCTCGGGTCGATGTCCCTTATTCCGGCGCGGGCCGACTCGGGCGGCCGGCCTGAAGGTAGTCGATGGCTGCGACGGCGATCACCACGGCCGTCGCGCACGCTCCCAGCCCGAGCAGCGACACATACGGCGCCGCGAGGCCCAGCAGGCCCAGTGCGGCCACGGCGGCCAGCCGCGACCACGGCACCACTCGCCACACGGCGATCTTGAAGGCGGCGTGACCGGCGATGAACAGGGCGGTGCCGCCCAGGACGAGCCATGCCTTCCATGCGACCCCGGTCGCCCCCGGCCCGGCCACCATCACCTCGTCCCCCGCCGCTGCCACGATGATCCCGGCCACCATCACCGGATGGATCAGGTGATAAGCGGTGCGTCCCATCCGGCCCGGGTCGGCCGAGGCGGCGATGACCCGGGCGGCGTCGTCGGCGCTCCGGTCGAAGTACAGCCACCACAGCCCGACGCTGCTGATGACCGCCACAAGGAAGGCTGCGGCCTCCGCGAGGGTGACATGGCCGCCGAGGACGTGGGACAGGGTGGCGCCGATGACCACGATCGACTCACCCAGCGCGATCAGGATGAACGCCTGGCAGCGTTCGGCGAGGTGATGCCCCTCGATGGTCCACTCGGTCGTTTGCGAACGGCCGAGCCCGGGCGTGTAGAAGCCGGCCACGCCGCCGAGGAGGTCGACCCCCACCGCGGCCAGCCAGAGCCAGGCCCTGGCCGGCCCGCTGGCGAGCCCGCCGGCGACCGCGAGCGCCCCGCTCACTACGCACCACGCCAGGATGCGCTGGAAGTTCCGCTGCAGCCGCCGCCCGCGCAACGCGACCACCGCGAAAACGCTGCGGCCGATCTGCGACAGGGCATACCCGATGCCGATGATCAGCCCGCGCGTGCCGAACGACTCCGGTATCGCCGCCCACATCACGAGCGCGATCAGCAGCAGGGCGATCAGCAGCAGGCGGACCGGCATCCGCTCCGGGTCGAGCCAGTTGGTCACCCACGCGGTGTAGACCCACAGCAGCCACACCATGGCCAGCAGCAGCGCCGTCTGCAGTGCGCCCGTGACCGT
>DATELN010000064.1:0-2622 GCA_035276605.1 Pseudonocardiaceae bacterium | reverse complement strand
GACGAGGACGAGCAGATTGCCGGTCACCTACGTGATCCGTATCACCGGGTCGACGTCCGGTCCACCAGCAGGCAGGTGCGGGTGGTTGCCGGTGACGAGGTGATCGCCGTGTCCCGCCGCACGATGCTGCTGTCCGAAACCGGCCTGCCCAACCGCTTCTACCTACCGGTCGACGACGCACGCACCGACCTCCTCGAACCCTCCACTACGCAAACCGTATGCCCGTATAAGGGCACCGCGTGGTATCGCAACCTGCATCTCCCGTCAGGACTGATCACCGACGCCGCTTGGTACTACCCAGAGCCCCTGGAGGGAGTGCAGCCGATTCGCGGCTATCTGTGTTTCGCCGCCACCGACGACATCGAGATTTGGTTGGACGGCGTGCAGCTCCCACACTAATCGGGCCACGTCAGGACCTCATTGCATACCGTGAGCGCGTGGCCTTGTGCGGCGTTGCACGACCCCTGGCCGCCGAGAGGCCGCGAGAACCGTGCCTCGAAGGTGCATAAGCATCCATGAGACCCTTGGGCAGGGGCTCAGGTGATCTTGTAGCGCAGCGCCATGAACGGTGCAAGCGAGTCCGGGTTATGCAGCGCACCGGCGCTGACGGCTTTCGACGGGTCCAAGCCGGCGAGGATCTTTTTGACGGGTACCTCGCACTTCTTGCCATTGAGGGTGCGGGGCACCTCGTCGATCACGATGAACCGATCGGGCACGTGCCGCGGCGACAGCTCCGCCCGCAACGCGGCGCGCAGCTGCGGTTCGACGTCGTCCAGCGCGGCGCCGGGCGCCAGCACCACGAAACACAGCAGCTCGCCCGTGTCGACGACCAGCGAGTCGAGCACCTCGTCCAGGCCCTCGACCACGGTGTAGAACTCGGCGGTGCCCATCCGCACCCCGCCGCGGTTGAGCGTGGCGTCCGACCGGCCGTAGATCACGCACGAACCCCGCGGGGTGATTTTGATCCAATCGCCGTGCCGCCACAGGCCCGGGTAGACGTCGAAGTACGCCTCATGCAGCCGGGAGCCGTCCGGATCGTTCCAGAAGTACACCGGCATCGACGGCATCGGCTTGGTGATCACCAGCTCGCCCACCTCGTCGATCAGCTCACGGCCGGCCTCGTCCAGCGCTACCACCGCGGCGCCCAACGCGCGGCAAGAGATCTCGCCCTCCCAGACCGGCACGTCCGGGGCCGCGCCGACGAACGCCGCGCACACGTCGGTCCCCCCGGATACCGAGCAGATCTGCACGTGCGAACCGATCTCCGAGGCGATCCAGCTGAACCCCTCCGGTGACAGCGGCGCCCCGGTGGAGCCCAGCGCCCGCAGCGCGGTCAGGTCGCAGTCCGCGCCCGGGCGTACGCCAGCCTTGCGGCAGGCCTGGATGAACGGCGCTGACGTGCCGAAATAGGTGATACGTTCCTGGTCAGCCACCCGCCACAGCGCACCGAGATCGGGATAACCCGGGCTGCCGTCGTAGAGCACGATGGTGGTGCCCACCAGCAGGCCGCTGATCAGGTGGTTCCACATCATCCAGCCGGTTGTGGTGAACCAGAAGAACCGATCACCCGGTCCGAGATCGGCCTGCAGTCCCAGCGCCTTGAGGTACTCCATAACGATTCCGCCGTGACCGTGCACGATGCCCTTGGGCAACCCGGTGGTGCCCGACGAATACAGCACCCACAGCGGATGGTCGAACTCGACGGCCTCGAACGCCAGCTGCGCACCGGCGTGCTCAGCAACCAAGCGCTCCCAGTCCGCAGGCCTTACCGTGGCCCGCAGTGACGGGATCTGTTGGCTCAGTGTGTCCACAGTGGAACGGATGTCGAAATGCTTGCCGCCGTAGCCGTACCCGTCCACGGCGATCAACACCATGGGCGCCAGCTGGGTGAACCGGTCGGCAACCGCCCGGGTGCCGAAGTCAGGCGAGCACGACGACCAGATCGCACCCAGACTGGCTGTGGCGAGGAAGGCCACCAAGGTCTCCGGGGTATTCGGGGCCAGCGCCACCACCCGATCGCCCCTCTTGAGGCCCAGCGACACCAGGGCCGATCGGGCGGCGGCAACTCGCTGGCGCAGCGCGCCCCAGCTGTACTCCTGGCGCAGACCGTCCTCCCGGCGGAAGATCACCGCGAGGTCGTCGTCGTCCTTTCCGGGGCCGGGAGCCAGGGCGTGCTCGGCATAGTTGAGCGTCGCGCCCGGAAACCACCGCGCGCCCGGCATGGTGGTATCGGTGAGCACAGCGCGCGGCTGGGCATGGAAGCGAGCACCGGCGAACTCGGCCAATGCCCCCCAGAACCCTCCCAGATCAGCCACCGACCAGCGCCACAGCGCGCCGTAGTCAGCCAGCTCGACGCCCCGGTTGACCGCCAACCACGTCCGGAAGGCCGCTATCCGGGAGCGAGCGACTACATCCGGGTCGGGCCACCAGAGGACCCTTGGTGCTAGGAACGGCACATGCCGTTCCTAGCACCAAGGGTCGTGAGTGCGTAACAGTGTTCGAACACTGTTACGCACTCACGAGCGCTAGCGCGTAAGCGCTAGCGCAGGTGACTGCCGAACCAGTTCAGCGTGCGCGCCCAGGCTTCGGGAGCGACGGACTGGTCGGCGTTGAAACAGCAGT
>DATELN010000063.1:0-2438 GCA_035276605.1 Pseudonocardiaceae bacterium | reverse complement strand
GCGTGGCGTCTGAGCTTGATTAGTGCTTCGCCGGAGGATGGCGGGGTGGCGAAGTCGTATCGGCCGGTGCTTAGGGATCAGAGGTTTTTGATGCCGCCGGATATGCGCGAGTGGCTGCCGGAGGATGACCCGGTGTTGTTGGTGATTGAGATCATCGAAAAGCACCTGGATACGTCGGCGTTTCATCGGTGGCGTAAGTGTGGCGGGGTTGGCCGGGCGGGTTATGACCCGGACATGCTGCTCACGTTGTTGGTGTGGGGCTGGATGCAGGGGGTGCGGTCGTCGCGGCAGTTGGAGCGGGCGTGCAGCCGGGATGTGTCCTACCGGGTGATCTGCGGGGGTGACGCGCCGGACCATGTGACGATCGCCCGATTCCGGGGTGAGTGCGGGAGTGCGGTGCAGCAGCTGTTCGCTGAGGTGTTGCTGCTGTGCCGGCGGCTGGGTTTGGGCCAGGTCGGCGTGGTCGCTTTGGATGGCACCAAGATCGAGTCGCCTGCGTCAGGGCAGGCTAACCGGGACCGGGACGGGCTGCTGGGTGAGCGGGAGCGTGAAGCCGCACGAGAGGCGGCCCGGGCGGCGGAGGGAGAACACGCGGCGGCGGACGCGGAGGAGGACGCACGGTTCGGGTCGCGGCATGGCGATCAACCCTGCGAGACCAGCGGTGAGTCTGGGTCGCGGTTGGCGCGGATCGGGGCGGCGTTGGCGGACTTGAAGGCTGAGGAGGAGCAGGCGGCAGCCGCGGCCGCGGCGCGGGCTGTGCAGCGGGAGGCGCGGGTCGCATCGCATGGCGGCCGGGTCCCGGAGGGCCAGGAGCTGGTGTTGGCTGAGCAGGCGTTGGCCGCCGCGCGTGCCGAACGCGCCGAGCGGCTGCAGGCCTGGCAAGCCGGGGGTGGCCGAGGCCGCAATCCGTGCCCGAATGGCATCGATGAGTCCTATCAGGTCCGGCAGGCGTTGGCCCGGTTGGACCGGGCGCGAGCCTGGGTTGCGCGCCGGGCAGCCGGTCGGGCTCAGCAGCGGCCCCGACGGCAGCCGGTCCGCAACATCACCGACCCCGAGTCCCGGTTGCAGCCAGTTCACACCGGCGGCTGGGTGCAGGGCTACAACGCGCAGGTTGTCGCCACCAGCGACGGGCTGGTGCTGGCGACCTCGGTCAGCAACAGCCCTTCGGACCGGGCCGCGTTTGGCACCGCGGTGCAGCGAGCCACTGAGGCAGCCGAGCGGATGGGTGCGGGCCCGATCGGGCTGCTGCTGGCCGACGCTGGCTATTGCAGCGTGGCAAACCTCACGATGGAGGGACCGGACCGGTTGATCGCGGTCGGCAACCGACGCAACCTCGAGCTCGCCGCCCACGATGCTGGCCCAGCTCTCTTGACTGGTCGCGGGGTGAACCCCGAGATCGCTTCCATGCGGGCCCGGTTGAAAACTGCGGACGGGATCGCGGCCTACCGGCAACGCGGTCGAATCGTGGAGACGATCTTCGGGCACCACAAGCACAACTGGAAATTCACCCGGTTCACTGGCACCGGCCTGAAGCGAGCTGAAGCCGAGTGGGCCTTCCACGGCGCCGTGCACAACCTCGCCAAAGCCGTGCGGCAGATGATCATTTAGCCCGCCGGGTAGGCCCGGATGGCGGCCGCCACCCCGCGCGAAGGCCGCGGGCCAGCGCGGCCATGGTGCAAGAACGCACCAAGGCAGTCAACCTCAAAAGGGCCGGGTGGGTTCACAGCGGCCCGCGCGTCCCCCCAACATCACCACGCAAGTCGCTGCCATCCGTCAATTCGGAACAGCCCCTGAAGACGGCAGACAAGTGTCTGACGCGTCGATCAGACACCCATTTGCCATCTTGGGATGACTCGCGATGACGATCAGTCGTCCTCCCAGCATCCGGTATCTACACCCAGCCAATACACGTAGTTCCACAACGCCTCGTCCCGAAATGGGTGGGTCACTTCATAGCCCAGCTCCTCAAGTTTGGCGCAGTCCTTGGCCGTGCCCGCTGCATCGATCTCTTCTTTAAGGCCTGGGCGGTACTTCTCCCAGGCGATCTTTGCTTCTGCTATCGCATCCCCGTTGGACCAGGTGCCTGAACTGGCGCGGTTGCCGCCGTAATGGCCACGAAAGACGATCGTTCCACCGCAAGGCGGACCATCGTCAATCACCACTCCCCCCGGCCCCTCATCTTTTCCACTGATCAAATCGAATAACTCGACATAACCGCGGTCGTCGGTCGAGGCGCTGTCCAGGAACCGGTTGTCCCAGGCGCGGTCTGGGCCGTCGGTCAGCCGGTACTCCATGCGGACGGTGCGACCGGCATAACCCAGGTACCGCTTGGAGGTCCACGATGCCCGCAGCAGCGCGGCTACACCCTCAACATCCAGACGGCACATGTAGGGCTCCTCGAAGTTCATCCAATCGGTGACGCCCTTGTACTTGAACAG
>DATELN010000062.1:0-4336 GCA_035276605.1 Pseudonocardiaceae bacterium | reverse complement strand
CGAGGCCGAACCGGAATTCCTGAACCGGTATGAGGCGGCGCTGAAGGCTCACGGCCAACAATTCACCACGAATCCAGAAATCGGCGCGGCGACGGCTCTGGAGTTCCTCCCCTCTGGCGAGGTACTCGCCGCGGCTGAGCCGGTGCGCCGCGGTGGCGGCACTGCACTCGTGCTGCACCCCCGCTGACCACCCGCAGCTGGGCAGCCATCCCCTGCCGCCCGGTCGGTGGGCGGGCGATCGCAGCGGTAAGCGGGCTTGGGCGCCGGTGCGTAAGCGAACTGACCACAGCTGAGGAGCAGCCGGTGACGGTGCGCAAGATGACATTACCGCTCGAAGTTTCCGGCAGACCGTTGGTCGCGCACCGAAACGGGCAAGTGGCGACGCCACACGAAGGCGGGTTACGCTACACCCGAGTGAGTTAATGGCATCCTCACTCCATGTTACTATGTGATCGGGAATGCCGAGAAGCTGGAGGTGAAGATGACCCCCGTCTGCACTATCGCTCCTAGCGCCGCCGTCTCTCCCGACGGTGTCGAGATCGGTCAGTACGCGCCAGACGGCAACGGGGTAGAGATCGGCTGAGTCCCCACCCACCCCACTCAATACCGACGCGCGCTAATCGGGGCTGCAGGCGGGAGAGGATGCAGCCCTGAAGCCACCGCTGGAGGCTCGTATGCATGCGAAATGGCGCCTGTCGAGCGCCTCGGCATGGTGTGGACGAGTCGTCGCGTCGAAAGTCTTCGCCGCCATTCTCACCGTCGTTGCGGTCGCGGCTGCAGCCGCCGTCGTGGGTACCGCCACCGTCCAGCCTGATCTGGGCACGTTGCTCGGCGGCCTGGGGTTGGCGGTGGCCTTCGGGGTCGCCCGAGCGTTAGCCATCGAAGTCGAGGTCCGCCGGGACAGCGCACGGATCACTCCTACCGAGATCCCGCTGGTTTTCGGCCTGCTGTACCTGCCTGCTCCCATCGTGCTGGCGGCCTACGTCGGCGTTGTGGTCATCGCCCGCTTGGTGCGCCGCGACTCGATTTCCAAGCTGCTGTTCAACACCTCGTACGCAACCCTGACCATTGCCGGCACGGATCTTCTGGCCCGGCTGGTGTTCGAGCCGATTTGGCCCGGGCTGCCGACATGGGGCGCGGTCCTGGCCGGCTTTGTCCTCGCTCATGGCATGACGTCTGGGCTGACCTGGCTGTTCATCGTGCTGCTGGACCGCAGGCGCCCTGGCGAGAGCGCCCGCCCGGTGGTGCACCTTTACCTCACCGGGTTACTCAATGCCGCCCTGGGTGTCACCGCTGCCGAAATGGTCCGGACGGTGCCGTGGGGCCCGGTACTGGTGGCGTTGCTGGCGGCGGCGCTGGCCGCCGTGTACCGGGCCTACTACGGGCTGCTTCGCGATCATCGTGATCTCGGCGTGCTCAACGACTTTAGCCTCGGGGTGGCCGCAGTCGGCCGGAGCAGCGACGGTGATGCGCCGGAACTAGACGAGGATGCTTGGTGCGCCGCCATGGAACTAGCGCGTGAGCAGCTCAACGCCACACGGGTCGTCTTGCAGCGGATACCCACGCAGCGCGGCAGCGCGCCGAGCGGGCCGCACACCGTGGTCGCTGGTCTGCCGTTGCCCCGCCCGTTGACCCACCACGACGTCCTGGCGCCCGATCCGCGCGGTCGCAGTGGGCAGGTGATGCGCCTGCTGGATAGCGATCCGGACCCGGCCGTCACCGCAGCGCTGGCCGCACGGCAAGCCTCCGAGATGCTGGTGGCGCCGCTGCGGGGCTCCAATCAGCTGCTCGGAGTTCTCGAGATCCATGACCGGCACAGCCGCCTGCGTGGCTTTGGCGACGCCGACCTGCGACTGGTCGAGACGCTGGCCAGCCATCTCACCACCGCGCTGGACAATTGCCGGCTGCTGGCCCAACTGCGGTACGACGCCTACCACGACAATCTCACCAACCTGCGTAATCGGCTCGGTTTCTGTGCGGCCGCGTCCGAGATACTGCGCCGGGACGCCACACCGTGCGCGGTAGTAGTGATTGAACTGGGACTGCTGTCCGCGGTGAGCGACGCGCTGGGCCCGGCGTGGGGCGATCGGGTCGTTGTGGGTGCGGGCGAGCGACTGTGCCGTGTGCTGGCAGACCAGGCACTGACCGCCCGGCTGGAGGGCGACAGCTTCGCCGCGCTGCTGATCGACGTCGATGCTCAGCAGGCGTTGCAGGTGGCCCAGCGGGTGCAGGCCGTGCTGAGCGAGCCCTACCCCGTCGACAAGCTCGCCGTGGAATGCACCGCGGTGGCCGGGGTTGCGGTGACCGGCGTCGAACCCACCCGAAACCCCGATGATCTGCTGCAACGTGCCGACATGGCGTTGCGCTCCGCGCGCGGCGCTGAGGCGACCGTCCGCAGCTACCTGCCCAGCATGGGCCAGCTTTTGGTACGCCGTTTCCAGCTGGTCACCCAGTTCCGGCAGGCGCTGGATACCGGACAAGTCGACGTGCACTTCCAACCCCAGCTGGCGCTACCTACCCGTCAGGTGGTCGGGGTTGAGGCGCTGGTGCGCTGGCAGCATCCGGAGTTCGGGATGCTCGATCCGGCGGAGTTCGTGACTCTGGTCGAAACCACCGGCTTGATCGACCCGCTCACCGACTACGTGCTGGATCGCTCTCTGGCGCAGTGCCGTAGCTGGCTCGACCATGGCATGGCGCTGTCGGTGTCGGTCAATCTCTCGGTTCGCAACCTCGCCAACGCCGCGTTTGCTCGGCGGGTGACCGACGCGCTGGCGCGACATGGGGTGCCTGCCGAGCTGCTGGGCTTCGAGCTCACCGAGTCGGCGGTGATGACGGATCCGGAGCGGGCGCTGCCAGTGCTCCGTGCGCTGCACGCGCTGGGCGTGCGGATCGCGGTGGACGACTTCGGTACCGGCTACTCGTCGCTGGCCTACCTGCGGCGCCTGCCGGTTGATGAAGTAAAGATCGACAAGAGTTTCGTGCTCGGGCTGGCCAGTGACCTCGGCGACCTCGCGGTGGTCCGAGCCATCATCGAACTTGGCCATTCGCTCGGGCTAAGCGTTGTCGCGGAGGGTGTCGAGCAGGACGCCACCCGGGACCAGTTGGTGGAGATGGGCTGCGACGTTGCGCAGGGTTTCCTGATTTCCCGCCCGCTTGCGCCGGACCGGTTCGACGCCTGGTTGGCGGCTCGCACGGTCCGAGCTCCCGGCGGCCCTGGCTACCAAGACAAGACCGTGCTTACGCTGGTGCCGTAGCGGTTGTTCGCTCCGTGACAAGAACCTGTACAGTCACGGCAGCGGTTCCATCGCCCCAATAGCTCAGACGGCAGAGCGTCTCCATGGTAAGGAGAAGGTCTACGGTTCGATTCCGTATTGGGGCTCGATTCAGCGTGGGGTGGTCCGCCGGGTGAGCCGGCAAACAGGCCAGCCCGCTCCAGGCGGTGTAGCTCAGTCGGAAGAGCAAGCGGCTCATAATCGCTGTGTCGCCGGTTCGAGTCCGGCCACCGCTACCATTGGTCCCGGCGAGCCCCGCGCTGGCCGGCGCCGACGGCACACTGCGTTATTGATAGACAGCTTTGCGAGAGAGAGGCACCCGTGGCACGCGCCACCGACATCCGGCCCAAGATCACGCTGGCCTGCGAAGAGTGCAAGCACCGCAACTACATCACCAAAAAGAACCGGCGCAACGATCCTGACCGGCTCACCATCCGCAAGTACTGCCCGAACTGCAACACCCACCGGGCCCACCGCGAGACCCGCTGACTAGTTCCTGCCGGTGGTGCTGGATCCGTCCTTCGCTGGACGGTGCTACCCCGCGGCGGACACCTACCAGGTGGGACGCGAGAAGATCCGGGAGTTCGCCGACGCCATCGGAGATGATGATCCTGCGTACCGCGATCCACGAGCCGCTCGAGCCTTGGGGTATGCCGATCTTATTGCTCCCCCTACGTTCGCGATCATCCTGGTCTTGCGCGCGCAGGAAAGGCTGATTCAGGACCCTCAGCTTGGTCTGGACTACTCCCGGATGGTGCACGGCAGCCAGTCCTTCACCCACCATCGCCCGATCACGGCAGGCGACGAGCTAACCGCGATGTTGCACGTGGACAGCATCCGCACGATGGGCGGCAACGACATGCTCACGGTGCGCTGCGAGATCACTGACCATGCCGGCGATCCGGTGACGACCGCCCGGTCCATGCTGGTCGTTCGGGGGGCCGACCGGTGAGCCAGCCGCGGTGCGCTGAGATTGCCGAGGGCGACGAGCTGCCCGCGCTGCAAGTCCGTGTCACCCGCGCCGACCTGGTGCGCTACGCCGGGGCTTCAGGCGACTTCAACCC
>DATELN010000061.1:0-4770 GCA_035276605.1 Pseudonocardiaceae bacterium | reverse complement strand
CAGCGTTGCCCGCACCGTGGTGTCGTACGCGGTCAGCTGTGCCAGCGTCAGCTCGTGGCGTCCTTGCCCGTCCTTGATAGACAGCCGCCACCGATCCGGGTCGATGGTGGGCACCGCGTCGAGCAGCCAACTGGTCGCCGGCATCGTCTCTGGCCGGAACGACGCGACCTCGTAAGAGCCGGTGAAACGGCGCCTGGCCCCCGGTAGTGCCAGCCCGGTAATCGCTGACTCGGCAGCCGCGTAGAGCGCGACCGCGCCCGCGGCCACCGCACCGGCTCGCAGCAGCGCCCGGCGCGACAGATCCGTCCGGCGCGGCCGGATGCCCCGAGCCCGGATGCCCCGAGCCCAGACGTGCCACAGCACCAAGGGCACCAGTATGAGGGCGACCGCGATATGCACCCATACCCCGGGCTTACCGGCGATCGAGCGCACCAATCCGGTGGCATAACCGAGCCCCGCGGCCAGGGTGAACAGCGCCAACGCGGCCAGCAGCAGCGAGAGCCACCGGCTTAGGCGCGCACGCCGCAGTCCACCACGCACCACCCGGGACTTCCACGGGATGAGCAGCACCACGGCCATGCCGCAGATCCCGTGGCCGATGGCTACCCAGGCCCCGTCCGGTGAGCCGATCGCGACCGTAGCGACCCCGGTGCCGAAGGCGAACAGCAGCACGACGAGCAGCGCCTGGTTCGTCTGACGGCCGGGTGAGCGCAGCAACCTCCGCACCGGACTCGGGGACGGTCGAGGCTCGCCCCTACGAAGGCGCATAACAAACGTTATACGCTACGTTATTAGGCTGTAGTCCACCAGCACTAGATCCGGTCATTGCCGGTGATGCCGGAAGGCGTGGCGGTCTGCACCCTTCGGGACGCCACATGCCGTGCTGGATTTCTTCCTAGCGGTACTCCGGTAGGGCTTCGGGTCCGGTCATCTTTCCCCGCTGCGCGAAGTAGACGGGGATGCCGAGCAGGAGGGCGACTCCTGCCAGCAAGAACGGGGCCCAGTACACAAACCAGCTGTGGCCGGTGTTGCGCGAGTACCAGATGAACAGGATCGAGAACACCAGTGCCACCACGGCGACGATCATGTCACGGGCGAATCGCTGACCGTGCATCGTCTGGCGGTCGGTGATACGCCATTTGATCTGCGCCAGCGCGGAGAACCCGTAAGGGATAGCGACGGTGATGCCGGTCATCAGGATCAGCGTGGTGAAAACCTCGGCGCCGCCGGAGCCGATGTAGTTAACGGCCATCGCGATCGATGCCAGCGCTGTGGCAGCGATGATGCCGTAGGCGGGCACCCCGTTCTTGGAGACGCGCTGGAACCGCTCGGGGAAAAGCCCGTCCTTGGCCGCCGCCAGGGGCATCTCGGCGCAGATCATGGTCCAGCCGTTCAGCGCCCCAAATCCGGAGATGATGACAACGACGGACATGACATAGCCGGCCCAGGTGCCGCCGAACATGGCGTTGATCGCGGTCGAGAACGGCGCGTTGGACTTCGCGAGTTGAGAGCTTGGGACGATGCCGAACACGGCTACTAGGGACAGCATGTAGACCACGGCGGTGGCGAGCGTACCGAACACTGTGGACTTTGGGACGTTCTTGTCGGGGTCACGTACCTTGCCCGCCGCGACAGAGGCGACCTCGACGCCGATGTAGCTGAACAGCGCGATCGCCATGCCGGCGCCGATCGCGCTGACCGCGCTCTCGCCGCTGACGTTCCACGGAGTGAAGTTGGCGGTCTTGATGTAAAACAGGCCCACGATGGCCATGAAGGCGAGCGCGACGAACTTAAGGACCGTGGTCACCATCTGGACCGACCCCATGTTCTTTACGCCCGACAGGTTGATCACCGCCGGAACCCACAGGCCGACCAGCACGAGCAGGATGGTGATCAGCTTGTGGTGGCCCTTGTTGATGAACACCTCGACATACAGCACCCAGCCAACGGCAATCCCGGCGTTGCCGGCCCACGCGCTGATCCAGTACGACCACGCGTTGAAGAAGCCGACCCGGTTGCCGAACGCGACCCGGGCGTAGGCGTACGGCCCGCCGTCGGCGGGCAGTCGACGCGACAGCGCCGCGAACATCAGCGCCAGGGCGATGGCACCGATCGTCGTCAGCCCCATGGAGACCAAGGTGATCGGGCCGATGCCGGCCAACGAGGTCGGCAGGTTGAAGATCCCGACCCCGATGATGCTGCCCATGATCAGCGCGACCGCCACCGGCAGGCCGAAACCGCCGCCCGCGGCCGCTCCAGCCCCGTCCCCTCTTGGCCGGGTGGGTACGACGGCCGCTTCGGGCGTAACAGGTACAACGGGCGCTTCGGGCCGGTCTCGTGGCGTGTCAGTCATGGCCCATTCTCTTCTCTATGGGAGACGATTCTTTCCCTCAATCCCCCCACGGAAAATGTGTCAAAAAGAGACAGCAAACCCTGATGACATCAAATCTACAACCGACTCAGCGCTGGGTCAAGGTAAGGTAGAAGTGAACATCTACCAAACGGCTTCTCCTAGCTGACCATTACTGAATGCCCCAGAATGCTTATTGTGACAAATCTGATCGCTGGGCAAACCATGACCCTTTGGAGCACAGTATTAAATTTCAGATGACGGCGGCTATTTGAACTCTGGTGTTTGACCAGTGACTTACAGAATGGGACTCCCCCGCTCCTGAACCGACGTCACGCGGCCGACCATGCGCTCTACTTGTATCGCCCACGGGCAAACCTGATCCGCGCGGCGGCCTGCCGGCTGGCTCAGGCAGTGTGACGCATGTCGCACCCCGCTGGCCCAGTGCCGTTGAACCTGCCAAGTCTGCTCCCCCGTACCGGTTGTTCAGTGCGGAACTACCGCGCCCGTCCAGCCCAAAAGGAATGAAACCATGCGACACCCCAAACTCATCATCGCCGGCGTCGGCCTGGCCGCCGTGGCGGCCGTCGGCGGCGTCACCGCCGCCGCAGCAACTGGCGGCAGCTACGCCGGCTACTCCGCCACCGGCCACAGCGCCACGGTGGCGACCGTGCGCACGGCGTCAGCGACCGTCGCCGGCAAGACCGAGACCATCCTGGTCAACACCGGCGGCCTGCCGTTGTACTACTACCAGCCCGACACCGCGGCGAAGTCGCTGGTCACCGGCGGGTTGGCCGCGCTATGGCCACCGCTGACCTCAGCCGCGCCCACCGCCGCCGGAGCAAACGGCAAGCTCACCGTGGTCAACGATGCCCACGGCCACCAGGTCGCCTACAACGGCCACCTGCTGTACACCTTCGTCAGCGACCACCCCGGCCAGGTGACCGGCCAGGGCGTCCAGAACTTCTTCGTGGCCACCCCCGGCCTGGCCTCGATCGCAAGTTCCCCGGCGCCAGCGGGCATGGTCCCGGCCGCTCCATCCGCCCACGGTTACGGCTGGTGAACAGCCAGCTGCCCCCGCCCGCTGACTGCATGCCCGCGGGCGGGGCAGCGGCCAGGGGCGCCACCGTGATCACGCCAGGCCTGGCCACCCGCGGGTGGGGGAAACCCCACTTGCGGCAGCCGGATCACCCTACTGCCAGAGGACTGCCCGATCGGCAGCGTGGTGGTCATGAATACTCACAGATGGATCGCCATTGGCCTGGCTGCCGCCGCCACGGCTGCCGCCGCCACCACCTTTACCGCCGCCAGTGCGGCCACAGCGCCGGCTCAGCATGCCTACTCGCTGCACGCTCTACAGCGCGACCTCGACGCGATCACCGCAACCGGAGTACCTGGGGTGCTGGCCGAGGTGCGCACCGGTGACCGGCAGTTGCGCGGCACCAGCGGCGTGGCCAACCTGGACAGCCGCACGGCGGTTAACCCCAACGGGTTCCCGGACTTCGCCCCCGGCACCGCCTGGAACTACTCCAACACCAACTACATCCTGCTTGGAATGATCATCGAGAAGGTGACCCACGATTCCTGGGAGGATCAGGTCACCCGCCGCATCATTGTCCCGCTCGGACTAAGCCACACCTATGCGCCGGGCACCAGCACCCGCCTGCCCCAGCCACACGCCACCGGCTACCTGATCTTCGACAAGAACACCCGGGTCGACACGACCGCCGAGAACATGTCCTGGGCCGACTCGGCTGGCGCACTGGTCAGCAACGCCGCCGACCTGACCCGGTTCTGGAGCGCGATCGGACACGGCACGCTGCTGCCCCCGGCGCAGATACGGCAGATGCGCCGCACGGTGCCCGCCACCGGAGGTGACAGCGCCAGCGTGCCCGGCTCGCGGTACGGGCTGGGTATCTTCTTCGTCCCGCTCAGCTGCGGCGGCGGCTACTGGTCACACGAGGGCGACGTACCCGGGTACAACACCATCGGCGCCGTCAGCAGCGACGGTCGCACCACGGTCGTCCTGTCCCTCAACTCCAACGTCGACGACCCGGTCCTGGCCGCCGAATACCACCTCGTCGACCACGTAATGTGCCACCGCGGCGACAGCTGGCCGACCACGGCATCATCACCGGCCACAAACCGATGAACCCAGCGGCGCATCTGCCCTTCCACGGGTAAGGGCAGATGCGCCGCGCCATCCTGCCGACCTGGCGGCTTCCTTTACTCTCATCGTCAGGCCCGTCAGCAGCGGCGACGCCGCGCTGGCGATTTCCTTCTGCCGGTGTTCCTTGTAGCCGTGCACAGCCAACCGTGGGAGGCTGATGGCGGGGTCTTGGGGCGTGCTTTAAGTTCCCAACCGGGGTGGCACTGCGATCTTCGCCTGAGCAGTCGAAGTCCAGGTCACCACGGCGAGA
>DATELN010000060.1:0-5855 GCA_035276605.1 Pseudonocardiaceae bacterium | reverse complement strand
CGCCAAGCGTCGACAGATACGGGGTGTTGGCGGTGGGCACTTGCCCCTGGCTGAGGGTGGTGATCTCCTCGCGGCGCGCCCCGGGAGCTGCCGGGCGGCGGGTCCGGAGTGCAACGGTGGGGTGTCCCTTGCGCGCAGTGGCCCGCCGTCTGGCAGGGCTTGTCCCGTGCCGTGCGGAGATCACCATCCTTGTACTTCAGATCAGCATCTTTGTCACGTGATCTCCGAAGCGGTGCCGGGGTTTGGGGGCGGGCGCCCCCGGCCGTCGGGTATCGGGGGTGTGAGTGGCGGCACCTGACGCCGTGGCGGGCGTCGAGGACTAGGGCGAGCCAGACGTGGTTGCGGTCGGGGTCGTGGGGTGGGTATAGCTGGCCCGGCATATGGCGAGGGCGCCGGTGGGCTGCTGTGGCAACGAGCGACCCAGCCGGCCGCCGGGCTCATCGACGGTCAAGCTAATCGCGGGTGCGGGCGCAGCACATCTGCGGTGGTCAGCAGGCCCAACACTCGGCTTCAAGGACATGACGTGGCCGGGTGCTGCGCACTGGGTGCCTGCATGGTCATTCACCGCGCGCTCACTCGTTGCCTTGCATGCTCGTCACGGACACTGGTGGTACCCGATGATGCGCGGGGGGTAGACGGATCGGGGCGAGAGGAGGCGGATGCCCACCATCGACACCTTCGGCGCGCACCACGCCGACCCCGACGAGACACTCGATGCTCAGCTGGCCCAGCTCGAAGACCGGCTGGTGGTCCAATACGTTCGCCACGGGCATCATGACGAGACCAAGGTCCGTGCGGAGTTTCAGCGCGCCAGGCAGCATGTCGCCAACGCTCGGGTTCGCAGCTTTGTCCCGATCCTGCTCGAGCGAGCGGTTCAAGCAGCGATTATGAGTGGCAGTTGAAACTCGATGAGTCCTGAATGGTGGGCTCGACGAGCAGGGTTCCTCGAGCGTCTTGGGCTGTCGGCGTTGACCGACGTATCTGCGGGTCCTCTGGTTCCGGAACAGAGGGCAAACACAGACCGGGGTTAGCCTCTCCCCTGTGCCGAAGTTCCGGATTGCCGAAGCTGCTCAACTGCTCGGGGTCAGCGATGACACCGTGCGGCGATGGATCGATACCGGCAAACTGCTGGCCGAACGAGAGCCGTCGCGCTGGATGGTAATTGACGGAGCAGTGCTGGCCACTTTCGCTCGAGACCTGGCCCATCGGGCACGTGACACGTCCCGGGTCCGCCGGTCAGCTCGTAACCAATTCGTCGGGCTAGAGCCTGTCCCGTGGATCATGGAACGGGATCGCGGAGCCAGATCCTGATTGATGCGATGTCGATGGTTCCGCGATACATGTAGTCCCGTTTGTCATATCGGCTTGCCACCGCGCGGTAGCCCTTGAGCTTGTTGATGCAGCGCTCGACGACGTTGCGTTGCTTGTAGATCTCGGGATCAAATTTTGGTGGCCGTCCGCCCTTGCGTGCTCGATGCAGACGGTGGGCTTGCTGGCTGGCCGGCTCGGGGATGGTGGCCCTGATCTGGCGTCGCCGCAGGTGGGAGCGGATTGCCCGGTTGGAGTAGGCCTTGTCGCCCAGCACGCGGCCGGGTCGGGTGCGGGGCCGGCCACGGCCTGTGCGGCGGATGCGGATGCCGGCCATGACCGCCTCGAAGGCCAGACAATCGTGGCGGTGACCGGCGGTGGTGACCCGCGAGAGAGGTCGGCAGCGGATGTCGGCCGCGAGGTGAATCTTGGTCGTCAAGCCTCCTCGGGAGCGTCCGAGTGCCTCCCGGCGCGGCTTGGCGTCGGATTTCGTGTCATTCGGCTCAGCCCCCTGTGCCGACCTCGGTGGTCGCGAGGACCTCCGCGTCGACATCAGCCGGCGGCAACTGGCGGGCGCCCGCGGCGTGTTGATGCGCGCGCACCACCCCGGCGTCGATGCCTACCGTCCACGCCGAACCCTCGTCATGATCGGTGCCCCGGCGTAGCTCGTCGAGGATCCGCTCCCAGGTTCTCTCCGCTGACCAGCGGCGATGCCGATTGTAAACGGTCTTCCAGTTCCCGTACGCCTCCGGGACATCCCGCCACGGTGCTCCACTGCGGGTCCGCCAGATCACCCCATTAATCACCCGCCGGTGATCAACCCACCGGCCACCCCGCCGCGGCTTCAGGTCCGGCAACAGCGGCTCCAACCGAGCCCATTCCTCATCAGTCAAGTCATGACGATCGTGCACCCAGACGACCTACCGCAACGCACCCGCTAGATCCACGGGACACGCTCTAGACACCGAGGGGTGATGCCGAAGTTGGCGGTGCTGCCGCGCGGACTCCGACTGCCCTCGCCTAACTTCCGAGAAGTTGCGGGGGCCAGGGGCCTGCGGGGCCGTGCTTCGGGAGGCTCAGATCAGCCAGGTCCGCGGCCTGCACACCCGCAGCCGATGCCAGTGCGCGCGGTTGACATCACCAGCATTGGCTTTGAGGTGTTCGTTGTCTGGCCGATGGCCTCAGCACAGTCGGTGAGCTATGGGCAGGGTCTGGCCACGGCGTGGTTGACGATCCGTTGTTATGCCTGGGTTTGCTGGGTGACGGGTGGCAGGTGGGTGAGATCGTGGGGGAAGTGCAGCCGGACTGTGGTGGAGGTGCTGGTGGTGTAGGTGGTGAGGGTGTCGGCTAGTTGGCGGGCTAGCCACAGGCCACGGCCACCTTGCTGGTCACTGGGTGGTGGCTGGTAGCCAGCCATCGGCGGAATGGGGTTGCCCCGGCGTCGTCCACCTGGGTGATCAAGGTATCGGTGTGCTGCCAGCCCCGGATGCGGACCGGGGGCGCCCCGTGGACCAGGCCGTTGGTGGCCGTCTCCGACGTGGCTAACACCACGTCGGTTGCCGCCGACGGGGCACATACCCAGTCGTGGGTCCATTCCCGCAGTGTTCGGCGCAGCCCGGCAAGGTGGTGGTCGTCGGTCACCGTCGTGTCGAGATCGGTGATCGGGGGTGGTGGCTCCAGGGTGATGTGGTTGCGTCCGGCGAGGTACTGCGCTGTGGGGATGAAGTTCGGGTTGGGTATCGGCCCGGTTGCCCCCAGTTCGTGATCATGCACCTTGCGGGCGTCGTCGATGACCAGGGTCGGGTAGCGCCGACAGTCCCACAGACAGGTGACCGGGTAGCCGTAGCCGGCAAACACGTCGTTACATACCGCCTCATACGCCAGGTAGGCGGCGATTCGATCGACCGGCGCGGCGCGACCACCAGTGGGAATCTCGGGTTCGGCGATGACCTGCACCCGCCGCCCCGCTGCCTGCTGCGCAGACAGGTAGCGACGGAAGGTGTCGAACGTAAACCCCAGCCGTTGATCAAACGCCCCCGGGTGGTCCCAGGGCAGGCGCCGGGCTCGGTCACCCAGGGCGTCGTACACCACCTGTTGGGTGTGGGGGCCCACCACCAGTAACACGGTGTGGTTCGCCCGCAACGCCCGATCCAGCGCGGGCACCAGGCGCTGTCGTAGCGTGGCATCGCCGTCCACGATCAGCGCGGTATGCACAAAAGTGTTCATCGGCCCGGAGTGTCGTGTCCGCAGGGCTCACTGACCGACCCGGCACCTCACCGCCGACCCGGTTTCGCAATACCACTCGTGCGTCCGCCAGCTGGGGCGCCACTGCGACATCAGCGATGCGCCGCGAGGACAACGGTCATCGGCGGTCTTCGGGATCCAGAGCCAGCCGGTAGCCACGCTTGATCACGGTCTGGACCATCCGGGGATTACCGAGCGCGGCGCGCAGGCGGGCCACTGCCGTCTCGACGGCGTGCTCGTCGTCGCGCGCCGCGGGCATTACTGAGAGCAGCTGGGCGCGGGGGATCACCTGGCCGGGACGCGTCGCTAGTAGTCGCAGCAGGGCCATTGGGGTGGGTGGCACCGCGCGCAGCACACCGTCGACCACCGCGGCATGTCGCCGAAGTTCGAGCAGGTGGCCGGCGACCGGCCACCGCGCAGCCCGGGTCGGCAGTACCTTGGTCAGCGTGCGCACCAGCGCACCAATCCGCGAGCGCTGCGGCTGCACGGTGGGCACGCCGTGGGCCACCAGCGGGCCGGCGGTGATCGGTCCGACACAGGCGGCGAGCACGTCCCGGCGCAAGCGTTGCAGCAACGGCTCCAGTATCCCTAGCTCGGGGGCTCTGTTGAGCACGCTGGCCGCGGCTGGCGCGCTGGTGAAGCTGACCGCGTCCACACCGCCGTCTAGCACCAGCCCGAGCAGCCGGTCCAGCGGGGCGAGGTTTTTTGGCCTTGCCCACCGGTAGACCGGCACCGGGACCACCTGCGCGCCCGCGCAGCGCAGCGCCCCTACGAAGTCGGGCAGCGGTTCGCCGTGGAGCTGCACCGCCACCCGCACGCCCTGCAGTTGCCCGGCTCGTAGATGCTCCAGCATTTCCGCTGACGACTCCGAGGGGGGTGACCAGGCATCGGTCAGGCCCGTGGCGCGGACCGCGCCGCGCGACTTCGGGCCGCGCGAAAGCAGCGTCGCGCGGTGCAACCCAGCACGCAGCGCATCACCCAGTCCCCATCCGTCGGCGGCCTCCACCCATCCGCGAAACCCAATGCCGGTCGTCACCACCACAATGTCGGGCAGATGGTCGATGAGGTCCTGGGTGGCGGCGCGCAGGTCGGTGTCATCGGCTAGTGGAATGATCCGAATCGCCGGGCCGTGCACGATCTTGGCGCCTCGGCGCTGGAGTAACGCGCCCAGCTCTTCGGCACGGCGGGCGGCGGTGATCCCCACGGTGAATCCCGCGAGGGGCAGCGGCTCGGGTGGCGGCCTCGGCGACGGTGCGGTCATGCGGGGGGTCACCTCAGGCGCTGGCGCACCGGCCGCCGGCTGGGGTGCGGGCTGTGGCGTGTTGGGCGTTGCCGGTGCTGCCTCGGCGGTCGCGACAGCGCCGGTGCGCACTGGTGTCGCGATCGTCGCGGCCGCCAGTGTTGCCGTGGCTGCACCCTTGACCGCGCTGGTGACCTTCTCGCTATCGCTACCGTCCACACATGCCCCCTACGCGTCGGATGATGTGGTTGTCTGGTCTTATCGTGTCGTTGTTCCCTTTGTCGCTTTACTCACCAACAATGTCGGGCGCTATCGCACAACCACACGAGTGCCGGTCGATGCTGCGGCGGGTCTTGGGTGATTGTCATCGGCTGACGACCTGCAGCTCGGGCCCGGAGAGCATCACCGGTTGGCTGCCGCGGTCGTATCCGACGGGCACGCGTTGCCCGCGGCGGTCGACGAATTCGATGCTGGGATCGGGGACGTCGGGTGCGTTGACGAAGGAGGTGAAGCGGGCCAGCTTGTCGGGGTCTTCGAGCACGGCGCGCCATTCGTCGGTGTAGTTGTCGACGTGGGCGGCCATCGCTGCCTCGAGCTCGGTGGCGATGCCCAGTGAGTCGTGCACGATGACGTCTCGGAGATGGTCGAGGCCGCCGTCGAGTTCCTCGATCCAGGCCGCGGTGCGCTGGAGCCGGTCGGCGGTGCGGATGTAGAACATCAGGAACCGGTCGATGTAGCGGATCAGGGTGTCGGTGTCCACGTCGGAGGCCAGCAGCTCGGCGTGCCGGGGGCGGAACCCGCCGTTGCCCCCGACGTAGAGGTTCCAACCGGTTTCGGTGGCGATGACTCCGAAGTCCTTGCTTCGGGCCTCGGCGCATTCCCGCGCGCAGCCCGACACCCCGGCCTTGACCTTGTGCGGGGCGCGTAGCCCTCGGTAGCGCAGTTCGAGTTTGATGGCCATGGTCACCGAGTCTTGGACGCCGTAGCGGCACCAGTCGGTGCCCACGCAGGATTTGACGGTGCGCAGGGCTTTGCCGTAGGCGTGCCCGGATTCGAACCCGGC
>DATELN010000059.1:0-20666 GCA_035276605.1 Pseudonocardiaceae bacterium | reverse complement strand
CCTCACTCCGCAGCTTGTCTCGCGTGACCTACGCACCGTGCCGGCTCGCTGGCCAGTGTTATGTACCGAGACCGCCTTGCCGCAGCCCTATCACGTCGTTAGGCCATGATCGGGCCGCGGGCCGGCCCGGCCCCGGATCGATGCGTCCAGCACGTTGACGATATGCGCCAGCCTGAGCTCTGCACCGAGCCGCCGGGCGCTGGCCGCGATCTGCATCAAGCAGCCGGGGTTCGCCGTGACCAGCATTGACGCCCCGGTGGCGAGCACGTTACGGGCTTTGCGGTCCCCCAGTTCGGTCGCCGGCTGGGGGTACAGCAGGTTGTAGATCCCCGCCGAGCCGCAGCACAGGTCGGCTTCGGCGATCTCGACGAGGGTTACCCCGGGAATACCGCGCAGCAACTGCCGAGGCTGGGACCGGATGCCTTGGGCGTGTCCCAAATGGCAGGCATCGTGGTAGGCAATGGTGATCTCCAGCGGGTGACGTGGCGCCACCGGGCCGAGTTCAACGAGCAACTCGGAAACATCGCGGGTGCGTTCGACGAAAGCCTGCGCACGAGCCGCGTAATGTGGATCATCGCGCAGCAGGTGCGCGTACTCTTTCATCGCCGAACCGCAGCCTGCCGCGTTGACCACGACGTAATCCACTCCGGCGGCGTCGAAGCAGTCGATCAGTGCGCGGGCGAAGCGGATCGCCTCATCCTCTCGGCCGCTGTGTTGTGATAACGCCCCGCAGCAACCCTGCCCGCGGGGAATCACGACGTCACAGCCTTCGGCGGCGAGCACTCGCGCGGTAGCGGCATTGACCTCGGGGAACAACGCGTCTTGTACGCAGCCAGTGAGCATCCCGACCACCGCGCGGCGCCGCCCGCGGGCTGACACCCGTTGCGGCAGCTCCTGCCGCCGGGTCAGCGTCGGGATCAGCGACTCCATCACCTGAACCGTTGCTGGTAGCCGATCGAGCAGCCCGCTTCGCCGCAACCATCGGCCTAGCCCACTGCGCTGGTAGAACACCAGCGGCCCGCGCAAGGCGCGTAGCCGCCTCGGGTAGGGGAACAGCCGGAAGATCGTCTCCCGGATCAGCCGCTCCCGCCACGGCCGCTCGTAGCGGCGTTCCACCTGGGCCCGGGTATCGGAAAGCAGCGTGCCGTAACGCACGCCGGAAGGGCACGCCGAGACGCAGGCCATACACCCCAAACAGGCATCGAAATGTCCCACCATCGATTCCGACAGTGGCTCGCCCTCCACACCGGCCTTCATCAGGTGGATGCGTCCGCGGGGTGAATCCATCTCCTCTCCCCACAGCACGTAGGTGGGGCAAGACGGTAAGCAGAACCCGCAGTGCACACAGTCCTTGATTAGCTCCAGCTGCGGCGGGTGGTGATCGTCAAAGGCACCCGCGGTCACGTCAGATTCCTCCCACGAACCGGCCCGGCGCCAGCCGGTGCTCCGGATCGAACTGGTCTTTGAGTCGGCGCATCAACGTCATCGCAGGCACCGGCCCCCACACGTCCAAGCCTGCCCTGCGATGCGGTGCTGCGCAGCGCAATACCGCATACCCGCCGTGCTGCCCCGCGATCTGGCGCAGCCGCGCCAACTCAGCCCCTAACCGATCATCGTCGGTAAGGCCCGACGCCAGCACCCCGGCTCCGGCACTGCCGCGAAGCGTTCCCGGTGCGGTGGCGAGCAGATCTGCCAGCCCGGTCGGTTGACAGGTGACCGTCGCATACGGCGCCTGCGGTGGCTGGCCCCACCAGTCTGGTGGGTGCTCGGCCACGGTGGCTGGTATCCCGACCGCAGCGCCGACCAGGTCTCTCACGTCGTCCGCGCGAGCACTGATACTTCCCGCAACGCCCTCGATGGCAACACCAATGGTCACCGCACCACCCGGCATGGCTAGGTCCACCTCGAGGGCCACCGGGGCGTGCTGCGACGCCCGGACCGCAGCGATCCCCGCTGCGGCCTGTGCGGAACCATCCGTCGTTGCGGTGATCCACCGTCGGGCTTCGGGCAACGGGTGCAGCCGGAACACCGCCTCGGTGATCACACCCAGGGTGCCCAGCGAGCCGGTATAGAGTTTGCCCAAGTCATAGCCGGCAACGTTTTTCACCACCGTACCCCCGGCGCGGGCGACCGTACCATCGGCGAGCACCACGGTGATCCCGATAAGCAGGTCGCGGACCGAGCCGTACCGGTAGCGCGACGGACCCGACGCGGCGGTGGCGATAGTTCCGCCGATGGTGCCCCCCAGCGTGTCAAAGCCGTCCAGCGCCAGCTGCTGCCCATGCGTAGCCAACAGGTCCTGGAGATCAACCATCCGTAGTCCGGCCTGCACGGTGACGACCAGGTCACCGGCGACGTGCGCGACCACCGCGTTCATCCGACTGAGATCGACGATCAGGTCCAGATCGGTTGGCGGTAGACCCCACGTCATACGCGTCCCGGTACCCCGGGCAACGACGCGCAGCCCCAAGCCAGCCGCTGCGCGCAGCACCGCCGAGACCTCCTCGGTACTGCCCGGCCAGGCCACCCAACGCGCCGGCACCCCATCCACGACGTCGTCGGCACCGGCCTCGGTCACCTCACCGCAGGCGGCCTGCAACCCATGCAACGTGGTGGCCATCAGAACTGCTCGGCCAGGCCCGCGGCCTGTAGTGGGTGCACAGCTTTGCGTTTTCCCGGTACCTCACCGCACAGCCGAGGGGTGGGAAACACCTTGCCGGGGTTGCACACCCCGGTGGGATCGAACGCGCGCCGCAGCAGCTGCATGGTATCTAGATCATCGGTGGTGAACATGCGCGGCATGTGGCACGCCTTGTCCACCCCGACGCCGTGTTCACCGGTAATCGAACCGCCGTAGGAGATACACAGGTCGAGGATCGCGGCCGAAACCTCCTCCGCCGCCTGCGCCTCACCCGGCTTCGACTCGTCGAACAGCACCAACGGATGCAGGTTGCCATCGCCGGCATGGAAAACGTTGGCCACCCGCACCCCAGTACCGGCGGACAGTTCGGTGATGCGGCGCAGCACGTCGGGCAGCACGGTCCTAGGGATCACCCCGTCCTGCACGATGTAATCCGGGCTGATCCGGCCCACCGCGGCGAACGCGGACTTACGACCCTTCCAGAACCGGGCACGCTCGTCGGCGTCCTGGGCCAGCCGGATCTCGAAGGCGCCGGCGTCAGTGCAATGCCGACGCACCGCCGCGAAGGTGTGCTCCACTTCGCCGGCCGGCCCGTCCAACTCCACGATCAGCACAGCGCCCGCACCGTCCGGATAACCGCAGGCCACGGCGGCCTCGGCGGCCTCGATGGCCAACGCGTCCATCATCTCGATCGCCGCTGGAGTGACACCACCGGCGATGATCGCCGACACCGCGGCGCCTGCCTCGTCGACCCCAGGGAATGCGGCAAGCAGGCAGCGCACCGACTCAGGGCTGCGCAGCAGCCGCACCACAATCTTGGTGGTGATGCCGAGCGTGCCCTCGCTGCCGACGAACGCGCCCAGCAGGTCGTACCCGGGTACATCACGGGTGGTGCCGCCCAGCCACACCAGTTCCCCGTCTGGCGTGACCACCTCGACGCCCAGCACATGGTGGGTGGTGAACCCGTACTTAAGACAGTGCGCACCGCCGGAGTTCTCCGCCACGTTGCCGCCCACCGAGCAGATCTGCTGGCTGGACGGGTCAGGTGCGAAATACCAGCCCTGCGGCGCCGCCGCCTTCGTCACGTCAAGGTTGACCACGCCAGGTTCGACAATGGCCCGCTCATTGGCGGCGTCCACCTCCAAGATCCGGCGCATCCGCGAGGTGACGATCAGCACGCCCTCGGCGTGTGGCAGCGCGCCGCCGGACAGGCCGGTACCCGAGCCGCGAGCCACGAACGGGATCCCCTGCGCGGCGCAGGCCCGGACCACCGCCGCGACCTGCTCGGCGGACTCCGGCAGCACCACCATGCCAGGCACCACGCGGTGCTGCGCCAGCCCGTCACACTCGTAGGTGCGCAACCGCTGCCGGTCGGTGATCACGGCGGTGGGCCCGAGCACGGCGTGCAGCTCCGCCGCCAGCAGCCCCAGCGTGGCGCCCTCGTACGTCGTCATCCCCACTCCCCTTGCCTGGCTACCTCGGCTCAGTCACAACTTGCGACGAGCACGGTGATGGCGCAGAGTTCTCGTCCACGCCATTGTCCCGGGAGGCTCCCTATTATCACCGCGATTGTGCTTATACAGGCTGTCGCCGACCGCATCCCGGAGACCGCTCAGGCAATCGCCGACATCGACCGGGTGGCCGAGGTCTACTCCTGCGCCGGCGACGTAGACCTCATCGCCATCGTCCGGGTAGCCACCCACGAAGATCTCGCCGAGCTGGTACCCGGCCGTATCAGCAAGATCCCCGGCGTGCTGGACACTGACACTCACATCGCATTCCGGTCGTACTCCCGGCGCGATATCGAGGCTACCTTCTCTCTCGGCATCGAAGACGCCGAATAGCACCTTGACGCATGCCCGGCCCAGGGCCCGGCACAATGTGCCTGTGATCCCGGTCCAGCACCCGTTCCTGGACGGGCCATTCCCCCGTGCTTTCGCGCACCGTGGCTGGCACGTGGGCGAGCTGGCCGGCATGGAGAACTCGCTAGCAGCCTTCCGTCGCGCTGCCGCGGAGGGCTATCACTACCTGGAGACCGACGTCCATGCCACCCGGGATGGCGTCGTTGTCGTCATGCATGACGCCACCTTGGACCGGACCACGGACCGGTCCGGCGCGATCGAACAGCTGGACTGGCAGGTAGTGCGCACCGCTCGGGTCAATGGCCGCGAGCCGGTCTGCCGGCTGGCCGATCTGCTGGAGGAGCTGCCAGACGCGCTGGTCAACATCGACGTCAAAGCAGACTCCGCGGTCAGGCCGGTGTTCGATCTGCTATGCCGCACCAACGCGTGGCACCGGGTGTGCCTGGCATCGTTTTTTGAATCGCGGTTGCGATGGCTGCGACAAGCTGCCGGCTCACGGCTGCTGACATCGATGAGCTCCGCGGCGGCAGCAGCACTGCGGCTGAGGTCACTGTGCCGGGTGCCGCCCGGCGCTGCGCCGATTCCTGGCCAGTTGGCGCAACTGCCGGTGCGCTGGTGCGGGATCCGGGTGATGGACCGCGCCCTGGTGCGCTACGCGCACCGCCTCGGCCGGGAGGTGCACGTCTGGACGGTGAACCGGGCCGCCGAGATGCACGCCCTGCTCGATCTCGGCGTCGATGGGCTGGTGACCGATCGGCCCGACGTGCTGCGAGACGTCCTGCGCGAACGGCTGCTGTGGCCCGGAAGACCCAGCGGGTGAGTGAACCGGACCGCCGCCGCGATCAACGTGCTTGGTGCTGGTATGACTGGGCCAACTCGGTGTTCCCGACCTCGATCGTCACCGTATTCGGTTCGCTGTATCTCACCACCGTTGCCAAGCACGACGCACTAGCCGCCGGTCACCCCTGCCCGACCCGCAATGCCCTGGTCCACTGCGACATCTCACTGTTCGGTCTGGTGTTTCCGGCCGGCTCGTTGTTTGACTACCTGCTTGCAACATCCACGCTTCTACAGGTCCTGATCTTGCCCCTGACTGGCGCCATTGCCGACCGCACCCAACACAAACGATTGATGCTCGGCCTGTTCGCGTTCACCGGAGCAGCCGCTACCGCCTTGCTCGCGCTGGTGACCGGCACCAACTGGCAGCTGGGGGTGGTGCTGTTCATCACGGCAACCACTGGTTATTACGCGTCGGTGGTCGTCTACTACTCCGTGCTCCCCGAGATCGCCACGCCTGACGAGCGCGACCGGCTGTCCGCGCGCGGGTGGGCTTTCGGTTATCTCGGCGGTGGTCTCGCGCTGGCCCTCAGTCTGGCCATCTACCTGGGGCGCGACGCGTTGGGAATGTCCGAGGCAGCCGCGGTACGGCTGTGCTTCGTCACGGCGGGGTTGTGGTGGGCCGCCTTCACCTTCATCCCCTTGTCCCGGATGCGCCGCTACCAACCGCCGCAAGGCTACGAGCGTGGCCTGCAGGTCGTGACCGCTGGTTTCCGCCAACTCACCGGCACGCTGCGCAGCGCCCGGGCGTACCCGTTGACGCTGGGGTTCCTCGCCGCGTACCTGATCTACACCGACGGGATCTCCACGGTGGCCAGCGTCGCCGGCCAGTATGGCGACCTGGAACTAGGGCTGGCCAGCAGCACGCTGATCGGCACCATCCTGATGGTGCAGTTCGTGGCCTTCATCGGCGCGCTCGTGCACGGTTGGGCGGCTCGCCGGTTCGGCACCAAACGCACGATCATGGGCAGCTTGCTGGTGTGGGTGACGGTGATCATCGCGGCGTACTTCGTCCGGGCCGGTGATCGATTTCAGTTCTACGCGGTAGCGGTGGGCATCGGGCTGGTGCTGGGCGGGACCAACGCCCTGTCCCGATCGCTGTTTAGCCAGCTGGTACCGGCGGGCAAAGAAGCCGAATACTTCTCCGTCTACGAGATCGGCGAACAGGCCACCTCCACGGTAGGACCGCTGCTGTTCGGCGTGATCGGGGCTGCCACCGGCTCGTTTCGTCCAGCCATCCTGTCGCTGGTCGGCTTCTTTCTCGTCGGTTTCGTCCTGATCTCCCTCATCCCGGTTCGCCGCGCGATCCGCGCGGTCGGCAACCCGCAGCCGGCGGTTGTCTAGCACTCGACGCACCCGAATGGGTGGTGTTGTGCACTTCGAGTGAAGTAACAGGTCACATTGGCGCGTCGATTCACCCTGTGTGGGCGATGCTGGTCCGATAACCGCTTGTAGGGCCAACGCATCGGTTACCTAGCGGTGAGACATCACCGGTCCGGACCCGCCGGTGTCGCTGGCGGGCCCGGGAATGTTGGGGACCTTTCTCGACGTTACACCCGATGCGCTGGATTCGGGGACCGCACGGTCTTCGACCCGGAGAGAGGAGACGCCATGGCCGACCGCGTTCTTCGTGGCAGCAGGCTCGGAACCGTCAGTTACGAGACCGACCGCGACCATGATCTTGCTCCTCGCCGGCCGGTGATCTACGGCTGCCCTAAGGGCCATAACTTTGCCGTGTCCTTCGCTGATGATGCTGAACCACCGATGATGTGGGAGTGCCGGCTACATGGCAACGAGTCGAGACTCGTCGATGGTGATGAGCCGAAGCCAAAGAAGATCAAGCCGCCGCGCACCCACTGGGACATGCTGCTGGAGCGCCGTAGCATCCCCGAGCTCGAGGAACTGCTCGACGAGCGGCTAACTGAGCTGCGCGGCCGTCGGTCTCGCTCTGCCTAAGGAGTCCACACACCATCAAGACTGGCTGGGTTGCGTGGCGGGGCATGCCGAGTCGGGGTTGGATCGACGACGCAAGCGCCCCCCGCAACGCTGCAGGCCCCAAGTGGTCACCCGCCACAATGCTTCCAGCACGATGGCGCTGGTCATCTTGGACTGGCCGTGTTCCCGCTCGGTGAACACGATGGGCACCTCAACCACCGTGAAGCCGCCGCGTGCTGAGCGCCACGCCAAGTCGACCTGAAAGCAGTACCCCTGTGAGGCCACGGTACTCAGGTCGATGCTCTCCAGGACATGGCGCCGGTAGGCGCGAAAGCCACCGGTCAGATCGTTGATGCCCACGCCCAACGCCATCCGCGAGTAGTAGTTGCCGCCGCGGGATAGCCACTCGCGGTAACGGGCCCAGTTCACGACCCGCCCACCAGGCACATAACGGGAACCCAACACCACGTCAGGACCAACGGCATCGCGGGGATGCATGGTCAGTGCGTCCAGCAGGCGGGGGAGGTCTTCGGGGGCGTGCGACCCGTCCGCGTCCATTTCCACCATGACGTCATAGCCATGATCCAGCGCCCACCGGAACCCGGCCACGTAGGCCGCACCCAAACCTGCCTTCCTAGCACGGTGCAGGACATGCAGCCGACTGTCGGCGGCAGCGAGTTCGTCGGCCAGCGCGCCGGTGCCATCGGGACTGTTATCGTCCACCACCAGCGCGTGGGCATCAGGTACCGCGGCGTGTAGCCGGCTCAGCACTCCCCGCAGGCTGGCCCGCTCGTCGTAGGTCGGTATCACCACGACGGTCCGACCGACCCTTTCGACGTACCCGCCGCGCTGATCCGTCATCGACGTCCTCCTTCGCCGGCGCGCCTCGCCGCTTTCCTCCGGTAGATCCACCCTGCATTACCAGGGCCGCCGCCAGCCCTACCACGCCCAGCGCGACCAACGCCCACTCCGGCGCCGGGCCGAGCCGAGTGGCGAGCGTAGTACCGGAGCGCAGCGGGACCCGGGCCACCAGCGCATCGGGCGTGAACAGCCTGGTTTCCTGGTTGACCGTACCGTCTGGGGCGATCACCGCGCTGACTCCGCTGGTTGCCGCCACCAGCACGGTGCGGCCGTGTTCCACCGCGCGAACCCGCGAGATCGCCTGCTGCTGGTACGTCATCTCGGTGAAGCCGAAGGTGGCATTGTTCGTTGGTACGGCGAGCATCCGCGCCCCGGAACGCACGCTCTGGCGTACCAGATCGTCGAAGATCACTTCGTAGCAGGTCGCGATCCCGACCCGAACTCCCTCGAGGTCGACCGCCCCGTTCCCGTTGCCCGGCACGAAGTCGCTGGCGCGGTCGACGTACGGGCTGAACAGCCGGAAAAAATTCCGGTAGGGCACGTACTCACCGAAGGGCTGCACCCGGCGCTTATCGTGGCGCTGTCCCGGCCCGGTTCGCGGGTCCCACACGATCATTGTGTTGGTGTCACGCCCGTCATCGGTGCGCAGCACAGCGCCGACGAGGATCGGTACGCCGATCGCGCGGACTGCCTGATCGATCACCGCCCGCGCATCCGGGTTCCGCAGTGGGTCGATGTCTGACGAGTTCTCAGGCCAGATCACCAATGCTGGTCGCGGATAGCGGCCCGCTGCGACGTCGGCCGCCAGCGCGATGGTGCGCGCGGCATGGTTGTCCAGCACTGCCCGTCGTTGGGCGTTGAACTCCAACCCTGCGCGGGGCACATTGCCTTGGATCAACGCGACCACCGCCTGCCCGTCGATGGTGGTAGTTGCCACCGTCGTGCTGGCGAGTAACCCGGCAATCACCGGGCACACCGCGAACAAGGCGGGCACGAGGAGCGCTTTGCGCCGGCCTTGGGCGGCCCGGCGCAGCAACTCGCCAGCACCGAAGCCGGTCAGCACCACGGCCGCAGTGAGCAGCGGTGCCCCACCGATGGCAGCCACCGGCAGGAACACCCCACTGGGCTGCCCGAATGCCACCCGCCCCCAGGGGAAACCGCCGAAAGGAACCCGGGCGATCAACGCCTCAGCCGCCACCCACACCGATGCCGCCCACACTGGAGCGGCGGGCAGCCGGGAGACCACCGCGATGCCGGCACCCGCTAGCGCGACCACCAACGCCTCGGCCGTGGCCAGCGCCAGCCACGGCAGCGAGCCGACGTACTCCCCCGTCCATGACAGCAGTGGCAGGAAAAAACCAAGGCCGAAGGCGAACCCGTAACCAAATCCAGCCCGGACCGACCGCTCGTGCAGCACCCCCCACAGCGCGGCAAAAGCTACCGGCGCGAGCCACCACAGTTCTCGCGGCGGTGCGCCGGCGTAGAGCACCAAGCCGGCACCGACCGCGGTGCCTACCCGCAGCAGCCGGCGATACCAGTTCACACTCGCACGCCTGCGTGCTCGGCAATAACCGATGGGAGACGCGCATCCAGCAGCAGCGTGGTGCTCATGGCCAGCAGTATTCCCGCTGCCTCAACGCGCCCTGGGCAGCGGCTCCCACGCAGCCCCGCAGCCAACAGACAGGTTGCGGTCAGCGCAGTTCTCCGTGGGACGGGCGGTGCGGCTGATCGTCGACGACCTCGCCCTCGACCACGTCGCCTGGGGCGAACCTAGTGGGTACTCGTCGTGACGCCGAGCGCAGCATCCGCCGCCGGACCAGGGCGCGGATCGGAGGCAGGAGCAGCAGCAGGCCCAGGCCGTCGGAGACGAACCCCGGCAGCACGATGAGGACTCCGGCAGCAGCGATCAGCATGCCATCGAGCAGTTCGTGGTGCGGCGGCCTGCGCGTGCGGACCGCTTCAATGAAGGCCGCCACGGTCCGCGTACCCTCGCGCCGTAGCAAGATCGCCCCGATCAGCGACGAGAGGATCAGCAGCCCGATGGTCGCCAGGATCCCGATCGCATGTGCCACTGCGGCGACCACCGCCAGCTCAACGACAGCACTAACAAGCAAGACCACCAGGATTGGCACGTCTCCAGTATCCCCCGTATCCCGCTGCATCTCCCCCGACATGGAGACATATCGGGGTTTGTCGGCGCCCGTTTAGCCCGATATGTCGCCATGTCGGGCGGAGCGGCGCGGTGCTTGGCGCGGCAACGAGGCGGTCTGATGAAATCCAGGTGAACCAACTGGACGGGGGGCCTTGCCCCTCAATCACAGCAGCCCTATCGTGATGTGACTCACGTGCATGACCAACCAGGGTCGGGAGGTGTGCGGCGTGTCCGGGTCGACAGCCGGGACCGCCACCGCCGCAGAACTGTTCGAGCGGCGGGTACTACCCCTATACCATCTGGCTGACGAGGCTTCCAAGATCGCTGCGGCATGTCATGCGATGGCCGTTCGCTTCCACCGAGGCGGCACTCTGGTCGTCTTCGGTAACGGGACCGCTAGCACCGATGCGCAGCACGTCGCGGTGGAGTTCGTCCACCCCGTCATCATGGGCAAGCGCGCCCTGCCGGCTATTTCGCTGACCGCAGATGTCGCGACGGTGACCGGCATCGCCGGCACCGAAGGTTTCGATGAGGTTTTCGCGCACCAACTGCGCCACCTGGCGTCCGCGGACGACATCGCACTGGGTGTCTCGCCCGACGGCAACTGCGGCAACGTGTTGCGCGGTTTGGCCGTAGCCAAAGAGTTGAACATGCTCACGATTGGGCTTGTCGGCGGTGACGGCGGCCGCATCGCGTCCTTGCCTGCTGCCGACCATGTTGTGGTAGCCCACTCGAACGACCCACGGGTGATCAAGGAGGTACACGTCACGGCCTACCACGTGCTCTGGGAACTGGTGCACGTGTTCTTCCAGCATCCGGACCTGCTTGAGCCGAGGGCTGTCGCATGATGATCCCGGAATGCCATGGCGACGTGTGCATCACCTGCTCAGACCAGGCTGTCGCAGTCCGCGTCGTGGAACTGCTGCCCGACGACCTGGCGATGGTGGATACCGGGTCCGGCATCGAAGAAGTGAGCGTGGCTTTCGTGTCGGCGAAGGTCGGAGACGAAATCCTCGTTCATGCCAAGGAAGCAATCGCGGTCGTGGGGGATTCGGCATGATCCCACGACCCAACGGCCACAGCACCAGTGGATCAGGAGCCCGACCGTTGTCTGATGACCTGTCGCGGTCGGACGACCTGGCCACCCTGTACCCCTTCTTATACTCACATCCAGAAGACGTCGGCCAACACAGCCCGGCAGCAGGCAACCTTGAAGCTGTGTTGGCCGAGGTGCGCCGTTCCACCGTGGACAAGGTGCACCAGATTGTGGCGCTACGGCGGGAGGTGCTGGCTCGGGAAAGCCAGCGGCTGGCCGTATGTGCCTCGGCAATGGCGGAGTCGTTCGCTAACGGCGGGCGGCTGTTCGCCATCGGCAACGGGGGAAGCTGCACCGACGCAGCCGACCTCGCTAGCCTGTTCCTGCATCCGGGTCCGGGAAGGCGAGCATTGCCCGCCTTCGCGCTCACCGGTGATATCGCGGTCTTGACGGCGTTGTCGAACGACGTCTCATTTGACGTCGTCTTTGCCCGCCAGATCGCAGCGTTCGGGCGGCGCGGTGACGTCGTCGTCGGGCTATCCACTTCGGGCAACTCCACCAACCTCGTACGCGCCTTCGAGGAGGCGAGCAGGCGTGGCCTGCTCACCGTCGGTCTGGCGGGCTACGAGGGTGGGGCGATGGCTGAGCTGGGCAGCATCGACTACCTGTTCGTGGTCCCTTCTGCTTCCGTGCACCGGATTCAGGAGGCCCAAACCACGATTTACCACACGCTGTGGGAGCTCACGCTCAACGAGCTGACCACCGGAAGGCGAGATCCGGCACGATTAGGAGCGACGTGAGGTCGCTCGTGGAGTAGGGGATCATGTCTGAAGAGAGCCCAATTCATATCCTCTGGATTAACTGTGGCCTGTCCTGCGATGGTGACTCGGTTGCGCTGACGGCAGCGACGCAACCGAGCATCGAGGAGATTGCGCTGGGAGCGCTTCCCGGCCTTCCCAAAATCGCAGTGCACTGGCCCCTGATTGATTACGAATGCGGCCCAGAACAAGGTGCCGACAACTTCATCGAGTGGTTCTG
The DNA here is from genome assembly GCA_035276605.1 of Pseudonocardiaceae bacterium. Taxonomy (GTDB): domain Bacteria; phylum Actinomycetota; class Actinomycetes; order Mycobacteriales; family Pseudonocardiaceae. The sequence continues at coordinate 8,304 of DATELN010000059.1, read as the reverse complement.
GAAGGCCGACCGGGGCGAGTTGGAACCTTTCGTACTCGTCCTTGAAGGCTCCATCCCGAACGAGGCAATTAACGGTGAGGGTTACTTCACCGGTTTCGGCAGGCACCCGGACACCAACCAGCCGGTCACCATCAACGAATGGATCGACCGGTTGGCGCCCAAGGCGACGATCGTGCTCGCGGCCGGCACCTGCGCCTGTTATGGCGGCATCCACGCCATGTCGGGCAACCCGACTGGTGCCATGGGTGCGCCTGACTACCTGGGCTGGGACTGGAAGTCCAAGGCCGGGATTCCGATCGTCTGCGTACCTGGCTGCCCGGTTCATCCGGACAACATGTCCGAGACGATCCTTTACCTGCTGTACCAGGCCGCCGGGCTCGCTCCGATGATCCCGTTGGACGAGCACCTGCGCCCGCAGTGGCTGTACGGCAAGACCGTGCACGAAGGCTGCGACCGGGCCGGCTACTACGAGCAGGGCGAGTTCGCCAAGACTTATGACTCACCCAAGTGCTTGGTGAAGCTGGGCTGCTGGGGCCCGGTGGTGAAGTGCAACGTGCCCAAGCGGGGCTGGATCAACGGTGTGGGTGGTTGCCCGAACGTGGGTGGCATCTGCATCGGCTGCACCATGCCCGGTTTCCCGGACAAGTTCATGCCATTCATGGACGCGCCTCCGGGCTCTCTGGTGTCAGGGACCGCGAGCCAGGCGTACGGCTCGGTCATCCGGTCGCTGCGCAACATCACGCTCAAGAAGACCGACAGCGAGCCCAAGTGGCGTAAGAAGGGCAACCAGCTGTTGACCGGCTACAAGCCCTCCTGGTGATCGCCGACCGGCTGGAGAAAGGCATCTAGACGATGACAAGCACCGCAGCAAGGCACAGCTCCACGGGCCAACTCACCGAGATGGTGTGGGATCCGGTCACCCGGATCGTCGGCAGCCTTGGCATCTACACCAAGATTGATTTTGCAAACAAGAGAGTGGCCGAGTGCCACAGCTCGTCCTCGGTGTTCCGCGGCTACTCCATCTTCATGAAGGGCAAGGACCCTCGCGACGCCCACTTCATCACCAGTCGTATTTGTGGGATCTGCGGGGACAACCACGCCACCTGTTCGGTTTACAACCAGAACATGGCATACGGCGTAGTTCCGCCGCACCTCGGCGAATGGTGCATCAACCTCGGTGAATGTGCCGAGTACATCTTCGACCACAACATCTTCCAGGAGAACCTGGTCGGCGTTGACTACTGCGAGAAGATGGTCGCCGAAACCAACCCCGGCTGGCTCGACCAGGCCAACCGGACCCCGGCGCCGAACGCCGAGGCCCACGGGTACAAATACATCGGTGACATCATGCGGGCGCTCAACCCGCTGGCGGGTGAGTTCTACCGCGAGGCACTGCAGGTGTCCCGCTACACGCGCGAGATGTTCTGCCTCATGGAGGGTCGCCACGTGCACCCCTCCACGCTTTACCCCGGTGGTATCGGCTGCGTGGCCACCCACCAGTTGTTCACTGACTACTACACCCGCCTCATGCGGTATGTGGAGTTCATGAAGCGGGTCGTGCCGCTGCATGACGACCTGTTCAACTTCTTCTACGAGGTAGAGCCCGGTTACGAAGAGGTTGGCCGGCGTCGCGTGCTGACGGGTTGCTGGGGCGCCCAGAACGACCCGGAGCACTGCGACTTCAACTACCGCAACATGACCAACTGGGGTCGCAAGATGTTCGTCACCCCCGGTGTGGTCGTGGACGGCAAGCTGGTCACCAACGACCTGGTGAAGATCAACCTCGGATTGCGGATCCTGCTGGGCCACTCCTTCTACGAGGACTGGGACGGCCAGGAGATCTTCGCCGACAAGGACCCGTTGGGTAACCCGGTTGACCGTCGGCACCCCTGGAACCAGCACACTATCCCGCGGCCGCAAAAGCGGGACTTCAACGGTCCGTACAGTTGGACGATGTCGCCGCGGTGGTTCGACGGCAAGGACCACCTTGCCCTCGACACCGGTGGTGGGCCGCTGGCCCGGTTGTGGCCAACGGCGCTGTCTGGCCTGGTCGACACCGGCTTCGTCAAGGCCACCGGTAAGAGCGTCGTCATCAACCTGCCAAGGACGATTACGAAGCCCGAGGTCAGCTTCGAGTGGAAGATCCCGCACGACAGGGCTGGCAAGCCGCTGTCGAACGCGATCGAGCGCAACCGGGCTCGGAGCTACTTCCAGGCCTACCAGGCTGCGATGGGGCTGCACTTCGTAGAGAAGGCCCTGGCCGAGGTACGGGCTGGCCGCACCAAGACTTGGGAGCCGTTCAAGGTGCCCAAGGAAGCGATCAGCTGTGGGTGGACCGAGGCGGTCCGCGGTGTGCTGTCACACCACATGATTATCCGGGACGGGAAGATCGCCAACTATCACCCGTACCCACCCACCCCGTGGAACGGCAGCGTTCGCGACATCTACGGCACGCCGGGCCCCTACGAAGACGCCGTGCAGAACACGCCGATCTTCGAGGAGAACCCACCGGAGACCTTCAAGGGCATCGACATCATGCGGGCCGTGCGCAGCTTCGACCCGTGCTTGCCCTGCGGTGTGCACATGTACCTCGGAAACGGCAAGGAGGTGCAGCGCCTGCACACGCCACACTCCTTCCCGGTCGGTGGCTGAGTCGTGCCTGTTAGCAACACATCGGATATCCAGGCAGTAGGGGAGAAGGTCGAGGCGCTACTCGCTGAGTTCGCCTCGGCCTCCGACCCCGCGATCGCCGGGCGAGCCGAGGAGCTAGTCGGTCTGCTCGTCGACTTCTACGGTGCGGGCCTGGCCCGCATTTTGGAGCTACTCGACGAGCAGGCCGCTGCTCCGCTGCTCGCTGACAAGGCAGTGGCCGGCCTGCTGGTGCTGCACGACCTGCACCCACAGAGCACCGAGGAACGCGTCCTCGCTGCTTTGGATCGGGTCCGGCCCTACCTTGGTTCGCATGCCGGCGGCGTCGAGTACCTCGGGCTCGACGCCGACGGCACGGTCCGGTTGCGGTTGGCGGGCAGCTGTGACGGCTGCCCGTCTTCCGCAATGACCGTGAAGATGGCCATTGAGAAAGGAATTGAGGACGTCGCACCCGAGGTCACCAAGGTCGAGGTGGAAGGCATGGTGTCCGAACCGGCCTCGGGCTTGTCCGCGGCCGAGGGACGCCCCTTGCTGCCGCTGTCTCAGGTGAGCAAGCAACCGGAGGCACCATCGTCGACCTGGGTTGAGGTCAACGGGATCGAGGACCTTGGTCAAGGTCAGGTGGTTCCCACGCTGGTCGCCGACACCGCTGCGGTGGTGTGCAACGTGGCCGGCAGCTTGTACGCCTACGCCGACCGCTGCCCGGTCTGCGGCTCCGGACTGACCGGCGGAAAACTGGTGGGGAGCTTGTTGGCCTGTCCCAGCTGCACGCAACGTTACGACGTAGTCCGGGCTGGTCGTAGCTGGAGCGACAAGGACGGCAAGAAAACAGCCACCTCATCAACAGCGGCAACGCACCTAGATCCGCTGCCACTACTCAACGAGAACGGCGGGGTCCAGATCGCGGTTCCCGCTCAGGCGGTGTCATGAAAGGGGGGCTGCGGCGCTTCGTAGGAAGCGCCGCTTCCCCGCCTCAAGCTGCTCCGGCCGAACAACAACCGGGCGAACGTTGCGAGATGTGCGCCGTGGAGATCGGCGAGTGGCACGGCCACGTGGTGGACGTCGAACACCGCGGTCTGATGTGTACTTGCCGGCCGTGTGCCATGTTGTTCACCCAAGAAGGCGCCGCTGGTGGGCGGTACAAGACGGTCCCTGAACGCTACCGGTACGCCGCCAACGTGCCGCTCGCCGCGGCGACCTGGGACTCGATCGAGATTCCGGTGGCGACGGCGTTCTTCTTCAACAACAGCGTGCTCGAACGCACGGTCGCGTTCTACCCGAGCCCGGCGGGAGCCACCGAGTCGCTGCTGTCCTTGGAAGCCTGGACGGACCTGCTCGCAGCGCTTCCAGAATTCGGTGACCTCAAACCCGATGTCGAGGCATTGCTGGTGTATAAGGGAGACAGCGGGTTCGAGTTCTTCGCGGTCCCGATCGACGCCTGCTACCAGCTGGTCGGTCTGGTCCGGATGCACTGGCAGGGCTTCGACGGCGGAGAGCAGGCTTGGGCGGAGATCCACAAATTCTTCGCCGAACTACGCGAGCGCAGCGAACAGGTGGAGATCACCAATGACTGAACTATCCTTCGCCTGTCTTGACGTGTCGCCCGAACGCTACGCCATGGCGCCGACACTGCTGTTCCAGCTCAAGATCGGTGCAGGTACCGAGGATCGGGTTCGAGCCATCGCGCTGCGTTGTCAGATTAGGATCGAGCCGTCGCGGCGCGGATACACTGACAAGGAAGGCGATCGACTACTCGAGCTGTTCGGCGGGCGTGAGCGCTGGGGCGACTCGCTCAATCCCTTCCAATTCGCCAACACTTCGACGGTGGTGCCGAGCTTTACCGGCAGCACCGAAGTCACCATTTCTGTACCGTGCAGCTACGACATGGAGGTCACCGCAGGTCGATATTTCCACGCGCTCGAGGACGGGGAGGTCCCGTTTATATTGTTGTTCAGCGGAACCATTTTCGGAGACGGCAAGCAAGGTATGTGGATTGAGCAAGTACCCTGGCACGCCGAGTGCCGCTACCGGATGCCGGTCGAAAAATGGCGTGAAATGATGGATTACCACTTCCCGGGTAGTGGGTGGCTCCGCTTGGGCCGTGACACGATCGATGCGCTCGGCGAGTTTCGGGCATCGCGTGCGTTGCCGACTTGGGATGACGCCGTCATCGCCGTGCTGGAGGCGGCCCGGGAGCGCACTGCGGAGGGGAAATCATGACAGCGGCCCCGATGGACGTAGCGCGTCAGATCGCCGACGCCGTCCTCTACGAGGGTTACCTGCTCTATCCCTACCGAGCGTCGGCACGCAAGAACCAGATCCGGTGGCAATGGGGCGTTCTCGTGCCGCCCGGCTACGCCGACGCCGGGCACGGCGAGCACGCCACCTCGCACAGCGAGTGCTTGCTGGAGCCTGGCATCGACCCGGTCCTTCACCTCCGTCTGCGGTTCCTGCAACTCCAGCATCGCAGCGGTGGAGATGGACCGGTGCCGGAATTCGACGAGGCAGTCGAGCACGAGGTTGACGCCGTGCTGGCGGTGTCGGAACTCTCGGGCACCGGGCAAGTGGTCCCAGTCGCGGTTTCCGGTGGCAGCGAAACCACCGAGGGGGTAACCCGGGAGCGCTGGCCGCTACAGGCCGAGGTTCGGGTGTCCGCGCAGGTGCTGAACGGCCCTTACGGAGTTATGAAGCTGACCGTGGAGGTAGTCAACACCTCTGAGTGGGCGGACCCCGAGGCAGCTCGCCACCTGGCACTGCGGCATTCGCTGATCGCAGCGCATACCGTGCTTGCCGTCACCGATGGGGAGTTCATTTCCCTCCTCGACCCCCCAGAGTGGGCGAAACCAGCGGCTGAAAGTTGCCGCAACGAACGGATCTGGCCGGTTATGGTTGGTGAAGCGGGACGCCGGGATGTGCTGCTGATCTCGCCGATCATCCTCTACGACTACCCGCAGATCGCGCCGGAAAGTGCCGGCGAGTTGTACGACGGCACCGAGATCGACGAAATCCTCACGCTGCGCACGATGACGCTCACCGACGAGGAGAAGGCGGAAGCACGGGCCACCGACGAGCGGGCCCGCAAGCTCATGGACCGCGTCGACTCAATGCCCCCCGAGATGCTCGACAAGCTGCACGGCGCGATCCGGTACCTTGGGGAGACCCCTGGCATCAAGAAGGAGCCGGACCCGGTCGAAACGTTCACCACGCCCGGCACTCCCTGGTGGGATCCTGGCGCGGACGCCTCGGTAGATCCGGAGACCGACAGCGTGACAATCGCTGGCGTTGAGGTGGCCAAGGGTAGCAAGGTGGTACTCAGGCCGGGATCGCGCCGGGCCGATGCGCAGGACATGTTCCTGGCAGGGCTCACGGCCACCGTCGCGGCGGTGTTGCTCGATGTCGACGGCCACACCCACGTGGCGATCACCATCGACGATGATCCAGGCGCGGAGATTTCGGCCGCGCACGGCCGGTTCCGCTACTTCGATCCCGAGGAGCTTGAACCGCTGCCAGATCAGTTAGAAGGAGTCTCATCATGACCGGGGCCGTGACCACGATGGTGGCCGGCATCGGCAACATTTTTCTGAGCGATGACGCGTTCGGTGTGGAGCTGGCCCGCCGGCTCTCCACTGAGACGCTGCCCGAGGGTGTGCGGGTGGTTGATTACGGGATCCGAGGTATGCACTTGGCCTACGATCTCCTTGAGATGGCCCCGGCCACCACAATCCTGCTCGACGCCGTGTCCCGCGGCGGCGAGCCGGGAACCATTTATGTGCTCGAAATCGGCCACGGTGACGTGCCCGGCATCGAGCCCTCCGCTGTCGACGCGCACGGGATGACTCCCGACGCGGTACTCGCGCTGCTGGAAAACCTCGGCGGCAACGCGGGGCGGACCCTGCTGGTCGGTTGTGAGCCGGTCAGTACCGAGGATGGTATCGGGTTATCCGAAACCGTCGCCGCAGCCGTTGATAGGGCTGTCAGCGTGGTTATGGATTTGCTCACCGACAAGGAAGGAAGTGAAGGGAATGTTCCGTCTACTGCGTCGGCTGATCTTCTGGGGGTCAGTAGCCGGCCTGGCCACCGTAGCGGTACAGGTGTCTAAGGACGTGGCTCGCTACAAGCAAATGAGCGAGATGTAACCCAACTCCCACCACGGAGGTAGTAGCTCATGTGCCTCGGCATCCCGGGCGAAGTGATCGAGATCCTGCCTGACCAGCCCGATCTGGCCAAGGTCGACGTCAGCGGGGTTAAGCGTGCGATCAATATCGGTCTGTTGACCGATGACCCGCCTGTCCCCGGTGACTGGGTTTTGATTCACGTCGGTTTCGCGCTATCCAAGATTGACGAGCAGGAAGCGAAGGCAGCGATGGACTTCCTGATAGGCATCGGACAAGCCTATGAGGATGAGATCGCCGCTTTGCTCGAATCGCGGATTGACGAAAGGCAGTGAGCGGTATGCGATTCGTCGATGAATACCGGGATGCCGAAAAGGCTCGGGCGCTAGCCGCTAAGATCGCGGCGCTGTGCGAGCCGGGCCGCCATTACAAGTTCATGGAAGTCTGCGGCGGGCACACGCACACGATCTACAAGCACGGGCTGGAGGACTACCTTCCGGAATCCATCAGCCTGGTCCACGGGCCAGGCTGCCCGGTGTGCGTGCTCCCGATGGGTCGGGTTGACGATGCGATCGCACTGGCCGAACAGCCGGATGTGATCATGACGTCGTTCGGCGACATGATGCGGGTGCCCGGCGGGCGTGGGTCGTTCTTTGACTCCTCGGCCGCCGGCACCGACATCCGGATGGTCTACTCTCCGCTCGACGCGCTGAAGATCGCCCGGCAGAACCCGGATAAGCATGTGATCTTCATGGCGATCGGGATGGAGACCACTGTGCCGTCTACTGCAATGACGGTGCTGCGGGCAGCGGCTGAGGGCATCGAGAACTTCTCGATCTTCTGCAACCATGTCACGATCGTCCCGGCGATCAAGGCAATTCTGGACTCCCCCGATCTGCGATTGGACGGATTTATCGGCCCCGGCCATGTCTCGACCGTCATCGGCTGCCGCCCATATGAGTTCATCGCCAAGGAATACGGCAAGCCGATCGTGACGGCGGGGTTCGAGCCACTGGATATCCTGCAGTCGGTCTACATGCTGTTGCAGCAGCACGTCGAAGGGCGCTGCGAGGTTGAGAACCAGTACGGCCGGGTGGTGCCGTGGAACGGCAACACGGTGGCGTTGCGTGCGGTGGCCGAGGTGATGGAGTTGCGTCCCTACTTCGAGTGGCGTGGGCTCGGCTTCATCTCGCACTCTGCACTGCAAGTCCGCGAGAAGTATGCGGCCTTCGATGCCGAGCGGCACTTTACGCTACCCGGGGTACGGGTCGCCGATCCGAAAGCCTGCCAATGCGGCGAGGTTCTCAAGGGTGTCCTCAAGCCGTGGGAATGCAAGGTGTTCGGCACCGCGTGCACCCCGGAGACGCCGATCGGTACCTGCATGGTCTCCTCCGAGGGAGCTTGCGCCGCGTATTACAACTTCGGCCGGTTCAGCCGCCAGCGGGTCCGCGAAGTCAGTATTGAAGGCATCAAGGCATGACGCATCAGGACACCACCCAGCAGCAGCGGACTGACTGGGCGGAGGGTGCCGTCGCCGAACCCA
>DATELN010000058.1:0-11052 GCA_035276605.1 Pseudonocardiaceae bacterium | reverse complement strand
GCGCGTCCATCATTACCCCGATATGTCTCCATGACGGGGAGAAGGCAGGGAGGCAGCGATGACCAAGACGGTGACGGTGTTGGGGACCGGGATCATGGGGGCCGGAATGGCCCGCAGCCTGCTCCGCGCCGGGCTGGACGTGACGGTATGGAACCGCAGCGCGGAGAAGGCTCGTCCGCTGGGGCACGACGGAGCGCGCGTGGCCGACGATGTGGGCTCGGCAGTGTCGGGTGCCGATGTCGTGCTCACCATGCTGTTCGACGCCGATGCCGTCACGACGGTGATGGAGCAGGCCTTGCCCGCCATCGGCCGGTCCGCGCTGTGGGTGCAGGCCAGCACGGTCGGTCTCGACGGGACCGCCAGGCTCGCCGAGCTGGCCGAGCGGCACGGTATCGGGTTCGTCGACGCTCCCGTACTAGGTACCCGGAAGCCGGCGGAGGAAGGTGCGCTGATCGTGCTGGCCGCGGGTCCCCAGCAGCTGCGCGAGACTGCCGCGCCGGTGTTCGACGCGATCGGCTCGCGCGTGGTGTGGGTGGGGGAGCGACCCGGAGATGGACACCGGCTCAAATTGGTCGCCAACTCATGGGTGCTGTCCGTCGTCGCGGCCACGGCCCAGGCCGTCGGCATGGCTCGAGACCTGGGGATTGATCCTCAGTTGTTTCTCGACGTCATCTCCGGAGGGCCACTGGACTGCGCCTACACCCAGCTCAAGGGCAGGGCGATGATCGCTGGAGACTTCCCGCCGGCGTTCCCGCTGGCTGGCGCAGCCAAGGACACCGCTCTGATCGCCGAGGCGATGCGCGCTGCCGGCACTGACGACCGGCTCATGGCGGCCCTGCACCACCAGTTCCAGGCGGCCGCTGACGCCGGGCACGGCGCTGAAGACATGGCCGCGGTGATCCATGCGTTTCACCGCTGATGCTATGGAAGTCCGCCCGCGACGGCTGATCAGCGAGTTCTCGGGAGTCCTGCGGGGGGATTGACCATGGGCACGGTGCGGCGTCGTCCGCGCAGGGCCGAGACATGACCGGGCCCGAGGAGTACGACTACGTCGTGGTCGGCGGTGGCTCAGCGGGCTGCGTGCTGGCAGCTCGGCTATCCGAGGATCCGTCCATCACGGTATGCCTTCTCGAGGCCGGACCCTCCGACCTAGACGATCCAAAGATCCTGAAACTGGAGCAGTGGCCGCACCTGCTTGGATCCGGCTATGACTGGGACTACCCGGTCGAGCCGCAGACTCACGGCAACAGCTTTCTGCGGCACTCTCGGGCGAGAGTGCTCGGTGGTTGCTCGTCGCACAACTCCTGCATCGCGTTCTGGACCCCCCGCGAGGACCTCGACGAGTGGGCGGCGATGGGTTGTACCGGCTGGAGCGCCCGTGAGTGCTGGCCGCTGATCGCGCGACTGGAGAACAACGACGGTCCCGGTGATCACCACGGCCACGCGGGCCCGATCACGCTGCGGCAGATCCTGCCACACGATGCCTGTGGTGTGGCGGTACTGGCCGCCGCGGCCGCAGTCGGCCTGCCCACGGTGCGCTTCAACGAAGGCGCCACGGTCACCGAAGGGGCCGGTTTTTTTCAGATCAACGCCGACGAGAACAACATGCGCATGTCCTCATCGCGCAGCTACCTACACCCAATCTTGGGACGGCGGCGCAACCTTGTCGTGCGAACCGGCGCCTGGGTCAGACGGGTCGTTTTCGAGGCCAGCAGGAAAGCGACCGCAGCGGAGTACCTCAACTCTGCAACGTTTCATGTCGAGAGCGCACGCGCGCGCCGGGAGGTGATCCTGGCCGCCGGCGCCATCGACACGCCGAAACTGCTCATGCTGTCCGGCATCGGGCCAGCTGGACACCTGCGTGATGTCGGTATCGACGTGCTTGTCAACAGCCCTGGTGTCGGGTCCAATTTGGACGATCATGTCGAGGGCCTAATCATGTGGGAGGCCTCCCGACCGATGGTCACTCAGTCCACCCAGTGGTGGGAGATCGGCTTGTTCGCCCGGACCCAACCAGCCCTGGATCGTCCCGACCTGATGATGCACTACGGGTCGGTGCCCTTTGACATGAACACGGTGCGCTGGGGCTACCCAACCACGTCCAACGGCTTGTGCCTGACACCGAACGTCACCCGCGGCCGGTCCCGCGGGACGGTTCGGCTGCGCTCTCGTGACTTCCGGGATAGGCCGAAGGTTGACCCGCGCTACCTCACCGATCCCGACGACCACGACATCGGTGTGCTGCTCGCAGGCGTCCAGCTGGCCCGCCGGATCGCTGCGCAGCCGCCGTTGCAGGCCTGGATCCACCGGGAGCTGGCGCCGGGGCCGGACGCGGTCACCGACGATGAGCTCATCGACTATCTCCGTAAGACGCACAACACCGTGTACCATCCCGCGGGCACCGCCCGGATGGGCGCCGCGGGCGACTCACACGCCGTGGTTGACCCACAATTGCGCGTGCAGGGCGTGACCGGCCTGCGCGTCGCCGACGCATCGATCATGCCGTTCCTGCCAGCCGTCAATCCGAACATCACCGTCATGATGATCGGTGAGAAGGCCAGCGATCTCATCCTGACGGCCCTTCGTCAGCGCCGGTGCTGAAGCGCTGCAACGAGTCGGTCTATCGCGGTGCCCAGCCCCCAGGTGCGCTGCAGCGCGGCAAGCGCCGACGGGTCGGCAGGAGCACGGGGCAGGCTGTCGTCGTGATCCCGCTGTATGGGGGCATCCGTCGCCACCCGGACGACCCTGGGCGCCAGCTCCACATAGTCCCGGGCGGCTCGCAGCTTGGCCCGCACCCCCGACGCGAGCGCCGATCGGGGATCGTCGAGCGCCGCGAGCAGGCCCTCCACTGAACCGAACCGGCTGATCAGCGTGGCTGCGGTCTTCTCTCCGATACCGGGTACTCCGGGCAGCCCGTCGGAGGGATCCCCGCGCAGGGTGGCAAGGTCCGCGTAACCCGGCCCGGCGCTGGCTTCCGGCAGCCCGTACCGGCTGGCCAGTTCGGTAGGCCCGATCACTTCGGCTTTGGCCAATCCCCGCCCGACGTAGACCACCCGCACCGGGGTCGGTTCGGTGCGTACCACTTGAAACAGGTCCCGGTCGCCACTGACCACCTCGACCGGGTCGCGGCGTTCGGCGGCAGCCAGCGTGCCGATCACGTCGTCAGCCTCATAGCCGACGGCGCCAGCGGTGGCTAGTCCAACGGCGGCCAGCACGTCGAGGATCAGCGGCACCTGGGGGCTCAACGCGTCCGGCACGTCCTCGACGTCGGGAGCGCCCGGCCCGGTGTTCTCGGCGACCCGATGCGCCTTGTACGAAGCAATGGCGGCGACCCGGAATGCTGGTCTCCAGTCCAAGTCCAGGCAGGCAACCAGGCGGCCCGGACGGCGTTGCTCGATCAGACGGGCCAGCATGTCGGTGAAGCCACGGACCGCGTTCACGGGGGTGCCGTCCGGCGCGGTGATCGACTCGGGGACACCGTAATAGGCCCGGAAGTACAGGCTCGCGGCGTCGATGAGCAGCAAAGGCGCGTCCATGAGGGCAGAGCCTGCCACCTGCCGTATCGCCTGGTTCTAGGCTAGTGGGGTGCCCGCTCCACTCGAGACCCTCACCGCCCGCCTGGCTCGGGCGCAGAACGCTACCGGTGTCGCCGGGTTGGATGCCCTGCTGCTCACTCCCAGCCCGGACCTGCGTTACCTGCTGGGGATCGGCAGCGAGTCTCATGAGCGGCTGACCTGTTTGGTGGTACCCGCCGACGGTGATCCGGTCTTGGTAGTGCCAGCGCTGGAACGACCAGGCTTGGACGGCACACCCGCGTGCGAGCTGGGTGTGGAGATCGCAGAGTGGACCGATGGTGCTAACCCGTACGCCCTGGTGGCCGCCTTGTTACCCGGGTCCGGGTCGGCTGCCGCGCGGGTCGCGGTGGAAGACGCAATGCCCGCGGTACACGTGCTGGGGCTGCGTGCCGTGCTGCCTGACTGTACTCAGGAACTGGCATCGACAGTGCTGGCGCAGCTGCGCATGCGCAAGGACGACGCCGAGATCGCTGCGCTGGCCGCCGCAGGGCAGGCCATCGACCGGGTGCATGCCCGGATGGGGGAGTGGTTGCAGGTCGGGCGGACTGAGGCGCAAATTGGCGCCGATGTGGCGGACGCGATCGTCGCGGAAGGGCACACCGCGGCGGCCTTCGTGATCGTGGGTTCGGGACCCCACGGGGCCAGCCCGCACCACGACGTCTCCGACCGGGTGGTGCAATTCGGGGACCTGGTGGTAGTCGACATCGGCGGCCCTACCCTGGACGGCTACTTCTCCGACTGCACCCGCACCTACACCATGGGGGAGCCGGCCCACCCCGAGGTCGCCGACTGCTACGCGGTGCTGCAAGCCGCGCAGGACGCGGCCGTGGCGGCGGTCGCGCCGGGCACTGCCGCACGCAGCATCGACGCCGCCGCCCGGGACCCGATCACTGAGGCCGGTTTAGGAGCGCGGTTCATCCACCGCACCGGCCACGGGATTGGTCTGGAGGTACATGAGCAGCCCTACATCGTGGCCGGCAACGATCTGGTGCTCGACCGGGGCATGGCGTTCAGCATCGAGCCAGGGATCTACCTACCCGGGCGCTGGGGAGCCCGTATCGAGGACATCGTGGTCGTCGAGGATCACGGTGCCCGGCGGCTCAACCACCGGCCGCGCGAACTCGCGGTGTTGCCCGTCTGACCGGCCTGCTAGGCCGACCCGCACTGGATGCCGATTTAAACCTTCTCGGGGTGACCCCGATATCGGATTCAGGGTGCACACTGACGCCGGGGCAGCCGCCGCCAGGAAGAGTGGAAACTGCCCGCCCCTCCAGGAGACGTCGATGAGTACAACGACCTTGACCCGGCCACGCGAAGGCAAAGTCATCGCCGGTGTGTGCGCCGGCATAGCCCAACGGTATGGCTGGGACGCCAACATGGTCCGGCTGCTGTTCGTGCTGTCCTGCCTGCTGCCCGGGCCCCAGTTCGTGGTTTATCTAGCGCTGTGGGTGCTGATGCCCAAGCAGCCGTACTGAGCCGGGTACCGGCTAGGGCAGGCGGGCGCGCAGCCAGCCGTACCAGTCGGTAATGCCGTCGCCGGTAGTGGCCGACAGCTGCAGCACCTCGACACCCGGGTTCGCGCGTCGAGCCCCCTCCAAGAAGTCGTCGACATCGAACTTGACGTACGGCAGCAGGTCGATCTTGTTGAGCAGCACCAGGTCAGCGGCGCGGAACATCTGCGGGTATTTCCGGGGCTTCTCTGCGCCCTCGGTGACTGAGGTGATCACGACGCGGGCCTGTTCCCCGAGGTCGAACAGCGCTGGGCACACCAGGTTTCCCACGTTTTCGATCAGCACCACTGAGCCCTCCGGCGGGTCCAGCGTCTGCAGCCCACCGGCGAGCATCTTCGCGTCGAGGTGGCAGCCAGATCCGGTATTGATCTGTACCGCGGGGGCGCCGGTGGCCCGGATACGGTCAGCGTCTAGCACCGTCTCCTGATCGCCCTCGATGACCGATACCCTCAGCTGGGCCCCCAGCTCCCGGATAGTGCGCTCAAGCAGCGTGGTCTTGCCAGCACCGGGTGAGCTCATCAAGTTCACGGCGAGAATGCTGCGCTCGGCCAACCACTTGCGGTTGCGCTCGGCGAGCGCGTCGTTGCGAGCCAGCACTGCCTGTTCGAGGGTGACCGTTCGGGTCTGCGAATGGCTGTGGTTGTGGCCGTGCCCGTGGTCATGCTCGTGACCGTGGTGATTGTGCTCGTGGTCATGCTCGTGGGGTTCAAGAATGGTGTCGCCGGAGCAGCCGCACGTTGCGCACATCAGGCCATTACCTCAACTTCCCGAATTTTGAGTTCTTCTCCCGCGAGGAGTTCGCGGTTGGCGCTGCCGCATTCGCACAGCACGAGCAGGTCATTCAGCACAAACTCCGCGCCGCAGTCGCGGCAGCGTGCCCGGCCCGTAGGTTGGATGATTTCTAACGATGCTCCTTCGAGGGTGGTGCCCTCGGTAATAAGATCGAAGCAGAACTGGACCGAATCAGCCACGACGCCAGACAACGTGCCGATTTCTAGACAGACTCGGCGTATCTGCGCATCACCCATCCGATCGCACACCGCCTGGACTACGCTCTGGGTGATCGCCATCTCGTGCAAGAGCATCCTCCTCGGTTATGCGTCCAGTCCAGTCCCCGTGCGGGGATCTTGTCAAGGGCGGGAGAATCCTGCTGTGCAGCACAGTATCCGAGTTGAGGTGCGGGTCGAAGGTGTCGTCCAAGGCGTGGGGTTCCGGCCTTACGTCCACGGTTTAGCGCACCGTTTTGGACTGTCCGGCCGGGTCGGCAATGACACCGCTGGCGTCTTCGTTGAGATTGAGGGCGCTGAGCAGGCGGTCAGCGAGTTCCTCGCCACGCTGCCGGCGCAGGCGCCGCCGCTGGCCGTCATCGAGCAGGTGCGGACCAGCCCGCTGGCTCCTACCGGGGAGTCGGGTTTTCACATCGTGTCCAGCAACGCCGCCGGACGTCGCGATACTTTGATCTCTGCGGACACTGCCACCTGCGATGACTGCCTGCGCGAACTGGCTGATCCCACCGATCGCCGGTTCGACTATCCGTTCATCAACTGCACCAACTGCGGTCCGCGGTTCACCATCGTGCGCGATGTGCCCTATGACCGGCGGTTTACCACCATGGCCCCGTTCGCGATGTGCCAGGCCTGCGCACGTGAATACCACGATCCGACCGATCGGCGCTTCCACGCGCAGCCGGTGTGCTGCCCAGCCTGTGGACCCCGGCTGCGGCTGATCGACGCCGGCGGCGCGGAGTTACCCGGGCAGCCCCTGACCGAGGCCGCGCAGTTGCTCAAGGCCGGGGCGGTGCTGGCGGTCAAGGGACTTGGTGGTTTCCACGTCGCGGCGCTGGCCGATGATGCGGCCGCGACCGCTGAGTTGCGGGCGCGCAAGCATCGTGAGGACAAGCCATTCGCGCTGATGGTGACCGACCTGGCCGCCGCGCGCGAGCTATGCGAGATTGATCCGGTGGCGGAGCGGTTGCTGGCCGGACGGCGGCGGCCGGTGGTGCTGCTACCGCGGCGCCGCGACGCGCCCGTCGCTGCTGCCGTCGCGCCCGGCAACCGCAGCCTGGGCCTGATGCTGCCCTACACCCCGCTGCATCACCTGCTGCTGCGCGACATCGCCGCTCCCATCGTGCTGACCAGTGGAAATATCTCCGACGAGCCAATCGCCTACCAGGACGAGGATGCGCGTCAGCGGCTGACGGGTATTGCGGATGCCTACCTGACGCACGACCGGGCGATCCACATGCGTACCGATGACTCGGTAGTGCGGGTCTTCCGCGGCGCTGAACTGCCAGTGCGCCGGTCCCGCGGTTACGCGCCCGAGCCGTTGACTCTCGCGCAACCAGTGCCCCGCCCGATCCTGGGCTGCGGAGCCGAACTCAAGAGCACATTCTGCCTGGCACGTGGACGGCACGCGTTTCTTTCCCACCACATCGGCGATCTGGAGAACTACGAGACACTGCGCTCCTTCACCGAGGGCATTGAGCACTTCCGGCGCCTTTTCGACGTGACGCCCGAAGTCGTGGCGTACGACTTGCATCCCGAATACCTGTCCACCAAATACGCTGTCGACCTCGCTGACGTGGGACTCGTGGGTGTCCAGCACCACCATGCGCATATCGCCTCCTGCCTCGCCGACAACGGCGCGGTCGGTCCGGTGCTGGGAGTGGCCTTCGACGGCACGGGCTATGGCAGTGATGGCACGTTGTGGGGTGGCGAGTTCCTGCTGGCTGACCTCACCGGGTTCCAACGGATGGCACACCTGGTTCCGGTCCCGCTGCCGGGTGGCGCCGCGGCGATCCGGCAACCGTGGCGGATGGCGGCCGCCTACCTGGGTTCGGAGGCGCCGCAAGACTTGATCCAGCGCCATGCCCAGCACTGGAATGCCGTGCTGGCCATGGCGGCCCGGCGGGTGAACGCACCACTGACGTCCAGCGCGGGACGCCTGTTCGACGCGGTCGCGGCCATTCTGGGGATCCGCGACTCCATCAACTACGAGGGCCAGGCCGCGGTGGAGCTCGAACAACGAGCCGACCTGACCGAGTCGGGCAGCTACGGCGCGACGATCAGTGATGGAGCGGTGCTGCAGCTGCACGGCGTGGATCTGGTGCGGGCGGCGGTGACCGACCTGCAAGCGGGCGTAGCTTCGGAAGCGATTGCTACCCGGTTCCACCACGGCCTGGCCGATGCGATCGTCCGGATCTGCGTGATGCTGCGGGAAACCACCGGCGTCAACGTCGCCGCCCTATCCGGTGGGGTGTTCCAGAATCTGCTGCTCCTCGAGCGCACCGTAGCGGGTCTGGAGCAAGCCGGATTTGACGTGCTTACCCACCACCGTGTCCCGCCCAACGACGCCGGCATCAGCCTCGGCCAGGTCGTCGTCGCGGCCGCCACCGGGCAATAAATCAGCGTTTGCTGGCCCAGGGGGGTGGGGCTGCGCCGCGGTTCATGGACCAGGTGACACCACCGAGGCGGCCCTCCTCGACGGTCTCCGGAGGACGAGGACGGTAGGACTGGGACAGCTCAGCGGTCGGATCCTCGCCCTGGTTCACGATCAGGCAAGGAGACCGGTACAAGCAGCGGGAGCACACCTCTGGCGAGGGACTCGGATAAATCTGAAGATTCGGGCTGATGGCCGCGTTGACTTCGGCGGCTAGATCCACCCCGGTCGCCGCCAGTTCGGTCGCGGTGCGCCGGATCCGGGTACGGCGGAACGCGTCAGTACCTTCGGCATGCAGTCTTTCACCAGAGACCGTGCCGCTGCGGGCATACATCCGGCGATGACCCACCTGCGGGCGTCCCTCCGAAACCGGAACCGGGATGGGCAGTTCCCCGGCGTCGGCACGCATCTCGTTGTATATCGTGCCCGAAATCTGCATCCCCAGGTAGAACTGAGGCCATGCCCAGGCCCAGGTGATCGTCTGCTCATCCAGCTGAAGGGCATCATGATCCGCCCAACCGTCGCTGACCAACCGATGCTGGACCACCCAGTATGCGTCGTCGGAGTCGATGACCAGCAAGTCGACGCGACCGTACAACTTGACCTCGTCGCCAGCTGCGGTGAGCAAGCTGGTTCCGGGCCTTGCCGGGTCCGGAACGTTGACCTCGAAGTCGGTGTCCACGCGAATAGGGGTGAAGTGGTCCACCGTCGGCGCCCACGCGGCGTAGGCATCGAGCAGCGCATGACCGCGACTCTGCAACTCCTGCAGCGCCTCTTCGCCTATGGCACCCTCAGCCTGACCGCGCAGGGAACGGTCCAGCGCTTGGTGCACCAACGGCTGCACGATCGCCCGGTCCCATTCCCACATTCCGGGGAAGTAGTACACAGCTAGCGCGTCGCGCAGGGCCTGAGTGAAATCGACCAAGCCAGAGCCGGCAGTAGGTTCAAGGTTTTGACGATTGCGCGAGCTGAAATCCCATTCCCGCCGGCAACGCTTGAATGTCGTCCGCTCGGACATGTGGAGGCGGTAAACCATCGCGCCCTCGACTCAGTGGGCCAGTAGTGCTCGTGACTTGACAACCCTAGCGTCGCGGAGTTCGACAACAGGGCTGTGCACAAGACTGCCGGCAGTCCTGCTGTCGAACTCCGCGCACTGATCGCACGTGCTAGTGCGCGTGTGGCCAGGGGTCATCCGGCGACCACCGGCAACGATCATGGCCTCCGGCCGCGGCGTCCATCTCGGCGAACAGGTCATCGAAAAATGCCGATAGGTCGTCGCGGTGATGCGCTTGCCACCCGCCGTAGTAAATCCAGGCATCCGGAAGTGACTCTTCCGGCGCTGGCACGGGCAATGCGCCATCGTCGCCGGTGCGCTTCACCAAATAGTTCTCGCCCCGGCGTTCGATGTATACAACTTCACCGGGTTCGGGCCAGTCGGCCACGATCTCGGCGATCAACTCCGTTCGATTCAGCGGACCTCCCCGGCAGTGTGGTCAGCAGATCCGGGGCAACGGATCGCCGACGAGCAAATCAATCATTCGGGTTCCCCCGAACCCGGTCTTGAGCATGACCAACCCGGGTGGGTCCTCGGCGACGCGGCCGACCACCGTTGCCCCGGTGCCCAGTGGATGGGCCCGTAGCGCAGCGACAGCGTCGTCGGCTGCGGCCGGATCGACGATCGCCACGATGCGTCCCTCACAGGCGACGTACAGCGGGTCGATGCCCAGGATCTCGCAGGCTCCGCGGACCTCCGGCCGCACCGGAACCGCATCCTCCTCGACGACCACGGCCACACCAGCCGCGGTGGCCACCTCGTTGAGGATCGTCGCGACCCCACCACGGGTAGCGTCGCGCATCGCTCGCACCTGTGGCCCCACCGCATCGAGCAAACCCTGGACCAACTCGTGGACCGGTGCGGTGTCGGAGACAAGCTCGGCGTCGAGATCAAGTTCGCCGCGTTCCAGCAGGATGGTGATGCCGTGGTCGCCCACCGGCCCAGACACGATCACCAGGTCGCCGGGGCGGGCCGTGGCCACGCCCAGGTTCAAACCGCCGGTAATCAGCCCGACCCCGGCTGTGTTGATGTAGCAGCCGTCGCCTTTCCCTCGCTGGACGACCTTGGTGTCGCCGGTGACGATGGACACGCCGGCTGCCGCCGCGGCTTCGGCCATCGACGTCACGATCCGACGCAAGTCCTCGACCGGGAATCCTTCCTCCAGGATGAAACCGGCCGAAAGATGCGCCGGTCGCGCTCCGGAGACAGCCAGGTCGTTAACGGTGCCGTTGACCGCTAGGTCACCGATGTTCCCCCCGGGGAAGAACAACGGTGACACCACGTAGGAATCCGTCGTGAAGGCCAGCCGAGCATCGCCCGCGGTCACTGTCGCGGCGTCTTCCAGAGGTTCCAGCAAGGGATTGCGGAAGGCGTCCAGGAAGATGGCCTCAATCAGCGACTGGGTTGCCTTACCACCGGCACCATGCGCGAGAGTGATCAGCTTCTCCCGAACTCGGGGCCGAGCCCGCCGGGC
>DATELN010000057.1:0-7607 GCA_035276605.1 Pseudonocardiaceae bacterium | reverse complement strand
AACTCGCCGCTGTCTTGGTCGAGCAGGAACTCCACCGTTCCCGCGTTGCGGTAGTCCACCGCCGAAGCGGCCAGCACCGCGGCACATTCCATCCGGTCACGCAAGTCCGGCCAGACGGCGGGTGAGGGGCTTTCCTCGACGAGTTTCTGGTTCCGTCGCTGCACCGAGCAGTCCCGCTCCCCCAGCGCCACCACCCGGCCGTCGGCCAACCCGAGAACCTGCACCTCGACGTGCCGCACCCGAGGGAAGTACCGCTCGACGAACAGCCGTGGGTCACCGAAGAGCCGCTGCGCGAACGCACTGAGCCGGCCGTACTCGGTCCGCAGCGCGGCAGCATCGGCTGCCACGGTCATCCCCATGCCGCCTCCGCCGGCAGCGGCCTTGAGCATCACCGGAAAGCCGACTCGCACCGCTTCCGCGACAGCCTCATCCTCGGTGGTCAGCGCCTGCGCCGAACCGGCCGCCACCGGTACCCCGACCGCTGCCACGCGCTGCCGGGCGACCACCTTGTCGCCCATCGCAGCGATCGCCGCGGCGTCGGGACCGACCCAGACCAGATCGGTATCACCTACCGCTCGGGCGAAGTCAGGGTCCTCCGACAGGAACCCATAACCCGGATGCACCGCGGTCGCGCTGGTCTTGCGGGCGGCATCGAGGAGCTGGTGGACATCCCGGTAAGCCTGCGCGGGCGGACCGGTGAGCTCGACCGCCTCATCGGCCTCGGCAACGAACGGCAGCTCGGCGTCCACCGAGGCGTGCACCGCGATGGTACGGATCCCCAGCGCCCGTGCGGAGCGGATGACCCGCCGGGCGATCTCGCCCCGATTAGCGATCAGCAGCGACTCAAACACCCACCACGCTCCTTACCAATCATGTCGGTCAGATCGTGCCCGCCGCGGTGCGGTCTAGATCCGGCTCCAGGTAAATGATCCGCGCTGCGGGGACCACGCCACGAACCCGCGCTTCAGCCTGATCAATAACCCGAGCGACCTCGGCCGTAGGCAGGCTGGCCGGTACCGCGATCTTTGCGGCGACCAGCAGCTCTTCCGGTCCGAGATACTGGGTCCTGAGGTGGATCACCCGGTCCACGCCGTGCCCGACCAGCGCATCGCAGATGCTTTTCAACTCATTGGCGCCGGCGCCTTCCCCGATCAGCAGGCTCTTGGTCTCCACAATGAGAATGATCGCGATAATGCCGAGCAGCACCCCGATGCCCAGGGTGCCGAGCCCGTCCCACAACGGGTCGCCGGTGAGCACTGACAGCCCGATGCCGGCGAAAGCCAGCAGCAGCCCAACCAGCGCGCCGGTATCTTCCAGCAGCACCACCGGGAGTTCCGGGCTTTTGGACTGCTTGATGAACTGCCACCAACTGTCACGGCGCTTGAGCGGCCGAGACTCCCTGACAGCGGTACGAAAACTGAAGCCTTCCAGCACAGTTGCGACCACGAGAATCCCGATCGCGACCAAGGGGGAGCTGATCGGGTCGTGGCTGTGAATCTTGTGGGCGCCCTCGTACAGCGCGAACACCGAGCCGAGGCTAAACAGCAGCAAGGCCACCACGAACGAGTAGAAGTACCGATCGCGACCGTAGCCGAACGGATGTTGCTGGGTAGCCTGCCGCCGGGCGGTGTGGCGACCGAGTAGCAGTAGACCTTGGTTGGCGGTGTCAGCTACCGAGTGCACCGCCTCAGCCAGGATCGACGACGATCCGGTGATCAAAAAACCGATGAACTTCGCCAGCGCGATACCGGCGTTGGCCAGCAACGCGGCGATGATCGCCACTGCTCCACCGCCTGCGGACAACCCCGTACCACCCGTCTGCTAGCTCGTGTGCTCATCCGCGCGCCCGGGGCAAGCCCGGAATAGCTGAACCGGCCCGGGTCCCGGGCACACCGTGACGTCAGGATCAGCTGCGGCCACCCACACCGACCCGCCGCGATCGATCGTGATGCGACCGCTTTGCAGCGACCACAGCTGGACCGACCCCTGGGTGCACAGCACAACCTGAGGACACGGGCTGCGCAAGCAGATCGGCTCCGCCTCACCGCGAGCCCAATCCAACCGGCTGAGCTGGAACTCCTCGGCCGGGGTGGAGTAGACGATCTCATGCGGCCCGACCCGCTGGCCACGTTGCACCAGCAGCTCACCGTAGGAAAAGTCCAGCACCCGCAGCAGCTCCGGGACGTCGATGTGCTTAGCGGTCAGCCCGCCGCGCAAGACGTTGTCCGAGTTGGCGCTGATCT
This sequence comes from Pseudonocardiaceae bacterium, assembly GCA_035276605.1. Classification (GTDB taxonomy): domain Bacteria; phylum Actinomycetota; class Actinomycetes; order Mycobacteriales; family Pseudonocardiaceae. Next base: position 5,364 of record DATELN010000057.1, on the reverse strand, counting down.
CGACAGCCGTGCCGCGCAGGTAGGAATGCAGGTTGCCGGCCGGTAGGTACAACGCCTCACCCGAAGCCAGCACCACATGATGGAGCAGCAGGGCCGCGAGCACTCCCCCGTCGTCTGGGTACGCCCCAGCAAGCTCCAGCACCGCCCGGCACTCGTCGCGGAAGTCGCCTCCAGGGCGGCGCAGCAGCGCCACACAGGCATCCAGGACCTGGGGCAGAAGCGCCTTGACTGCCGGCTCCGGCATCGTGATCCAAGTGGTGAATAAGGTGCGCAGCCCGTCGGCATTCGGTTCGGCCGCAAGCATCGCGCGGTACGGCTCGAGCTGCGGTACGTCGAGCATGGCAAGCAGCTCGACAGTGCGCCGCGGTTGCCGAAAACCGGCCAGCGCGTGCAGCTCGGTGAGTGCGCAGATCAGCTCGGGCTTGTGGCTGGCGTCGGTGTAGTTGCGCTCTGGAGCGTCCCGGGGGATTCCCATCGCCTCTTCACGGGCAAATCCCTCGGCAGCCTGCACGGCAGACGGGTGGGCCTGCAAACTCAGCGGCTCCTCGGCCGCGAGCACTTTGAGCAGGAACGGCAACCGGCTACCCCACCGCGCAGCACAGCAAGTTCCGAGCTGATGCCCGGGATCGGCACGCAGGGCTTCTAGCAATGAGATCTGGCGGCCGTCGGCATGCAGCAGCACTGACGAGTCAGCCGGATGCGCACCGAGCCACAGCTCAGCCTGCGGATGCGGGGCCGGGACCGGGTCACCGAGCAGCTCCGCAATCGCAGTCCGCGAACCCCAGGCGTAAGACCGAACCGCGTTGCGCAACAGCTCCACAGTCCCTCCCGTCAGTCACCTGGTTAGTCGCTCATGCGAGGGCCACCGATATTGGGATGCGCCCCAGCCGAACTGACCCACCCCGGACCACCCAACACGCCACGACCCAGCCCGAGATACAGCGCGGCGAAGTCGAACCGTAGGGCCAGCACCGCGGCGGCACACGCGGCAGCACCCGGGTCGTCATGGCGAACCATCAGCTCCTCGTCGGCGGTGACCAGATCAGCGCCCGGTAACGCCTCCACCGCTGCAGCACGCTCGGCCTGGTGGCGCGCATCGGCGGGCACGCCCAGCAGCACTGGCCGCATCGCCGGCATCCGGTTGCCCGACGAGTCCTCGTATGGATCATGGAATACGTCAGCCTCGCCGCCGGCCCGGGTCGCCTCCTGACGCAGCACCGGCAGCGCTGCCGCCTCGGGGAATCCCGCGGCGTGCGCCACCACTCCGGCATGCGCGGCGAGCGCGCCTGCACAATGCCCGGCCACCACGGCGGCCACCGGATCGGTGCCCCACAGCAGCGGTGTTCGACCATGTAGCCGCAGCGCCAGCGCCTTGGCGGGGTTGACCAGCGATTCATGCGCGACGTAGTCGCGCTCGGCTTCTCTATCTAGCTCGCCGGCCAGCATCTCGGTGTCGGTCGCCAGTAGCTTGAGACTGTTCAGCAGCAGCAGGCCAGCGGCCAGCGCACGCGGCAACGTCAGTCCAGGGGGTACCTCGACCCGGGGCACTAACAACACCGCCCGGCCCGCGGACGCGGCCGCGACCGGGCCGTCGGCAGGGGCGGTGAGCACCACTTGGGCTCCCCGGCGGACCGCCCGGTCGATGCCTTCGGCCAGCTCTCGGTCACCAGGGTCGGTGGTATTGGCCAGCACGATGTCCAGCGCGCCGACCCACATCGGCACCGATCGCGTTGTCACCACCGGTACCGGACAGGACGGTCCGAGCAGCGCGAGCAGCAGCGGCGCGGCGGCTGGTGCGGCGCCAGGTCGGGTCAGCAGTACCAGCGCGCGCGGCCGTCGTCCGGCCAACTGCGGTAGTCCGCTCTCTTCGGCCGCCGCACTTGTGGCCCGCACCTGGGCGCCCGCTGTCGCCGCCGCACGGAGCAACCCACCGGAGTCAGCGGCCTCAAGGCGCCGGGGATCGTCGAGCAAATCCTCGTCGAAGTCTCCGTTGATCCCCATGCTTGATGGGCTCATGGTGTATCCAGCTCGCTGTCACGACCCTGGTCAACCTTCGTCTGGTCGGCAGTTGGGCCAGTCCCGGGTAACGCCTGCTCCAGCAGCATCACCGGGATCCCGTCAGTTACCGGGAAGCTGCGCGCGCAGACGACGCACGTCAGGGCATCCCCGTCCGGGTCAGCCGCGGTGCCACTGCGGAGCTCGCCGTGATCTGGGCATGGGCATCTCAAGATCTCCATAAGCTGCGGGTCTAAGCCCACGACCATCATCGTCCTCCTCAGCCGCCGCGGCGGGTTGGTAGCTCTTGAAGGCCACCTCACCCTCCGGTGGTAGTCCTTGAAGAGCTACCAACCTCGCGGACAAGCGCCAGTACCTCGTCGCGCAGCGCCTCGACCGCGTTGGTGTCGCAGGCCTCAACGTTGAGGCGTAGCAGCGGCTCGGTGTTCGACGGGCGCAGGTTGAACCACGAACCGTCGGGGCACCGTACGGTGAGCCCGTCGAGTTCGTCGAGTTCCACGCCCTGCTGTGCGGCGAAGTGCGCCTGCACGGCGGCTATCCGGCCCTGCTGGTCGTCGACCGTGGAGTTGATCTCACCGGAGGAGGCGTAGCGGACGAATTCCGCCATCAGCGCCGACGCCGGGCGCTGCTGCTGGCCAAGTGCGGCAATCACGTGCAACGCGGCGAGCATCCCGGAATCCGCGCGCCAGAAATCGCGGAAGTAGTAATGGGCGGAATGCTCACCGCCGAAGATCGCCCCGGTCTCGGCCATTCGCTGCTTGATGAACGAGTGACCGACCCGGGTGCGCACCGGCTGACCCCCGTGCTCGGTGACTATCTCCGGCACGGACTGGGACGTGATCAGGTTATAGATCACCGTGGCTCCCGGCTCGGTGGCCAGCTCCCGGGTGGCCACCAAGGCAGTGATCGCGCTGGGACTGACCGGCTCACCACGCTCGTCGACCACGAAGCAGCGATCTGCGTCGCCGTCGAATGCCAGGCCGAGATCTGCGCCGTGTTCGCGCACCGCCGCCTGCAGATCCACCAGGTTCGCCGGATCCAAAGGATTGGCCTCGTGATTGGGGAAATTCCCGTCCAGCTCGAAATAGAGCGGGACGATGTCCAGCGGCAACCCGTCGACCACCGCGGGCACGGTGTAGCCACCCATCCCGTTACCGGCATCCACCACGACCCGCAACGGCCGGATTCCGGACAGGTCCACCAGCGAACGCAGGTAGTGCGCGTAGTCGGCGAGCATGTCGCGCTCGGTCACCACACCACCGCCGGGTCCCGGCCGGATGCCGCGCTCGACTGCTACCCGGATCTCGTGCAGGCCACTATCCTGCCCGACCGGCGCCGCACCAGCCCGGCACAGCTTGATGCCGTTGTAGCGCGCTGGATTGTGGCTTGCGGTGAACATCGCGCCCGGTAGGTCCAGCCACCCGGAGGCAAAGTAGAGCATGTCGGTGCTGGCTAGCCCGATGGATGTGACGTCGAGGCCGCGGCTGGTGACGCCTTGGGTGAAGGCGGCAGCCAGGCCGGGGGAGGATTCGCGCATGTCGTGCCCGACAACGGCGGCCGCCGAACCCGTCGACCCATCCTTGGTGCCAACGAGCTCGGCGAAGGCGGCCCCAATATCTCGCACGACATCGGAATCCAGCTGCTCCCCCACAAGGCCTCGGATGTCATAGGCCTTGACTATCGCTGACAGGTCCGCCACCGCTCTCCCTCCATCGAGTCCCCACGGTACTCAGCGCATTCAGCGCGCTCAGCGGGGTTATATGGTGCCATTCCATCTCGCGGAACCACGTGAAATGCGCGGGGACAGCGGTCAGGGAACCAGTTTGAGGTGGGGCCGACGTGGACCAGCAGGATCCGGAGGGGGTACGGGGCGGCCCGCTTCGCGCACGGCCTCGGCCAGCGCGGTGAGGTCGTCGTCTGACGGTTCGGGGTCGGCGAAGTCACCGTTGTGACGGACGACGTCCCAACCTCGCGGGGCGGTCAGCCGAAGCGCGTGCTGCTCGCAGAGGTCGTAGGAATGCGGCTCGCTGTACGTGGCCAGCGGGCCAACCACCGCAGTGGAGTCCGCATAGACAAAGGTGAGCGTGGCAACCGCCGGGTTGGTGCACCCGGTTTTCGAACAACGCCGCGCGCTGCGCACGACCTGCAGAGGATAGTGCGCGCCTTCCGCCGAGTGCGGCAGGCGCGCGGCGCGCTGGATCCAGGGGTTCCGGCGGAGCCGCTGGTCCCCAGCCCCGCTTGTTCGGCGGCGTAGGCTCGATGAATGACGGTCACCCGGTCGATCCGCTCGCGCCGGCGGAGGCGTCGGGACCGGCGCGGCCGCGGCGTCCGGGGGCTGCTGTACCCGCCCACGCTGCCTGCTGCCCGCAGCCGCTCGGAACGTTTCGATGCGATCGTGCTGGAGGCTCTCGAGCCGATCGACGAGCGCTGGCACGCCGAGCTAGACGGGCTTGATATCGCGGTCGACGACGTGCCCGAGGTGACTGACTGCAATCCCACCACGGTCACGTGGGGCAGCGACATCGTGGAAGACGGGAATATCCCGCTCGCCCGCCTAGTACCCGCTGGAGTTGACCGTGCCGGTCTGCCCACGCGGGCGCGGATCGTGCTCTACCGGCGTCCGTTGGAAAATCGTGCCCGCGACGGTGGCGACCTGTCCGACCTAGTGCATGAGGTGCTGGTTGAGCAGGTGGCGAACTACCTCGGCATCGATCCCGACATTATTGACGGGCCCGCCGAACCCAGCTAACGGTTCAGGCGGCGCTGGGACGGTAGCGCGGTGCCCGCGACGAGCAGCAGCAACGCCGCCTCAGCCAGCAACAATGTAGTCCTGCTCACGTCCGAGCGGTTCACCCGTACCTCTGCCGAGTTACCGCGCACCGGGATCGCGACCTGGTGACCCCACCCGCGCACGACCGGTACTGGATGGCCATCCACGCTGGCCCGCCAACCTGGTTCATCGTTGGCCGCGACCACCAACAGGCGTCCCTCCGCGCCGGAGGCGACTCGAACCGCCACCCGCGGCGGCTGGGCAGGTGCCAGGACACCGGTCACGCCTGGCGCGATGGGCGGGGCAGCACCGGTGCGCGCCTGCGCAGCCAGCGCGGGACCCAGCAGCTCCGCACCGGGCACCGGCCGCACTACCCGCAACACCGGCCTACCGTCCGCGGTCGGCGGTGCCATCCTGGCCAGCGCCCCGGCAGCCGCGAGCGCGCGGGCGCCCTGCGCGGCAGTGGGGAGCACGACGAATTGGACGCCGGTTGACGCGACATCGGCGATGGCGGCGGACGTCTCGCCCGGCTGGCCAGCGCGCAGTGCGGCGGCTACCCGCTCCAGCCGCGCACCGGT
>DATELN010000056.1:0-12344 GCA_035276605.1 Pseudonocardiaceae bacterium | reverse complement strand
TGGCCCCACATGTCAGGGTGTAATTGCCAGCCGATCGCGAGGTCGTCGTTTCTGGGCGGCAGGGGCACCAGGATCGCCCCACCGATCACGCGCTGGTCGGCCTATCGCTGGATGCACCACCGGCCCGCGGGCGGTATCGCTCGGGCGTCCTCGACGATCCACTGCTGCACCAGCAGCTGCATGGCCGCCAAGTCGGGAACCCGTGCCATGATCGGGCTAAGCCATCGTGCCACCTCGGCGTGCCCGAAGACCTCCAGTGCCGCTGGCGCGTCGTCGAGGTGCCAGGTCCGCAGGATCAGTCGGTCTGTGACCAGCCGCTGAGCCATATCGCAGCCTAGCCTTCGGCACCGCGGTCGGTCGTGGGAACGTCACCGAGTGACCGGTGTCTGGTTCCCGATGACGGTGCCGGATTGACCTGCCCAATCCGCGGGGCGGATAAGGCCGCCGACAACAGTGCGGATGGCGGAATCGCGACGGTGCTGGCTGCGGTCCGCAGCGCGACGGACACCATCGGCGGCTCGCGACCAGAGTGCCGCTGCGTCGAGCCGTCGGTGACCGGGGGCGTTGACCTCGGTCCGTAGCCCTTCGTCAGTCCCACGGCAGCGTGGTGGTGGCGTATTTGCCTAGGGTGATCCGCACCCGCCCACACTGACCAGGCTGAGCGGGCACGGCACCGGCCTTGACCACCTCAGCAGGTGCGGGGGCCGCTGCTCGAGCAGCGCGCGGGCTGCTGAGAGGTCTTCAGCCAAGGGCACTGTTTTTCAGGATTCCGGCGTTGACGAGCAGAGGGCGTAGTTTGTCGGTGGCTCCGAATATCACTAGTCGTGCTGCGGGCCAGCCGCCGGCAAGGGCTAGCGCGGTGGGGAAGACGCTGACCAAAGCGGAGTGGCGGCAGTGCATCTCTGCGAGGTCGATGATGACTCGTCCGGTATTCAGCAGCGATTTGACGGCTGCATCGCGGACCCGAGGAATGTCTTGAAGGGTCAGACGGCCGGCAAGCCGGACCACCACGTGGTCGCATTGTTCATCCACAGTAACTATCAGCGGTCGGCGATATCGGCCGATCGTATTGCTGGCTCTGTGTGGTGGTACGTGACTCAGCTCCGTGCGTTGGGTTGATCAATGATGTGGTGGAGTCGGCGCTGTGGGCGTAAACGCCACCGATGTCAATCGGTGCTCATTCTATTCCTGGCTTGACCCCTGTTCTACCGAATATCTCGCCACAAACCCGACGAACGGGCTGTCCCTGGGCTGGCCCGCAGACCTGCGTGTCGCCGGACTCGTCGATGTAGGCCGTCGGCGCAGGGGGAGTAGTCACAATCTCTTTAACGACGCAGACCTGTTGTCTGATGGCGCTTCGCTTAATGGTGGCTCTTTAGTTTGGGAATATGACATTGCGTCGAACTTGAGTTAGCATTTCGTTTCCCCAATCGAGCGCTTGACCCACCGTGGCTTTCTGTTCTGCGGAGCGCCAGCATCTGGGAATACTCGCTTTACCCGACTGCCCTACTGGCGGATCACGACTGTCGTGGTGTTCGCGTGCTGTGGCGACAGGGCAGTAAGGTCAACGACCACGGCTGCGAGCCACAGAGCAGAGCAGATCAGCGGCCTCGGGTGGCCCCTCTTTCGACCTCTCTTGAGGGCTAGCGCACGCCAGCCCTACGCACGGCCAGATCACGCCAACGCCGGTTGCATCCAGGGCTAATCCCGGGCTGGCCTGTGGTCGAGCTATAGTTCGGCGATAATCTCGGCTTCAAGGTGCGTGCGGCGACGGGGCTGTTCTGCCCACTGCCATGCTGCCCGGTTGTTCATGTCATCACCCGATGATGGGAGGTGTTTCATCAAATCCTGTACGAACACTGGCCCGTACGTTTGGCTGAGATAATCCATGATCTCAGTTCGGGTAATGCGGTAACTGATGTCGCTGTCGAAACCGTCACGGGACGCCGGGCAGACTCCTTGGTGATCGAGCCCCACTGCTACCCGGCTTTGCGGCTCATCGGGCACCGCGGCCAGGACTTTACGTCCTCGGTACGCCCACCGCATGATGACAGTCCTCTCCGGGCACGGACACTTAACGTTATCCCGTAGGAAGGGCCACGATCACCTGTTGCTTCTGCCGCGGTGCATCATACGCTCTTTTTTAACTTAGACGAAAGGCTCACCCCCTCACGGAAATGATGGTGATGGGCTACCGCCTGTGACGTTTTTTCTATCCGCGGAAACTTGCGTGAGACGAAAATTATCTCACCGCTCGACGCTCTACGCCATTTTACTTAACAGTCCCAGCCTTGCTCGATATGTGCTCCTCGAGCACCTGTCCGGCACTCATCGTAAGACCATGGTTACGCAGTCCGGGGTAGCACTGGCCATAGTCAGCCGCACCCCTGCACTGATGGCTGGGCTCGGCAACACTCGCCCGGTAAGCCATGGCGGTCACACACTGGGAGTTGATGTTCGGCTGCACGGCCCCACACGAAAACCCATGCTGCGCGTTAGCTAAACACTGGTTCCGGCTGTTAATGGTTGTGGGCAAGATATTGCACCCTGGAATCAGGTGGCCGGCTGCGCCGACAGGATATCCGCTCAATTCCCCAGCATGCAAGATCCGTAATCGCTACTCACCGTCTCTATCCGCACCGTTGCCCGAGCCCTAGTCCGGAAAACGTGGGGGCGTGGGCGCTGCGGCAGCGCCAGTGTGAACTGGTGAGCTCCGGTGGTTGCCCGCGGTCCAGATGGCATTGTTGCACTTGGCGAAGTCGAGGCAGGTGAGATCGGTGATCCTCGGGTTGGTCAGATCGCCAGAGCCAGCTCATCGAAGGCGGCCACGAGCCGCACGGTCACCGGTTCGTCAACGCCGAGCTCGTAGTGGCCGCGACGGATGTTCTGGATGAACGCGTGCCCGACGATGATGACGCTGGTTGATTGATCTGTTTTCAGGCCGCGCATTGGTCGCAGGCGCCGCTTCAGTTGCCCGTGGTCGGCTTCCATTCGGTTATTGGCGTAAGCCTGCGAACAGTGCCAGGCAGCGGGGGCTAGCTCCTCGAGTACCTGCGGATAGACCGCCGCCTTGTCGGTGGTGACCTCCACCGGGACAACTTTTGTGGCGGCCAGCGCCCGGGTGAAGAAACACCGAGCTGCGCCACTATCTCGCCGCGGGGACACATAGACGTCGACGACCTGCCCGAACTGGTCGATCGCCCGGTAGACATAGCGCCAGCGACCAGACACCTTGACGTAAGTCTCGTCGACCCACCAGCGATCGCCGACACGGTGCCGGCACGGACGTGCCGCCTCCGCGAGCAGTGGCGTGAAGCGCCACCCACCGGAAGATGCTGACGTGATCGACCTGGATCCCGCGTTCGGCCAGCAACTCCTCGACATTTCGATACGAGAGGCCGTAACGCAAGTACCAACGCACTGCCAACATGATCACGTCTGGCGGGAATCGGAACCCGACGAAGCTCGACCTCGGTGCTGGCACGCAGTACTGGCGATGACGCATCAGCTCAGCCTGCCCGAGCCTCCCCTCGGCGGATGCAACAGTGCCCTCACCTTCCCTGTCTTCGTCCACTACCACGTGCAACTGTGGGTTCCCGAGGTGGGTGGAATGATCGATCCGGAATCCGAGGCCCATGATCTGGTGATGTCGGTGTTCGGTGGGATGAGCAAGGGGGAGCGGACCCGGATCAAGATCCGCGTTCGTTCCGCGATGGCCGCCCAGGCGCAGGTTGAAGGCCGCTACCAGGGTGGCCGCCCGCCCTACGGGTATCGGGTAGCCGATGCAGGGCCGCATCCCAATCCCGCGAAGGCAGCGGAGGGAAAGCGACTCAAGCAGTTAGATCCGGACCCGGTCACCGCACCCGTGGTCCAGCGGATTTTCCACGAATACTTGATGGGTATTGGTATCTATGCCCTGGCGCAGCGTCTGACTTCCGACGGCATTCCCTCGCCGTCGGCGTATGACCCGGACCGCAACACCCATCGGTGTGGCCTGGCCTGGTCAAAGAGCGCGGTCCGGACGATCTTGGGGAATCCGCGCTACACCGGCTACCAGGTCTGGAACAAGCAACGCAAGCAGGAGTCGCTCATCGATGTGGAGGATGTCGCACTCGGGCATCGGACCGCGCTGGCCTGGAACCCTCGTGAGGAGTGGATTTTTTCCGATCACCAGGTTCACCCCGCGCTCGTGAGTCGAGAGATCTTCCAGGAAGTTCAGCACCGGCTGGGGTCGCGGGGTCCGAGTTCGATCGGACGCACGTTGCGCACCCGGCATCACTACGCGTTGAAAGGACTGATGGTCTGCGCTGCGTGTGGCCGGCGCATGCAGGGCAACTGGAACCACGGACGAGCTCATTACCGGTGCCGCTTCCCGAACGAGTACGCGGTGGGAAACAAAATCAATCACCCGCTCAACGTGTACGTGCGCGAGGACGTGGTCCTCGATCCGCTGGACACGTGGTTGGCTTAGGCATTCGCTCCCCAACGGATCGAACAGTCCCTGACGGCATTGCAGAACGCGCAGCCTGACGATGTTCCCGCAGTGGAGGCGGCGCGACGAGCGATCGCCGAGTGCGAACGCAAGCTCGCCCGTCATCGAGCAGCCCTAGAAGCCGGCGCCGATCCCGCACTGGTGGCGGCCTGGAGCACACAGGTGCAACAGCAACGCACGGCCGCGCAGACACGGCTGGCCAACCTCGCCAGTCACCACTGTGCGAACCGACGGATGAGCCGAGACGACATCCGCGCGATGGTGGACACCCTCGGTGGCCTGCTGGACGCCTTGCGCCACGCCGATCCGGCAGACAAAGCAGAGGTCTACCGCGAGCTCGGCATCCGCCTCACCTACCACCACACAGAACACACCGTACTGGCCGAAACCCGACCAACATCATCCGTGGGCGTAGTGTCTGTGTCCGAGGGGGGACTTGAACCCCCACCCCCTAGCCGGGGACTAGCACCTCAAGCTAGCGCGTCTGCCATTCCGCCACTCGGACATTCGTCACCGCGAATCTTGCACACACCAATACCACCGTTCGGCGCGCAACGAGGGTAGCTGATCGCGATCCGGCGGCCAAACTCGGTGCCACCATCGTAGATCCCGCAGCTCACCGGTGGTAGGAAGGCCAGATGGAGGGACCCGCAAGCAGCACCAGCGTGGCGGAGGACGAGGTTGTCGGCCTGGCCAGCGACCTGATCCGAATCGACACCACCAACACCGGTGACCCGGACACGCTCGTCGGGGAACAGGCGGCGGCGGAATACGTGGCCGCCAAGCTCGACGACGTCGGCTTCGAGATCACCTATCTGGAATCCGGTGCCCCAAAGCGGGGCAACGTGATCGCTCGATTGCCCGGTGCCGACCCCAAACGGGGCGCGTTGCTTATCCACGGCCATCTTGACGTGGTGCCGGCGGACGCCGCCGAGTGGTCGGTACATCCATTCTCCGGCGCGGTCCAGGACGGCTACCTGTGGGGTCGCGGCGCGGTCGACATGAAGGACATGGTCGCCATGACCTTGGCTGTCGCTCGCCGGTTCCAGCGCGAGGGGATCGTCCCCCCGCGCGACCTTGTCTTCGCGTTCGTGGCCGATGAAGAGGCTGGTGGGTTACAGGGTGCGCACTGGCTCGTCGAGCACCGACCAGAGCTGTTCGACGGTTGCACCGAGGCGATCAGCGAAGTCGGTGGATTCTCCCTGACAGTGCGGGACGGGCGCCGGCTGTACTTGATCCAGACTGCTGAAAAGGGCATCGCCTGGATGCGCTTGCACGCCCACGGCCGCGCGGGACACGGTGCGGTGGTCCACGAGGACAACTCGGTGACCGCGCTGTGTGAGGCCGTGGCGCGGTTGGGCAACCATCGCTTCCCGCTGGTGATGACCGATTCGGTACAGGAGTTCTTGACTGCCGTCGGCCAGGAAACCGGAGTCGACTTCTCCGGGGACGACCTCGACGGCGCGGTGGCCAAGCTGGGTGCGCTGGCGCGGCTCATCGGTGCGACGCTGCGCGACACGGCCAACCCGACGATGCTCGATGCGGGCTATAAGGCCAACGTCATACCCTCGTCGGCCGAGGCCGTGGTGGACTGCAGGGTGCTTCCCGGCCGCCAAGCGGCCTTCGAACGTGAGATAGACGAGCTGCTCGGCCCTGACATCACCCGTGAGTGGGTCGTGAACCTGCCTCCAGTGGAGACGACCTTCGACGGTGACCTGGTGGCCGCCATGGAGGCCGCGATCTTGCACGAAGATCCCGGCGCACGCACGGTGCCCTACATGCTCTTCGGCGGCACTGATGCCAAAGCGTTCAGCAAGCTGGGCATGCGCTGCTTCGGGTTCGCGCCGCTACGGCTGCCCCCCGATCTCGATTTCGCTTCGATGTTCCACGGTGTCGACGAGCGGGTACCAGTCGACGGGCTGATCTTTGGCACCCGCGTCCTCGACCGGTTCCTGCGAAGCTGTTGATTCTGCTAACGTCTGCGCCCGTAGCAGTCTTGGTTCCAAGGACGCCTGTGGAGCAAGCGCGCCACAGGCGTTCGTTGTGTCCGGCTAGCACGGTGCGTGCACCGCGTGGGCGTGTGATCACGACAACGACCGGGACACCCGCATTACGGGCCGCACAGGCGGCCCGAGAAGGAGATGGAAGATGGCGACCGGCACGGTCAAGTGGTTCAACGCGGAGAAGGGTTACGGCTTCATCACCCAGGATGGTGGTGGTCCCGACGTCTTCGCCCACTTCTCGGCGATCCAGGCGACCGGCTACCGCACGCTGGAGGAGAACCAGCGCGTGGAGTTCGAGATCACTCAAGGACCGAAGGGTCCACAGGCCGACCAGATCCGCGCGATCCGCGCCTGAGGGGCTGCTCGCAGGGTCGACGCTTCGACCCCGACCAGACTCGCGATTAGGGTCCGCACCAGCCCGGTGCGGGCCCTACATCGTGCCAAGAGAACGTTTACAACGACAGCTTCGGCAATGCGACCGGGGTGCGCTGCCTGCGCAGCCACACCGTCCGCGTGCCATCGCGGTACATCCGCACCCGGGACAGCTCCCAGCCCGCGAACTCGGCCTGCACTGCGAGTTGCGTCGCTGCGGTCCGCCGAGATACTTCCCGCGGCAGCCGCAGCGGCTGGTACTCCCAGTCGAGGCCATCACCGTCTACTGTCTCGATCATTACTGCACCACCCGTTCGGGATCGATCATCTGCAGTCCCATTCCTGACGCGGAGACCACCAGGACCCGCCCACTGATCGGGTCGACGGCCACCGCATCAGGTTGATGTACGGTCGGGAACCGGTGGATCACCACCGGTTCGCCCCCAGCGACGCTGAGCCCAACCACCTCATCGCGGCCGGTCAGAGTCACCCACGCCAGGTCTCGCCGGGCGTCATAGGCCACCCCGTAAGGGGCGCCCGATAGCGGAAAACGTTGCCGCAACATCGGTGGGTCGCCGGCAAAAGCGAGCAACTCACCATCGCGGGTATCAGTCACCAGAAGCCGGCCGAACCGATCGGCCACCGCATCGGCGGCGCCGTTGCCTGCGCGTAGCTCGGGGCTGATCTCACCGGAGGACAGGTCGAGCACGCTGACCGCGCTGCGGGCCCGATCGAGCACCCACACTTTCGTTCCGGTTGTAGCGCCAGCCGGCACCAACCGGGCGGCGTCGGAGAATCCGCGAATCGGCGCGCGCGGCCGGTTGCCGTCGAATACGGCGAGCCGATCGCCCAGCGCGACCACGGTGATCCCACCCACCACGGCCGCCCCCCGAGCCGGACCGTCGAGGTCAGTCCGGTGCGGCGCACCGCCGTCCAGTGACATCCGGATCAAACATCCCGGCGTGGTCACCGGCACCACCAACTCGCCGCCGTCGGAAGCGAGCATGACGTCCGCGGCAGGGCCCGGCAATGGCACCTGCCGTGGCGCCTCGGTGCCATCAAGTGTCCTCAGCCACAGCCGCGGCGGGTCGACCAGTGTCACCGCCACCGTCCTGGTGCGGGCATCCACCACGACTTCGGTAGCCGGCGCGGGAAGCGGCGCTACGCTCCCGGCGGGAGCCGGACCACCCGGTGGAGCCACCGCCGGCTCGGCCGGAGGGATGGTTTGCTGGTTTGCTGAGCCGCCGACGGTGCTACATCCCGCCACGATCAGCCCGGCGACGAGCAACGCGGCCGGCGCAGCCGCGCGCAGGGCACCGGGCACACCGACCTCCTCGTCGGTAGTACGGGCAGGGCTCGGTTGGAGGGCGTCAGTCAAGCATTCCTGACCTGACACCCCTACGCCATCCCCAGGTAGCCAGTTGTTGGCCTAAATCCGCTAAATGACCGGCACCGTAGATGACCCTATGCACTGATCCGTGATCGATCTGCAACTAGTTGGGTCCGAGTTTGCTCCGCCTTAGGGATAACGTCATCACCTGTGACTACCACAGTGGACGTCGTGCTCCCGTGTCTGGACGAGGCCGAGGCGCTGCCGGCAGTGCTGGCCACGATGCCGGCGAGCTATCGCGTCCTCGTCGTCGACAACGGCAGTACCGATGACACCTCTGCGGTCGCGAGAGCCTGCGGTGCGACGGTGGTGTCCGAGCCCCGGCGTGGCTACGGCGCCGCGGTGCACGCTGGCTTGCTCGCCGCGACGGCCGATCTGGTCGGCGTCCTGGACGCCGACGGATCGCTGGCGCCATGTGCCCTGCCCGAGTTGGTCGCGGAGGTGGGCAACGGCACCGATCTCGCCGTCGGTCGCCGCATCCCGCAGGCCGGCGCCTGGCCCTGGCATGCCAGAGCCGGCAACGTGATGTTGGCTGCGGTGCTGCGGTCTCGTGGGCTACCCGTGCACGACATCGCACCAATCAGGGTCGCGCGCCGGCAGGCCCTGCTCGACCTGGGTGTCACCGACCGTGGCTTCGGCTACCCGTTCGAGCTGCTGCTGCGGGCGGCTGCCGCCGGCTGGCGGGTGCGCGAGTTCGACGTCGAGTACCGGCCACGGGCGGGCGGTCGATCCAAGGTGTCCGGATCGATCCGGGGCACGGTGCGAGCGGCCCGCGACATGACCGCCGCGATGCGGCGAGTCAGCCAAGCGGGCGCTCCGGATAGCCCAGCTCGATCGCGCTGACGTCATCCAGCGCGGCTCGGATCGCGGGTGCCAGCTCCACTTCCTCGGCGGCTAGCGAGCCGGCCAACTGGGTGGTGTCGCGTGCCCCGACGATCGGGGCGACCACCCCCGGGCGGTCTCGCACCCAGGCCAGCGCTACTTCTAGCGGAGATACGCCCAGCCCGTCAGCGGCGGTGACCACGGCCTGCACGATCCGGTTCGCCCGGTCGGTGCGGTGATGCTCGACGTACCGCGCATAGTGCGGCGAGGCGGCTCTGGAGCTGGAGGGCGTGCCATTGCGGTACTTGCCGGTGAGCACTCCGCGGGCCAGCGGCGCCCACGCCAACAGCCCCACCCCGTGGTGCGCCGCTGCCGGCGCCAGCTCGCGCTCTACTCCCCGTTCCACCAGCGAGTACTCCACCTGCGTGGAGACCAGCGGCACCTCGCAGATCTGCTGGGCAGTGGCGAGCTGCCAGCCGGTGTAGTTCGAGACCCCCACGTAGCGGACCTTGCCCGAGCGGACCGCATCAGTGACCGCGGACAGCGTCTCTTCCAGTGGTACCGCCGGATCCCAGGCGTGCAGCTGCCACAGATCGATGTGGTCGGTGCGCAGCCGGCGCAATGACCCGTCCAGCGCCGCGAACAACGACGCCCGAGACGCGCCGCCGCCGAATGGTCCGCCGTCGCGCCGAGCTACCGCCTTGGTGGCAAGCACAATCTCATCTCGAGGGATGAGGTCGGTGAGCAACTTTCCCAGGATTCGCTCTGACTCGCCGTCGTTGTACACGTCGGCGGTGTCGACCAGGGTGCCGCCGGCATCGACGAAGGCGACCAGCTCGGTGGCGGCCTCTTCGGCGTCGGTCTCGCGGCCCCAGGTCATCGTGCCCAGTGCGAGCCGGGACACGCGCAGTCCGCTGCGGCCCAGATAACGCTGTTGCACGGGGCTGCACGCTAGCGGGTGCGTAGGGTGGCGGCGTGGGCACCGTGATCCTGCTTCGACATGGCCGGTCCACGGCGAACACGGCGGGGATTCTCGCCGGGCGCAGTCCGGGGGTGACCCTTGACGAGCACGGTCAAGCGCAGGCCCAGACGCTGGTCGGGCGCCTGGCGCAACTACCGCTAGCGGCGCTGGTGAGCTCCCCGCTGCAACGTTGCCAGGACACCTTGGCTCCGCTTGCGCAGGCGCGTGAGCTTGAGGTGACCGTCGACGACCGGTTCATGGAGATCGACTATGGCGAGTGGACCAGGCGGGAAATACGCACCCTGACGAAGGAACCGCTGTGGAAGGTGGTGCAGGCGCATCCGTCAGCCGCAGTCTTTCCTAGCGGCGAGGGTATGGCGGCGATGCAGGCTCGTGCGGTAGCGGCAGTGCGGGAGTGGGACGCCAAGCTGGCCACCGAGCATGGCCCCCAGGTGTTGTGGCTGGTCTGCACGCACGGCGACCTCGTCAAGGCGGTGCTCGCCGATGCGCTGGGCCTGCACCTGGATGGTTTCCAGCGCATCGTTGCCCACCCGTGCTCGGTCAGCGCGGTGACCTATACCGAAACCCGGCCGTTCGTGCAGCGGATCAATGATTGCGGTGATGAATTGCGCGGGCTGCTTCCCGCCAAGCGCCGCCGCCGACGCCGGCTTTCGTCCGACGCCACACCTGGAGGGCCGGCCGGAGCCGACTGAGTGGGGACGGCGCTGCCGCCCAGCGCGTCGTGCTCTAGTGTCGGTAGTGCCATGTCCCGTGTCATTCATGTGTTTCGCACCCCCGAGCGGTTCGTCGCGGGAACGGTCGGGGAGCCTGGCGACCGCACGTTCTACCTGCAGGCCATCGACGAGGACAAAGTAGTCAGCGTCATGCTGGAAAAGGAGCAGGTCGCGGTCCTCGCCGAGCGGCTTTCCGCCCTGCTCAACGAGGTCGTGCGGCGATTGGGCGCCGAGGTCTTCGCCGAAGCCGACGAGCTGGTCGACACTGAGCCGTTGCGCACACCCGTGGAGCAGGAGTTTCGGGTCGGCACCATGGGGCTGGGCTGGGATATCGAGTCCCGGGCCATCGTCGTTGAGCTGCTCGCGGTGAGCGAGCAGGAAGTAGACGAGTCCATGGTGCTCGACGACACCGAGGAAGGCCCGGATGCGGTGCGGGTATTCCTGTCACTCCAGCAGGCCCGGGCGTTCGCGGTACGCGCCGAGCGGGTGATAGCGGCGGGCCGTAAGCCATGTCCGCTGTGCGCGGAGCCCTTAGGAACCCACGGGCACATCTGCCCACGGCAGAATGGTTACCGCCGTCAGGTCGAGGCTTAGCGAGCCCGCGGTGCTGCCCACCGATCCGGCGGCGCTGCCGTTGCTCCACCGCGGCCGCCTCGACGTGACCGGCCGGATCGTCGATGCGTCCAATACCACGCTGCTGTGCACGGTGTCCTGCGATGGGGTCAGCGCCGAGTGTGTCTACAAGCCGATCCGCGGTGAGCGCCCGTTGTGGGATTTCCCAGACGGCACCCTGGCCGGCCGTGAAGTGGCCAGCTGGCTGCTGTCCGAAGCTACCGGATGGTCGCTGGTACCGCCTACCGTGTTGCGCTCTGGACCGCTAGGACCGGGCATGGTTCAGCTGTGGGTCGACACGGAGGATCGGCAGGCCCTAGTCGACGTGGTCGCCGTCAATGCGGTTCCCCGAGGTTGGCGCACTGTGCTGCGGGCGCAGGACAGCTTCGGAAACCCGGCGCTGCTGGTACACGCGGACACCGAAGAAATGCGCCAGCTAGTGGTACTCGACGTACTGATCAACAACGCCGACCGCAAGGGTGGGCATGTACTCGCCGGGCTCGACGGTGGCGTGTACGGCGTGGACCACGGGATCTGCCTGCACCGCGAGAACAAGCTGCGTACCGTGCTGTGGGGTTTCCTCGGCGACCGATTGTCTCCCACAGTGCTCGATGTGCTTCGCCACGTGCGATCCCAGCTGGATGGGGAACTGGGCGTGGCCCTTGCCGAGCATCTCACCCAAGCGGAGGTGCGGGCAGTGCGGGAACGCGCCGACCAGTTGCTGACCACCAAGACCTTCCCAGCGCCCAACGGGAACTGGCCGGCGATCCCGTGGCCGGCCTTCTGACTAGGCGGTGGCCCCGCTCCTTCGCTGATCGGGTCACTGCTCCGCTGCCCGGGCCGCCGCAGTTTCTACGACTGTGGCGAGAGGGCGGTTTCACCGGGGCTACGCACGGGGCGGCATCGATTCCGGTGGCTGCCCGGGGACCCCTGCCGGCTGGTGATGCCTGGCTTGCCT
>DATELN010000055.1:0-30927 GCA_035276605.1 Pseudonocardiaceae bacterium | reverse complement strand
ACCCCTTGGTGGCTGCCTAACACCTCGCCAGTCTGCGCATCGACCAGCTCACCAGGCCGGGATCCCAGCCGGCCAGCGAGGAATGCCCGGGTGTCACCAGACGGGATAAAGCAGATGTCGTGGCTATCCGGCTTGCCCGCCACAGCCAGACCCCGCTGGGCCGCCTCAGCTCTGATACCGGCCTTCGGTGTGTCGCCGACCGGGAACAAGGCATGGGACAGCTGGTCGGCGGTGAGGCTGGCCAGCACGTAGGACTGGTCCTTGCCCGCATCCACGGCCCGGCGCAGCACACCGCCGGCCAGGCGCGCGTAGTGACCGGTGCAGACTGCGTCAAAACCCAGCGCGCAGGCTCGGTCCAGCAGGGCCGTGAACTTGATCTTCTCGTTGCACCGCAGGCACGGGTTGGGGGTGCGCCCGGCGGCGTATTCAGCGACGAAGTCGTCCACCACCTCGGCGCTGAACTGCTGCGCGAAGTCCCACACGTAAAACGGGATGTCGATGATGTCGGCGACCCGCCGGGCGTCGGCGGCGTCCTCTTTCGTGCAGCACCCGCGGGCGCCGGTGCGCAACGTGCCGGGTTGCGCCGACAGCGCCAGGTGCACACCCACCACCTCGTGTCCGGCATCCACCGCACGGGCAGCGGCGACCGAGGAGTCCACCCCACCGCTCATCGCAGCCAAAACCCTCACGACACCCTCGCTCGCCTGGTTGCCGCGCTACGGGACCGGGCGACCACCGGCTCAATGGCGTCGAGCACGTCAGCCACGTCGGCAGCAGTCGAAGTCCGCCCGAGCGAGAAGCGCAGCGAGGCACGCGCCGCGGCAGGTGTGGCACCCATCGCCAGCAGTACGTGAGACGGCTGCGCCACCCCAGCGGTACAGGCCGCACCAGTGGAGCACTCGATCTGGCGGGCGTCGAGCAACATGAGCAGTGACTCGCCCTCGCAGCCGGGAAAGGTGAGGTGTGCGTTGCCGGGCAGTCGGGAGGGACCGTCGTCGATCAGAGTGTCACCGGGGTCGCCATTGAGCACGGCATCGGGCACCCGGGTCATGATGCCGTCCACCAGCTGATCACGCAGCTTGCTGACGGCGATCGCGGTTCGCGACATGTTCTGGGCCGCCCGCTGGACAGCGGTGGCTAGCCCGACGATCGACGGGACGTCCAGGGTGCCGGAACGCACATCGCGCTCCTGCCCACCGCCGTGCAGCAGCGGGGTGAGCGTCACCTCCCGGCCCAGCAACAGCGCCCCAACGCCGTAGGGGCCGCCAAGCTTGTGGCCGGTCAGGGTGAGCGCCGCGGCCCCGGAAGTGCCGAAGTGCACCGGCAGCTGGCCGACCGCCTGGACCGCGTCGGTGTGCAGCGGCACCCCGTAACCGGCCGCGACCTCGGCCAGCTCGCGGATCGGCGCAACGGTGCCTACCTCGTTGTTCGCCCACATCACGGTGACCAGCGCCACCGAGTCGGGGTCGCGCGCGAGCGCGGCGCGCAGCGTCTCGGGGTGAACCCGGCCGTAGCCGTCGACCTCAAGCCAGTCCACCTGGGCGCCCTCGTGATCGGCCAGCCAGGACACCGCGTCGAGCACCGCGTGGTGTTCGATGGCGGAGGCGAGCACCCGGTTGCGGCGCGGGTCGGCGGCGCGCCGCTGCCAGAACAGTCCCTTGATGGCGAGGTTGTCGCCTTCCGTGCCACCGCCGGTGAAGACCACTTCCGACGGGCGGGCACCCAGTGCCTCGGCGATGCTTTCCCGGCATTCCTCGACGGTGCGACGAGCCCGGCGCCCTGAGCCATGTAACGACGAGGCATTGCCCAGCGTGGACAATGCCTGGCTCATCGCCGCCACCGCCTCTGGCAGCATCGGCGTGGTAGCCGCATGATCGAGGTAGGTCATCGCGCCACCAGCCTAACTGCGCGCGGTGGCAGCGCACCCTCGGGACAGGCGGCACTCACGGCATCGCGAACTGCGGACGTCCCGACATACCCGTCCCGGGACGCGACACGCCGGTCAGGTCTTGCGCTTGGTGATCGCCTCGGCGGCTTGCGGGGCGATGGTGAATAGATCGCCCACCACACCGAAGTCGGCGATCTCGAAGATCGGCGCCTCCGGATCTTTGTTGACCGCGATGATGGTCTTGGAGGTCTGCATCCCGGCCCGGTGCTGGATAGCCCCCGAGATACCCAGCGCAACGTAAAGCTGTGGAGATACCGTCTTACCGGTCTGCCCGACCTGGAACTGGTGGGGGTAGTAGCCGGAGTCGACCGCCGCCCGGGAGGCCCCCACCGCGGCGCCGAGCGAATCAGCGAGCTTCTCGACGATCCCGAAGTTGTCCGCCGAGCCCACGCCGCGCCCTCCGGAGACCACCACGCTGGCCTCGGTTAGCTCCGGGCGGTCACCGCTTTCCACCGGCCGACGCTCGATAATCTTCGCCGTGGTGGTGGCATCCACCACGGGGACCTCGAGGGTCTGCTCGACCGCCGCGCCCGGCGAGCAGACCGGCTCGATGGCCCCGGCGCGGACGGTGATCACCGCGACCGGTGTGGTGGCTTTGGACTTGGCGAGGTAGGCACCCCCGAACACGGAGTGTGTCGCGGTGCCGTCCTCGGCGAGCTCGACAACGTCGGACAGCAAGCCCGACCCGGTACGCACGGCAAGCTTGCCGGCGATCTCCTTGCCGTCCGGTGAGGCGGCGATGATCACCGCAGCCGGCTGCACCGACGCGACCAACTCGGCGAGCACTCCGACGGTGGGCGCCGTGAAGTACTGGTTGACTTGATCGGATTCGGCGACATAGACCTTGGCCGCGCCGTAAGCCGCCAGCCGGTCGGACAGCTTGCCGGCGGTACCCGGCGCGCCGACGACCACTGCTGCCGGCTCACCCAGCCGCGCGGCAGCCGTGAGCAGCTCGCTGGTGATCTTCTTGACCTCGCCACCGGAATGTTCGACGAGGACCAGAACCTCTGCCATAACGGCTCTCCTCTGCGGCCCGGTCAGATCAGTTTCTGCGCGATGAGGTACTGGACGAGCTGGGCTGCCCCGTCTCCCTCGTCGGTGACGACCTGCCCAGCCGACCGCGGCGGCCGAGGCGCGGACTCGATTACCGTCGACGTGGCCGCGGCCAGTCCGACGTCACTGCCCGCGAGTCCCGCCTCAGCCAGCGACAACGTGCGCACCGGCTTCTTCTTCGCCGCCATGATGCCCTTAAACGAGGGGTAACGCGGCTCATTGATCTTCTCGTTCACGCTGACCACGGCGGGCAGGTCGGCCTGCAAAACGATGACTCCGTCGTCGGTCTCTCGCTCGATGGTCACGGTGCGGCCTTCGACAGTGACCTTGCGGGCGTGGGTCAGTTCTGGCAGACCGAGAACGTCGGCGACCATCGCCGGGATGGCACCGATGGTGCCGTCGGTGGCTTCGTTGCCGGCGATGATGAGATCGACATCGCCGAGCGTGCCGATCACCTTGGCCAGCACTTTGGCGGTCTGCACCGCGCAGGACCCGCGCAGTCCGTCGTCGACGAGATGCACGCCGGAGTCCGCACCCATCTGCAATGCCTTACGCACGGCGTCGGTGGCGCGTGCTGGACCCATCGTGACGACAGTGACCTCACCGCCATCCGTTTCTTTGATCTTGAGAGCTTCTTCGACCGCGCGCTCGTTGATCTCGTCTAGGACCGCATCCGCCGACGCGCGATCCAGTGTGTGGTCAGAATCGGTCAGCCTGCGCTCGGACCAGGTGTCCGGCACCTGCTTGATCAGAACCACGATGTTCATGACCACAGGTTACCGGCCAGTAGCCCCCCAGCCTACCCAGCGGCGGGTGACCGCCCTCACTACCGCGGAGTGCGCGGCTCGCTGCGCAGCGTAGCTGGCACACTACGCGGATGTGATGATCGGCCTTGTCATGCAACGACTGGTGGCCGCACTGGCCTTCCTGGCCGTGTGCATCCTGCCGGCGGACCGGCAGCACGCCTCACCCGCCGTGCCGGTGATCGTCCATGGTCCGGCTGCGCTGCCCCGTATCGCCTTGACTTTCGACTCCAACATGACCGACGCGATGCTCCGGTCCCTCGACAGCGGGAAGGTCAAGTCCTACGCCAACGTCGCGGTGATTGACGAGCTGGAGCGCAGCCACACCGCCGCGACGTTCTTCCTGGCCGGGAAATGGGTCGAGCGCTATCCCGGCCTCACCCACCGGATCGCCGCCGACCCGAACTTCGAGCTCGCCAGCCACTCCTATGCCCATATCGGCTTCACCGACCACTGTTATCACCTCGGAAAGTTGCCCACCGACGCGATGGCCCCGGACGTCGAGCGCTCGTTTGCGGTGCTGGCGCCCTTCGGTGGCCGGCAGACCCGGTACTTCCGCTTCCCGGGCGGCTGCTATGACGCCACCGCGCTGCGCGCCATCACCCCGGCCCACTGCACGGTCATCCAGTACGACATCGTCGGCGGTGATCCGTTCAACAACGACCCCAACGCCATTACCCACAACGTGCTGGATCACGCGCACAACGGTGGAATCGTCGTCTTGCACATCACCGAGGCCAACGCGCCGCGTACCGCCGATGCCCTGCCGGCCATCATCAGCGGACTGCGCACCCGCGGGTACCAGCTGGTAAGCCTGTCCGAACTGCTGCGGTAGCCACCAGCAACGCTCACGGGCTCACGGCCGAACGAAACGCAGCGCCTCTTTCAGGCGCGTCACCGTCTCCGGATCGAGCAGCAGCTCTAGGGAGATGGGCTGGTGACCACCGAACAGGCGACCATCGATTGTCAGCGTGGTCGTTGTACGTCCGGCCGCGAGATCGGGGCCAAACACCAGGGCGGTGCTCATCCGAACATCGGCGTCGACGACAAGGCCGTAACCAGCCAACTCCTCGCCCATGAGCAGGCAGCCCTCCGCCATGTCGGAGCCGGCGCCCTTCAGCCGCTGCCAAGGTACCCATAGCCACGGCTCACCTTGGTCGATTCGGCCCTGGTGGGTCTGGCACACCGGTACGAAGAAGGCGCCGTCGCTGGCCTTGATGTGAATCTGATGCTGCGGGTCGCGCTGGTGATCAGCGCAGCGGAGCACCATGCACGATGGTGGCGGCGTGGCAGGCATTTCTCCTGACGGTAGCGAGCCGCCGCCGCACGCGCCACGTTGTCTCCGCACGCTGGAGGACCTGTTGAGCGTCCCGGATCCGACCAATCCCTACCCGCTGGCTGACTACCCACGCCATTGCGTGTTCCTGAGGCCCACCATCACCTCTGGCAAGGTGGAGGTCGGTGAGTACACCTACTATGACGCGTCGCTGGACGCTGGAACCTTCGATTTTCCCCAGTCGCTGGCAGGACGAGACACGTGACACGTTCCAGGCGCACGCCGCCACCTTGATGGCCGGCACCCCGGCGAGCATCGCGGAGATCGCCGCGGCCATCCGACGTCAGGATGGGTCAGACCGGTGCGCGTGACGGTGGTGGGCAGCGTCAACCTCGATCTGGTGGCCGCGCTGCCGCGACTGCCTCAACCTGGCGAGACGATCACCGCTACCGGGTTGACCCGCGTCCCTGGCGGCAAAGGGGCCAACCAGGCGCTGGCCGTCCGCCGGTTGGGATTTCCCGTCCGGCTGGTCGCCGCCGTAGGCACCGATCCCGACGCCGACAGCGCGCTGGATCTGCTGCGCCGGGAGGGCGTCGGGCTGGATCGGCTGCAGCGGGTCACCGAGCCGACCGGGCTGGCGCTGATCGCCGTTGATACCGCAGGCGAGACCACCATCACGGTGGTTCCCGGTGCGAATGCAGCGCTGCGGATCAGCGCCGAGGACGTGGCGGGCGCCGACGCGGTGCTGACCGTGCTGGAGGTGCCAGACGACACCGTCGCCGCCACAGCCCAGCACGTAAGCGGGCTGTTCGTGGTCAATGCCGCCCCGGCTCGACCGGTGCCGGCCGAGGTGCTGCGGCGCGCTGACCTGGTGGTGGTCAACCGGGCCGAGTACAGCGCGCTGCCCGAGCTGCGCACCGTCCATGCCCTCGCTGTCACCGATGGGCCACGCGGTGCGGTGCTGCTGCGCAACGGCCGCCAGGTCGCGGCCGCCAGTCCCCCGCCGGTCGACGCGGTGGACGGCACCGGCGCCGGGGACGCCTTCATCGCTACTGCGGTAGCGGGGTTGTTGCACGGGCTGCCCGACGCCGAACTGCTCGCCCGAGCCTGCGCTGCCGGCGCCCTGGCAGCGACCCGGCCCGGTGCCCAACCCTCGTTGCCCACCGCGGCGCAGATCGACGAGGTGCTGGCCCGGTGACCGTACCAATGATCATCGACACCGATCCCGGAGTGGATGACGCGGTGGCGATGCTGCTGGCCGTGGCTAGCCCGCAGGTGCAGCTGCTGGCAGTGACCACGGTATTCGGCAATGCCGCAGTGGAGGTCACCACCGCCAACGCGTTACGGCTGCAGGCGCTGGCCGGTCTCGGTGAGCTACCGATAGCCGCCGGCGCGGCCCGGCCGCTGGTGTACCCGCGCCAGCCACGGGTTCACCGCTGGCATGGCACGGACGGACTCGCTGGGCGGGCTAATCTCTTACCGGCATCTCGCAGGCCGGCCAGTCCGCTCGGCGCCGTGCCCCTGATGGCCACCTTGCTGCGCGGCGCTATCGCACCGGTCACACTGGTGGCGATCGGTCCACTGACCAATATCGCGCTGCTGCTCGCCGTGCACCCCGAGATCAAGCCCCGGATCCAGCGCATCGTGTCGATGGGGGGCGATCTCAGCGAGCCACAAGCCGAGTTCAATATCGGCTCTGATCCGGAGGCGGCCCGCCGGGTGCTCGTCGAGGAAGACGTGCCGACCACCCTGGTGCCGCTGGATGTGACCCGGCAGGCCGTCCTCGACGAGACTTGGCTTGCTGCGCTGGCGGCAGCCGGTCCACGCTGCGCCACCTTGGCCGACGTCATTGAGGCGTACCGCCAGCAACGGCGGGCGCCGGTGGCACTGCACGACTCACTAGCTGTGCTGGAGGCCACCGAACCGGGCACAGTACGCACGGCACCGCAGCACTTGGACGTGATTTGCGATCACGGACCTACCCGTGGTGCGGTGGTCAGTGGCGGAAACGGCCGCCGGGTGCAGGTCGCGTACGACACCGACGCTGCCGCGGTCAACGCGGCGATCCTGAACCGGCTGCGACGCCTGCGTTGATCTCCGGGGATTGCTTGGCCCGCAGCCGCAGTACCAGCACCGTGATCAGTACTGCTAGCACCCCGCCCAGGGTGTTGTGGACGATGTCGCGGAACTGGCATTCACCGCCGCCGGTGGCGCCCTGGACGTATTCGATGGAGGCACTGACCAGCATGCTGGAGATTGCGACAAGCAGTGGGCGACGCACCGCCAGCGTGCCGAAGATCGCGAAAGGTACCAGCATCAGTACGTTGAGCTCCTGATACGGCTCAGCCAGCGAAAAGCTGCCAACCGTGCACAATCGCAGTGTCGCCAGCGGGCTGAGTCCGCCCGCAGGGAAATGCCCGAGGGGGCGCACCACCGTGAGCGCCAGCGCCAGCGCCAGGCTGCACCCGGCGAGGACGGCGTACTTGCGGTCCCACCCCTGACGCGGCGCCCACCACCAGGCCGCGGCACCCAGCAACAGCGCTCCAGGAACGAAGCTAACTGGCACTTCGAGGTGGTGCAGGAAAATGTTGATCAGATTGTGGTAGTTGAGGTCTACGCCATCCCACACGCTGAGTACGGTATCGCTCACTTAGCGTCCCGTGAACGTCGCCTTGCCGGGACCGTGATCGAGGAACGAGCGCATCCCGGTCACCTGGTCCTCGGTGTGCCCCAGCGCCGCAAAAGCCTCACCCTCCAGCCGCAGACCCTCGCTGAGGTCGACGTCGAGGCCGTCGTCGATGGCCGCCTTGGCGGCGGCCAGCGCACGCGCCGGCCCGGCAACGAACTGCTGAGCCCAGCGCTGAGCGGCGGCATACACCTCACCAGGGGCGACCACCTCATCCACCAGACCAATCCGTAGGGCCTCATCAGCGCGGGCGAACCGGCCGGTGTAGATCAGTTCCTTGGCCCGGGACGACCCGATCAGCCGCGGCAGCCGCTGGGTGCCGCCAGCGCCCGGAATGATCCCGAGCAGGATCTCTGGCTGGCCGATCTTGGCGTCGTCGGCGGCGATGCGCCGATCACAACACAGCGCGAGCTCGCAGCCGCCGCCCAGCGCGAAACCCGTGATCGCGGCCACGGTTGGTTTCGGGATGTCCGCGACCGCGACAAACGACGAGGACAGTTGCGTAGCCAGCTCGCCCATCTGCTCCGCCGGCGCGGTCGCCATCTCCTTGACGTCCGCGCCGGCCGCGAAGGCCCGCTCGCCGCCGTAGACGATCACCGCTCGGATCTCGTCGCGCTGCGCCGCCTGCTTCGCGACCTGGCCGATCTGTCCAGCGCAGGCGCTGTTCAAGACGTTCATCGGGGGGCGATCCAACCGGATCGTGCCGATGCCGCCGTCCACCTCGAGCCTGACGAACTCCATGGCTTGCTCCATGTTTCGGCACGCTACCTGCGGTTGCTCATTCGCCGCTCGGCGACAGATCAGGTACGCCGGCCAGCTCCGGCCCATGATCGTTATTTGGAAGAATTAGTGATCAATGCTCGTCGCCGGCAGTGGCGGCCTCGCGGCTCGCTGATTCACCGCTCAGCGGCGGTAGGCGAAGTAACGTGCCCCGGCACGGCGCAACACCAGGTCCACGCCGAAGGTCTTGGACAGGTTGTCCTTGGTCAGCACCGCCTCCAGCAGCCCCTGGGCAACCACCGTGCCGTCCCGCATCAGCATCGCGTGCGTGAAGCCCGGCGGGATCTCCTCGACGTGATGGGTCACCAGCACCGTCGCCGGGGACTCCGGATCAGCGGCCAGCGCACCCAGCCGGAACAGCAGGTCCTCCCGGCCGCCGAGATCCAACCCGGCCGCCGGCTCATCGAGTAACAGCAGCTCCGGATCGGTCATCAGCGCCCTGGCGATCAACGCCCGTTTACGTTCGCCCTCCGACAGGGTGCCGAAGCGGCGATCGGCCATCCCACCGACGCCGAAGTCGGCCAGCAAGCCGACGGCACGCGCCCGGTCCAGAGCTTCGTATTGTTCTCGCCACCGGCCCAGCACCGCATATCCGGCACTGATCACCAGGTCGGCGACGAGCTCGTCACCGGGAATCCGGCCAGCCAGCGACGCCGAGGAGAACCCGATCCGCGGCCGCAACTCGAAAACATCGGTACGGCCCAACCGCTGCCCGAGCACGTGGACCGTGCCGTAGGTTGGATGCAACTCGGTGGCGGCCAGCCGTAGCAGGGTGGTCTTGCCGGCGCCGTTGGGACCCAGGACGACCCACTTCTCGTCCAGCTCCACCCGCCAGTCCACCCGCTCGAGCAGGGTGGCAGCGCCTCGGCGCACACCCACGCCATCCATCCGCACCACGAGATCGGTCAAGTCGAAGTTGCTGTTGTCGGCTGGCTGCCCATCCTGCGCGGTCACCCGGCCATTGTGCGCACTGGAGCAGAATGGGTGCCTGTGACTCGCCCGCAGGCAGGCCGGCCCTTTCCGCTTGGCGCGCATGCTGAGGGCGGTGGGGTGCGCTTTGCGGTGGCGTCGTCGATCGCCGAGGCGGTCGAGGTGTGCCTGCTGTCGGCCGATGGCCAAGAGCAGCGGGTGGCGCTGACCGAGCGCACCTTCGGGGTGTGGCACGGCCTGCTTAGTGGGGTGGGTCCTGGACAGCGCTACGGCTACCGGGTGTATGGGCCGTGGGATCCCGCACGAGGCCTGTGGTGTAACCCCGCCAAGTTGCTCGTAGATCCCTACGCGCGCCGCGTCGAGGGCGCCGTAACCGACCTGCGGGCAGCGCTGGGTTATCGGGGCCATCCCGCCGGCCCCCGGTGCGACATCGACTCGCGGGGCAGCGTCCCGGTGTCGGTGGTCACCGCACCCGGAGGGCCGGACACCGGAACCCGGCCCGATGTGCCGTGGGAACAGACAGTGATCTACGAGCTGCATGTGCGCGGCTTCACCCGCACGCATCCCGACGTGCCGCCCGAGCATCGCGGCACCTACCTGGGTCTGGCCCATCCGGCGGTGCTCGACTACCTCCTCAAGCTGGGCGTCACGACAGTGGAGCTGCTTCCGGTAGCCGCGTTTTGTCCGGAGCCATCGCTGTTGCGCGCCGGGATGCCCAACTACTGGGGGTACTCACCGCTTGCCCCGCTCGCGGTGCATCCAGGGTATGCCGCGGTGCCCGGCGACGAGGTAGCGGAATTCCGCACGATGGTGGCCGCGCTGCACGCCGCGGGGCTGGAGGTCATCGTCGACGTGGTGGCCAACCACACCTGTGAAGGTGGCGTGAACGGTCTCACCGTGTGCTACCGGGGGCTGGACGCGCCCGCCTACTACCTCGGGCGAGACCTCACCGGCTGCGGCAACACGCTGGACACCGGCTCGCTGACGGTGGTGCGGCTGGTCACTGATGCGATGCGGTACTGGGCAAGCGAACTCGGCGTCGACGGGTTCCGGCTGGATCTGGCCAGCGTGCTGGGCCGCCCCCGGGGCGGGTCGTTCGACCCCGGCGCCCCGGTGCTCACCGCGATCGCCGCCGACCCGCTGCTGAGTACCCGCAAGCTCATCGCCGAACCATGGGACGCCACCTTCGACGGCTACCGCGTCGGCGGGTTTCCTGCTGACTTCAGCGAGTGGAACGGGCGCTACCGCGACACGGTGCGTGATTTCTGGCGGGGCGTCCCGGGCGTCAGCGAGCTTGCCTCCCGGTTGGCCGGCAGCTCGGACCTCTATGCGGCCAGCAGGCGCCGGCCGTGGGCGTCGATCAACTTCATCACCGCGCACGACGGGTTTACGTTGCGCGACCTGGTCTCCTACAACCACAAGCACAACGACGCCAACGGCGAGGGCGGCACCGATGGCACCGACGACAACCGCTCCTGGAACTGCGGCGTCGAAGGGGAGACTGACGATCCGACAGTGCGTAGCCTGCGCGGCCGCCAGGCCCGCAACCTGCTCGCCACCCTGGTGCTATCCACTGGGACCCCGATGCTGCTGGCCGGCGATGAGCGCTGGCGCACACAAGGCGGTAACAACAACCCCTACCCGCTCGACGACGAAACCTCGTGGCTGGACTGGTCGCCCGACCCGGACGCCGAGATGTTCACCGCGTTCACCCGCCGGCTGCTCGGGCTCCGCAACACCACGCCTGCCCTGCGCCAACCGGAGTTCTTCGAAGGACGAACCACCCCCAGCGGCACCCCAGATCTGGTGTGGTTACACCCCGACGGGCGTCCCATGGAGCTCGGCGACTGGCGCAATGGCAACCAGCAAACTCTTGGCATGTGGATCGACGGTGCCGACGTGCGATCCCATCCACTCGGGGCCGCCACCGACTCGTGGCTGCTGGTGCTCCACGCCGCCGCGCACCCGATCATGTTCACGCTGCCCGGCCCGGAATATGGCCAGCGGTATGAGCCAGTGCTCGACACCGCGTCCGCCGATGGCACACCCGCGCACCCGCGCACCCGCCGTCCCAGCACCCGCATGACCATCCCACCCCGCACCGTTCTCCTTTTCCGCGCAATACGGAACTAACCCGGCGCCGGCGTTAGGTGGCGAGATGGAGGAGGCCGAACTCGGCGGGGGTGGCCATCAGGGGGTGCTGGGGCAGGACGCGGACGGTGTAGCCGACTAGGCCGGCATAGGGTAGGAGCACGGTCGCCTCGAAGCGGTGGCCAGCGTCGTCAGAGTCACCAATCGGGCGCATTGTCACCACAAGCGGGTCCCGTAACTCGTCGCCGTCGTCAACCCGACCCACGACGGCCTGCACCTGCACATCGCGCGGCTGCAGGCCACCCAATGCAACGGCCGCGCGGACGGTCATCTCACCGCCCAGCGTCGGCGTGTCGGGCAGGCCGGAGATGTCCACCTGCGCGACCCGCACCGCGGGCCACGAGGCGCGGACCCGCGAGCGGTATCCGGCCAGCGCGCGGGCCCCAGTGAAGTCGTCGGCGAGCACCACCGAAACCGACTCAGCGGCCGGTGCGTAGAGCCGCTCCACGTACTCCTGCACCATGCGGGAGGCCTGCACTTGGGGGCTCAGCGTGGCCAGGGTGTGGCGCACCAGGGACACCCAGCTGGTCGGTACCCCGTCGGGGCCCCGGTCGTAGAACTGCGGAGCGATTTGGGTAGCGATCAGCTCGTAGAGCGCGTTCGACTCCAGGCTGTCACGCCGATCCGGGTTCTTGATGCCATCGGCAGTCGGTATCGCCCAGCCGTTTTTGCCGTCGTAGAACTCGTCCCACCAGCCATCCCGGATGGACAGGTTCAGCCCGCCGTTGAGTGCCGATTTCATCCCTGACGTGCCGCACGCCTCCAACGGCCGCAGGGGGTTGTTCAGCCACACATCGCAGCCCCAGTACAGGTGCCGAGCCATCGACATGTCGTAGTCAGGCAGGAACACCATCCGGTGCCGCACGTCCGGCGAGTCGGCAAACTGCACGACCTGCTGGATCAGCGCCTTGCCGCCATCATCCGCGGGGTGTGACTTGCCGGCGATGATCAGCTGCACCGGGTGATCGGGATCGAGCAACAGCGCACGTAGCCGCTCCCGGTCCCGCAGCATCAGGGTGAGCCGCTTGTAGGTGGGGACCCGGCGCGCGAAACCGATGGTGAGTACCTGGGGATCGAAAACCCGCGAGGTCCAGCCCAGCTCTGGAGCCGAGGCGCCGCGCTCCAGCCAAGCGGCCCGGACCCGCCTGCGCACCTCCTCCACCAGCTTGGCGCGCAGCGCGTAGCGAAGGTCCCACAGCACGGTGTCGGGGACCGACAGCACCGCCGTGCCATTGGCTATGGTCTTATCGAGGTCACCAAACAGGCTGGCGACCTCCCGCGCCGTCCAGGTCGACCCGTGCACACCGTTGGTGACTGACTCGATCGGCACCTCGTCAACGTCGAACTGCGGCCACAAGCCGCGGAACATGGCCCGGGACACGGCTCCGTTTAGCTGGGAGACACCGTTGGCGCGTTGGGCCAGGCGCAACCCCATGTGCGCCATGTTGAACATCGCCGAGCCCTCCTCCGCGCCCAGGGCCAGCACCCGATCGACGTTCACGCCGGGCAGCAGCGCGCGCTCGGGCGATGACTCCCCGAAGTGGTACCGGACCAGGTCAATCGGAAACCGGTCAATGCCGGCAGGCACGGGAGTGTGTGTGGTGAACACGGTGCCTGCGCGCACCGCCGTCAGAGCCTCATCGAAGGTCAGCCCTTGTGCGCTGATCAGCTCACGGATCCGTTCCAGGCCGAGAAACCCGCAGTGGCCCTCGTTGGTGTGGAACACCGTGGGTTCGGGGTGACCGGTGAGCGCGCAGAACAGCCGCACCGCACGGACTCCGCCGATCCCGGCGAGGATCTCCTGGGTGATCCGGTGGGCTTGGTCGCCACCGTAGAGCCGGTCGGTGACCCCGCGCAGATCGTCGGGGTTCTCCTCGATATCGGAGTCCAGCAACAGCAGCGGCACCCGCCCGATATCAGCCCGCCAGATCCGTGCCCGCAGCGCTCGTCCGCACGGCATGCCAACGGAGACCAGCAGCGGCGCGCCCGTGGCGTCGGCCAGCAAGCTCAACGGCAGTCCTTGTGGATCCAACGCGGGATAGTGCTCTAGCTGCCACCCGTCCCACGTCAACGACTGCCGGAAATACCCAGAACCGTAGAGCAGCCCGACCCCGATCAGTGGGACCCCCAGATCCGAGGCGGCCTTGAGATGGTCACCAGCCAGCACACCGAGACCGCCGGAGTAGAACGGCAGTACCTCCGAGACGCCGAACTCCATGGAAAAGTAGCCAATCGACGACGGCAGAGTAGGCAGTTCCGCTAAGTGCTGCTGGTACCACCGCGGCTCCTGCAGGTAGTGGTGCAGGTCTTCAGCAAGCGCCGCGGTGCGCGCCACCACGGTCTCGTCAGCAGCCAGCATGCTCAGCCGCTGGGGCGCGATCTCGCCGAGGAGCCGCACCGGGTCACCGTTGACGGCAGCCCAGTTGCGCTCATCCAGCGAAGCGAACAGGTCTTGCGTCGGCTGGTGCCAGGTCCACCGCAGGTTGGTGGCTAGTGTCTCCAGCGGCGCCAGCGGTGCAGGCAGCTGGGCGCGAACGGTGAAGCGGCGCAGTGCTCTCATTAGCGGACCTTATCCCGCGATGGCGCGTTCCGGGCCGGGCGCCAACAAAGCGGTGACAAGTAGCTGGTCTGGCGCGCACCGCAGGTCTAATCCCGGCAGACTAGAAACTGGGACCGAGGGAAGGGGCGCGCAGTTGTGAGTGGTCGGATTGCCATCGACGAGGTGTCGCCCGCGGTCTCTTGTGGCCGCTTTCCCAGCAAGGCCGTAGTCGGGGAGCAGCTACCAGTCGGCGCCACGGTATGGCGCGAGGGACACGACGCGGTGGGTGCCACGGTGGTCTGGCGCGGTCCCGGCGACACCGCTGCCAGTCATGTTCGGATGCGGCCAGGACCACCGGGCACCGACCGGTTCGTCGCAGCCGTGGTGCCTGACCAGGTGGGCTGGTGGAGCTTCCGGATCGATGGCTGGGCCGACCCATGGGAGACCTGGCGACACGCGATCGAAGTGAAGCTCGACGCCGGCCAGACCGAGACTGAGCTGCACAACGACTTGATCATCGGTGCCCGGCTGCTGGAGCGAGCTGCTCGCCGTCCTGGCCAGCAAGCCAACCGGATGGCGCTAAGCGCCGCGGCCGACGCGTTACGCGACACCGAACGCCGGCTCGGGGAGCGGGTCGGCCCAGCGCTGTCCGCGGTGGTGGATGAGGTCCTGACCACCGATCCGCTCCGTGACCTGATCACCAAGGGCCCCTCGCGTAAGGTCTGGGTGGATCGCCCCAAAGCACTGTTCAGCGCCTGGTACGAGTTCTTCCCACGCTCCACCGGCGGCTGGGACACCAACGGCCACCCAGTACATGGCACCTTCGCCACCGCCAGCCGTGAGCTGGACCGGATCGCCGGGATGGGCTTCGACGTGGTGTATCTGCCCCCCATCCACCCGATCGGCGAGGTGAACCGTAAGGGCCCGAACAACACCGTCGAAGCCGGACCCGACGACGTCGGATCACCCTGGGCGATCGGTTCGGCCGACGGCGGCCACGATGCGGTACACCCCCTGCTGGGGACACTGGACGACTTCGAGGCGTTCGTCGAGCGGGCTCGCGAGCTCGGGATGGAGGTCGCGCTGGATTTCGCGCTGCAATGCGCGCCAGATCACCCGTGGGCCAAGGAGCACCAGGAGTGGTTTACCATCCGTCCGGATGGCAGCATTGCCTACGCAGAAAATCCGCCCAAGCGATACCAGGACATCTACCCCCTGAACTTTGACTCTGACTCGCGCGGGATCTACCAGGAGATGCTGCGGGTGATGCTGTTCTGGGTGGAACGTGGTGTACGGATTTTCCGGGTGGACAACCCGCACACCAAACCACCGGATTTCTGGGAGTGGTTGATCTGGCAGGTGAAGGATCGGTACCCGGATGTCCTTTTCTTGTCCGAGGCGTTCACCCGCCCGGCACGGCTTTACGGATTGGCCCGGTTGGGTTTTACCCAGTCTTATACTTACTTCACCTGGCGCACCGGCAAGCAGGAGATCACCGAATACGTCACCGAGCTGGCATCGCGGATGGATGAATGCCGGCCGAACTTTTTCGTCAACACTCCCGACATCCTGCACGCTTCGCTCCAGCACGGTGGCCCCGGCATGTTCGCCATCCGTGCGGCGCTGGCCGCCACGCTGTCCCCTTCCTGGGGGGTCTACTCCGGCTACGAGCTGTTCGAGCGCATCCCGGCGGCACCGGGAAGCGAGGAATACCTGAATAGCGAGAAATATCAGCTACGTCCCCGCGACTACGCCGCCGCGCTAACCGAGGGCCGATCCCTGGAGCCATGGATCGCCCGGCTCAATGCGATCCGCCGGGCTCATCCAGCCCTGCAACAGCTGCGCACGGTGCAATTCCACCAGGTCAACAACGACGCGCTGCTGGCCTACTCCAAGAGCGATCCGGTCTCGGGTGACACCGTGATCTGCGTGGTCACCCTCGAGCCGTTCACCACAGTCAGCGGGATGGTGTCGCTGAACCTGTCAGCACTGGGCATGGACTCGTTAGACCACTTCGACGTGTACGACGAAGTCGCCGGCGAGACCTATCACTGGGGGCCGGTCAACTTCGTCCAACTCCAGCCCTGGCGTGCCGTGGCCCACATTCTGTGGGTCCATCGGTAACAGTGATCGCTGAAACTCCAGGCGTGACCGTGCAGCGCCGCACGACCAGCGCTCACTTTTGGCGGTCACATGGAGTGGTATCCGCAACGTCTGGTATGTCCTTGGCGGCGAACCAATCGGCGCGAGTAGCCGTAGGGTCCTGTCGTGATGATCGACGTAACGAGTGAGTTCGACGCGGCAGCGGCAAGTTACGACCGGCTGGTCGCCGCCAGTCCGGGCTACTACCGCAATCTGGCGCGCTCCGCCCGGCGGATGCAGCTGCCTGGCAGTGACACTGGGGGTGCCGGCTTGCATCTGCTGGATCTGGGTTGCGGGACGGGAGCATCGACGTTGGCCCTGCTGGCCGCAGCGCCCAAGGCGCGGATTACCGCGGTGGACGCCTCGGCCGGCATGCTCGCCAAAGCCCAACAAGCCGACTGGCCGAAGCGGGTATCGTTCGTACACGCGCGGGCCGAACAGCTCGCCGCAGCCGGGGTGCAGGGACCCTTCGACGGGATCTTTGCCGCCTATCTGGTGCGTAACCTGCCGGATCCGGACCCCGTGCTGGCGGCACTGTGTGCGCAACTGGCCCCTGGGGCGCCACTCGGGGTGCACGACTACGCGCTGGACGGTCGGACGCGCAGCCGGGCGGTCTGGACCGCAGTGTGCTGGAGCGTGATCATCCCCGCTGGGAAGGTGGTCACCGGGCGCGCCCGACTCTACCGGTACCTGTGGCGCAGCGTGCTGCGCTTTGACACCGCCGACGGGCTGGCTGCCCGGCTGCGTAGGCACGGCCTGGCCGATGCCCAGATCGCCACGATGCCGGGATGGGAACGCGGCATCGTGCACACCGTGGTGGCCAGGAAACTGGCCCGCAAACCTACACAGCAGCCGGCATGAGGGCGCCAAGCTGCAACGGACATCGGCCCGGCCTGGACCGCCGCGCTGTCCTGCACCCGCCGCACGGAGGCCGGTCCCGGCCTGACGGGTCAGCGCCCCGGGTCGCCGTCGTCGGCGGTGGGATCGCGGGCATCGCGGCCGCGGTGGCGCTGGCCGAGCGCGGCCTTCACGTGCACCTGCTAGAGCGCGAGCAGCAGCTCGGCGGCCGGCTGCGCGGCTGGTCGACCACCCTGGCCGACGGTTCAGCGGTCACCATGAGCCGTGGCTTCCACGCCTTCTTCCGGCAGTACTACAACCTGCGGGCGCTGCTGCGCCGCGCCGATCCGCTGGGCCGTGCGTTGGTCCCCATGGCGGACTACCCACTTGTCGACGCCGACGGCCACCGGGACACGTTTCACAACCTGCCCCGTACCCCACCGTGGAACGCGTTGGCCTTCGCGTTGCTGTCCCCCACCTTCGGCTGGAGGGATTTGGTCACCCGGCTTGACCCGGTGGCCGCGCTTCCGCTGGTCGACGTGTCGGTGCCGGAGGTCTACCACCGGTTGGACAACCAGGACGCGATGACCTTCCTGGAGCGGGTGCGCTTCCCCGACGCGGCGCGGCACCTGGCGTTCTCGGTGTTCTCCCGCAGCTTCTTCGCTGATCCCCGACAGCTGTCGGCAGCCGAGTTGGCCACCATGTTCCACATCTACTTCCTCGGCTCAGCCGAGGGCCTGGTGTTCGACGTCACCGCCGAGCCGTTCCCGCAGTCGCTATGGGATCCGATGGGCGACTACCTGACCGAACTCGGTGTCGTGGTCAGTACCGGGGTGGCCGTGCACGAGATCTGCCCCGGAAGTGATCGTCGCTTCACCGTCCGGTTCGGCA
Source organism: Pseudonocardiaceae bacterium (assembly GCA_035276605.1). Lineage (GTDB taxonomy): Bacteria > Actinomycetota > Actinomycetes > Mycobacteriales > Pseudonocardiaceae. The sequence continues at coordinate 12,891 of DATELN010000055.1, read as the reverse complement.
GCAACCCCGACGACGCTGACGACGCTGACGCCATGGTGCTGGCTACCGACGTGGACGGGTTGCAAGCATTACTGTCCGCATCCCCACACGTCGGTGCGGGGCACTGGCGCGATCGCATCGCGCGGTTACGCACCGCACCGCCGTTTCTGGTGTCCCGACTGTGGCTGGACCGCCCGGTTCGGCCCGACCGGCCCGGGTTCCTCGGCACCAGTGGGTTCGGACCGCTGGACAACGTCAGCGTGCTGGATCGCTTCGAGGGCGAGGCGGCGCGCTGGGCGCGCCGTAGTGGCGGCTGCGTCGTCGAGCTGCACGCTTATGCGCTGACGTCGGATCCGGAGCAGGCCAAGCGCCGGCTGATCGAGGAACTGCACCGGGTGTATCCGGAAACCACGACTGCGACGATCCTCGACGAGCGCCACGAGCTACGCGCCGACTGCCCGCTGTTCGCGCCGGGCACCTTCGCCGACCGGCCCAGCGTGACGACCCCTGATCCGGCTGTGGTGCTCGCTGGGGACCTCACCAGGGTGGATCTTCCGGTGGCGCTGATGGAACGTGCGGCCACCAGCGGCTTGCTGGCCGCCAATGCCTTGCTGAAGAGCTGGACGTTACGTGGTCACCCGCTGTGGACGGTGCCGACCCGGGGCCGGTTGGCGCCGCTGCGTGCGGTGGCCGCACGGTTCCGTTGAGCTACCCCGGCCAGCGTCCGCTGGTCCGCAGCTCGTAGCGACGCGCCGCATAGGCCAGATCATCACGCCACAGCCGAGCTGCCGCCCAGCGCATTGCGGGGCGCACCACGGCCGCCCCACGGCGCGCTGCCGCGAAGCCCGGACGGGATGAGGTGGCGATCGACGCCTCGATCACCGCGGTTCGCGGATGACCGGCGTCATCGACGCCCAGCGGGACCGCGTGCGTCTCCACCACACTGCCCGCGCCCTCGCCCTCCAGAATGTGCATCACCACCGTGCGTGGTTCGGGGCAGCTGAACGCGGCACGCACCGGTACTCCCACCCGCCGGGTGAGCCGGAAGGCCAGATCCACCACGAACCGATCCACGTCCTCGGTTGGTTCTTCCACCACCCGCAGTCCAACGAACGAGTACGGATGAAACCAGCTGCCATGCCACGGGTCGAGCCGGTTGGCCACCACGTCTTCCGGCTCGCAGCGGCCGATTCCGGTAAACACGGCATCCAAGCTGGTCTGGGAGTCAGGACGACGAGCCAGCACTGGTGCAGGCAGCGGATCCTCGCCACCGGCAGAGTCCAGCCGTACCCAGGCCAGCACCCCGTCGTCGTAAGCGGGAAACGGGTCCCAGCCGGGGACACCCCGCACCCCGATCGCCAGACCATGCCAGCGGCACACCAGCTTGCCCCCGGTCACCGCGGCCAGGCACAGCGGCGCGCCCATGTGTGGGCACTCGCCAGGCCCGGCATGCAGCGCACCGTCAAGGGTACGCCACGCCACCACCTCGACACCGGCGATGGTGCGACCGAACGGCTTGTCACGCGGGATCTCCCGGCTCGCGGCGAGCACGAACCAGTTGCCAGACGGGCGAGCCTGCGCTCGTTTCAGGGCCTCCTCGATCAGTCCCGGTCGGGCGTCACGCCAGGTGGGTTCTTGCCCAGCCCACGTCCAGGCCGGCAACCGCCGCAACGGAATCCGGTCACCCACCGCCATCACGCACTCCTTTTCCGGTACCCCGACCGGGGCCCACTGACGGTATCTTCTTTTGCGTTCCAGGGGCCGGACGGGTACGACTGGGCACTGCATTGATGCAGTGCGCATCCCCCTGCACAGCCCGTCCGCCGTCCCATGAAGGTCGCCTTTCGATGTCGCCTGACGATCTCCGCACCCATGTCTTCGAACACGAGTCAAACCCGGATCTAGCGGGAGTTCCGCATACAGGTGAGGCGGTGCTGCCCGACGGCTCCCTGGTCGAACCACAAGCCGAGGACTTCGAGCACGCCAAAGCCGCTCCAAGAGACCCGCACTGGTACAAACGGGCGGTCTTCTACGAGGTACTGGTCCGGGCATTTCATGACCATGACGGCAACGGCACCGGCGACTTGCTTGGCTTGACGAAAAAGCTCGATTACTTACAGTGGTTGGGCGTCGACTGCTTGTGGTTGCCGCCGTTCTACGCATCCCCGCTGCGCGACGGCGGTTACGACATCTCCGACTTCCGGGCGGTGTTACCCGAGTTCGGCACCGTCGACGATTTCGTGGTGCTGCTGGACGAGGCGCACAAGCGGGGCATCCGGGTGATCACCGACTTGGTTATGAACCACACCTCTGACCAGCATCCCTGGTTTCAGGAGTCCCGGCGAGATCCGGACGGACCGTACGGTAACTATTACGTGTGGCGCGACACCGACACCGGATACGCCGACGCGCGCATTATCTTTGTCGATACCGAGGCGTCGAACTGGACTCATGATCCGGTGCGCGGGCAGTTCTACTGGCACCGGTTCTTCTCCCACCAGCCCGATTTGAACTACGATAACCCGGCAGTCGGCGATGCGATGATCGACGTGCTGCGGTTCTGGCTGGATCTTGGCATTGACGGTTTCCGGCTGGATGCGGTGCCCTACCTGTTCGAGGAGGAAGGGACCAACTGCGAAAACCTGCCACGCACACACGAATTCCTCAAACGCTGCCGCAAGGTGGTCGACGACGAATATCCGGACCGCGTGTTGCTCGCCGAAGCCAATCAGTGGCCCGCTGATGTCGTGGAGTATTTCGGCGACCCCACGGTAGGTGGCGATGAAGCTCATATGGCGTTCCATTTCCCGCTGATGCCACGCATTTTCATGGCAGTCCGTCGAGAATCACGGTTCCCGATCTCGGAAATTCTCGCCCAGACTCCGCCTATCCCGTCCAACGCCCAGTGGGGGATTTTTCTGCGCAACCACGACGAGCTGACCTTGGAAATGGTCACTGACGAGGAGCGCGACTACATGTACAGTGAGTACGTCAAGGATCCCCGGATGCGGGCCAACATTGGTATCCGTCGACGTCTGGCGCCGCTGCTGGACAACGACCGCAACCAGCTGGAACTGTTCACTGCGCTATTATTGTCACTACCGGGATCTCCGGTGCTCTATTACGGCGACGAAATCGGGATGGGAGACAACATCTGGCTAGGTGACCGCGACGGCGTTCGCACGCCGATGCAGTGGACCCCGGACCGCAATGCCGGGTTTTCCTGTTGTGACCCGGGCCGCATCTACCTCCCGGTGCTCATGGACCCGGTGTACGGCTACCAGGCGCTCAACGTCGAGGCGCAGCAGGCCTCATCGCAGTCGCTGCTGAACTGGACGCGGCGGATGATCCAGGTACGCCGACAGCACCCGGCCTTCGGGTTGGGCGATTTCACTGAGCTCGGCTCATCAAACCCCAGCGTGCTGGCTTACCTGCGCACCTACACCGACGATGGACGGGATGTGGTCATCTGCGTCAACAACATGTCTCGCTTCCCCCAACCAGTTGAACTGGACCTGTCCGAGCATCAAGGCGGCGTGCCCGTAGAGTTGACCGGCGGAGTGCGCTTCCCGCCGATCGGGGAACTGCCCTACCTGCTCACGCTGCCCGGGCACGGCTTCTACTGGTTCCAGATCGATCTACCGACACCAGGGCGTGACCTGTGATCAGTACCGCTGCTGACCTCGTTGCCGACATCTCCGGCTCGCTCGCGGCGGTGCTACCCGACCAGCGGTGGTTCGCCGGCAAGGACCGCCCGGTGCATGCGGTCATCCCGGTGCGCGCCACCGATCTCGCCGGATCCGATCCCCGGCTGGTACACGCCGTCATCGAAGTCGACCAGGGACTGCCACGTCGAGACCGCTATCAGTTGCTGCTCGGTGTGCGCAACGACCTGCCCGAGTCCCTCGGGCACGCCTGGGTCGCTGCCTGCGGCGATCAGGCGGTGTACCAGGCGGTGCACGACCCCGAGCTCACCGCTGTGCTGCTGGAGCTGATAGCACACGGCGCGGAGGTGGACGGGCTGCGCTTTGCCGCCGAACCAGGCGTCACCCTGGATACCGAGCAGCGCTCCCGCCCGGTCGGGGCCGAGCAGTCCAACACCTCACTGGTGTACGGGCAGACCTACATCCTCAAGCTGTTCCGAAAGCTAGCCGCCGGTCGCAGCCCCGATCTGGAACTGCACCGCGCGCTGGCCACCGTGGGCTGTGAGCACATCGCAGCGCCGCTGGGCAGCATCGAGGGATTGCTGGATGGGGAACCGGTCACCTACGGCATGTTGTCGGAGTTCCTGCGAAGCGCCGCCGACGGCTGGGCAATGGCGACCGCGAGCGTCCGCGATCTGCTCGCGGAAAGCCTGCTTCTCGACGGTGCGCCCGGCCCTGCCGAGCCCATCGACCCGGCGGATGCTGGTGGTGACTTCGCCTCCGAAGCACACCGGCTGGGCCATGCGGTAGCTGCTGTACACGCCGATCTGGCGACCGCGCTGGGCACCTCACCGGCCAGCTCTGGATACCTTGATGCACTGGCCACCGACATGCGTCGAAGGCTGGACGGGGTCGTCGGGCAGGTGGCTGAACTCGCACCGTACGCCGACGCGCTGCGGGCGGCCTTTGATGAGGTGCGCCATCTCGATGGCCCAGTGCAGCTGCAACGCATCCACGGCGACCTGCACCTCGGCCAGGTGCTGCGCAATGTCACCGGCTGGGTGTTGATCGACTTCGAGGGCGAGCCGATGGTGCCCTTGGCTGCCCGGGTCGCCCCGGCCTCGACGCTGCGTGACGTGGCCGGGATGCTGCGCTCCTTCGACTACGCCGCCAACCACCAACCGCTCGGGGATGCCGATCCCCAGCAGCGGGCCGCGGCGGCGCTGGCCTGGGCCACCCGCAACCAGGACGCCTTCTGCGACGGCTACGCGCAGGTCGCGCCGGACCCACGTAAACACGCTGTGCTGCTGCGCGCGTTCAAGCTGGACAAAGCGGTCTACGAGGTCGGCTACGAACACGCCCACCGTCCCACGTGGCTACCCATCCCGCTGGCCGCCATCGCCCGCCTGACCAGTTAGCGCATGCCCAGCCAGCCAGGCCGCCCTGGTGTCGCCGAGTTCGACAGGAGTGCTGTTGAGGTGCTGGCGGACCGCCGTGGAGTCAAACTCGGCGACAACAGCGCGGTTCGGATCTACCGGATCGAGCCGTCCCACTGAGCGGATCTGGCGCAGAGCCGACACACTGGGGATAAGACGAAAGCCAGGAAGGATGTGACAGTGCAGGCGGCAGACCGCGCCACGTCGGCGCCACCGGTCGAGGAGCTATACCGGCTGCTGGCTGGTGAACACCATGACCCGCATTCCGTTCTCGGGGCGCATCCACACCCTGACGGCACCGCGGTACGGGTGCTACGGCCACATGCCGACGAAGTGACCGTGCTCACGGACGGCGGCGAGTACCCGTTGGAACATCTCGCTGACGGGTTCTTCCACGGGGTGACGCACGGCAGCGGCGACTACCGGCTGCGGATTCGCTACGGCGACTACACCCAGATCACCGATGACCCGTATCGCTGGCTGCCCACGCTGGGTGAGGTCGACTTGCACCTCATCCAGGAAGGCCGCCACGAACGGCTGTGGGAGGTACTCGGCGCGCACCTGCGGACCTATCCCACACCCGGGGGCCTGGTCGTGGGCACCTCGTTCGCGGTGTGGGCGCCGCACGCCCGGGGGGTGCGGGTGTGCGGAGACTTCGATGGCTGGTCTGGAGTGGGCAACCCGCTGCGCTCGCTGGGCGTGGCGGGGGTATGGGAGGTCTTCCTGCCCGGCGTGGGGGCCGGGACCCGCTATAAGTTCCGCATGCTGGGCCCCGATGGGAACTGGCACGAGAAGGCCGATCCGATGGCCCGCGCGACCGAAATACCGCCGAGCACGGCCTCGGTGGTCATCGGTCCCTCGACCTACGAGTGGCGCGACGCCGACTGGCTCGCCGAGCGGGCGGGCAGCCAGCCGATCAGCAAGCCGATGAGCATTTATGAAGTGCATCTCGGATCCTGGCGGCAGGGCCTGGGATACCGGGAGCTCGCCGACCAACTCGTCGACCATCTCCGAACGACCGGATTCACCCACGTCGAGTTGTTGCCGGTGTCCGAGCATCCCTTCGGTGGTTCCTGGGGCTACCAGGTCACCTCCTACTACGCGCCGACGTCTCGGTACGGCTCTCCGGACGATTTCCGCTACTTCGTCGACACCCTGCACGCGGCCGGGATCGGGGTGCTCATGGACTGGGTCCCCGCGCATTTCCCACGCGACGAATGGGCATTGGCACGCTTCGACGGCGCGGCTTGCTACGAACACTCCGACCCCCGGCGGGCGGCACACCCGGACTGGGGTACGTTGATCTTCGACTACGGGCGCAACGAGGTCCGTAACTTTCTGGTAGCCAACGCGCTGTACTGGCTTGAGGAGTTTCATCTCGATGGGCTGCGGGTGGACGCGGTGGCCTCGATGCTCTACCTGGACTACTCACGCCAATCGGGAGAATGGTCACCCAACGCTTACGGCGGCCGGGAAAACTTGGACGCGGTGGCCTTCTTGCAGGAAATGAATGCCACTGTTTACAAGCGGCATCCCGGCGTCATGACGATCGCCGAGGAATCCACGGCGTGGCCCGGTGTCACTCGCCCAACTCACGTGGGTGGCCTAGGCTTCGGCTTCAAATGGAACATGGGGTGGATGCATGACACCCTCAACTATGCGGGCCACGATCCGGTCCACCGGACTTATCACCACAATCAAGTAACATTTTCGCTGATGTACGCGTGGAGCGAGAACTACGTGCTGCCGCTATCGCACGATGAAGTCGTCCACGGCAAGGGATCGCTATGGGGTCGGATGCCCGGCGACGACTGGAACAAGGCCGCTAATTTGCGCTGTCTGCTGGCGTACATGTGGGCCCATCCTGGCAAGCAGCTGCTTTTTATGGGTGGCGAATTGGGGCAACCCGCTGAATGGTCGGAGAACCGATCACTGGACTGGAACCTGCGCTACCACCCGCTGCACGGCGGCCTGCTGCAACTAGTCGGCGATCTCAACACCACCTACCGCGCGCACCGTGCGCTGTACAGCCAAGACACCGACCCCGCTGGCTTTGAGTGGATCGACGCCAACGACGCCTGGGGCAACGTGTTGAGCTTTCTGCGTTGGGGAGACGACCGCTCGGTGCTGGCCTGCGTGGTGAACTTTGCCGGGAACCCGCACGAGCAATACCGAGTCGGTCTGCCGAGGCCGGGACGGTGGCGCGAGGTGCTCAACACCGACGCCGAAAGCTACGGTGGTTCCGGTGTGGGAAATCTGGGCGAAGTAGTCGCCACTGAGACGCCGTGGCACGGCCGGCCGTACTCGGCGGTACTGCGCCTCCCGCCTGCTGGAGCGCTCTGGCTCACGTCGGCCGGGGAGCGCTGAGTACGAAGTTGCTTACTCCACGTAGTATCTGTTCCATGCTTCATCCAAATGGCAGCGAAATCAGTACACGGAACCGACGGTAGGGTGTACGTACCGCAGTACGTACCCGACCTGCGGTCGGTTGAGGCTGGGCTCGAAACGTGACAGAGAACCACATAGGCAACTCTGGTGACCAGCAGCACGCTGCCCCGTCACCATCTGGTGTTGCCCGGAAGTGGGCCGGTGCCCTCGCCGGTAGCTGCTCGGAATCGATGCCGGCCGGGGAACTCTTCGACTACGTCGAGGACCTCACGCACCGGCTGGTAGCCGCGCTATCCGCGGGCTGGGTCGACACCAGCGCGGCATATGACGTCGGCACCCGGCTTGCCGCCGCCGGATTCACCGGTACCCAGAGTTTGTCGCGGACGTTCGACGTACTTGGTAAAGCGCTGCCGGCCTTCACCGGCGATGCCGCCGCGGACCCACCGTGTGGCCCGATCATCGAGCTGCTTGGTGCGTTGGCGTCCGGGTACGCGCGGACGCTTCGAAGCCACGCTCTCGACCAGGAGAAAGAGGTTACCCGGGCGCTGTCACTGGCATGGCAGGACGTCGAACGGGACTTGCGAAGCAGCGAAGCCCGGTTCCGGGAGGTGTTCGATTCGTCGCCGGTGGGTATCGCGATCAGTGAGCCCGAGGGGCGGATCATCCAAACTAACCGGGCGCTGGATGACATCCTCGGCTACTCCCCAGGTGAGCTGATCGGGCAAGATCTCACCGAATTGTTCTCACCCGGCGACCGGCCGATCGCCGAAGAACATCACCGGGGCCTGGTGACTGGTCCGGATCCGCGCTTGCGGGTCCGCGTTGCGTTGCGCCGGCTGGATGGTGACACAGTCTGGGTCTACCTGGACGGCGTGGTGCTGCGCGATGTCGAACAGGCGCCCCGCCACATCGTCACGATGGTCGAGGACATCACCAACTTGCAGCTCGTCGAACAGCAGCTGCACCACCAGACGCTGCACGACCTGCAGACCCACCTGCCGAACCGGCAATACTTTGTCACGCACTTGGAAGAGACGCTGGCCCGGCTGGCGCCCTCGGCGGTGATCACACTGCTGCACCTCGATTTGGACGGTTTCTCCGCAGTCAACGATGGTCTCGGGCGCCGCGCCGGTGATCTGGCGCTGGGCGTGGTCGCTCGCCGACTGTCCGCAGCGGTTGCAGATCGGCCGGGGATGGTGGCACGGCTTGGCGCCGATGAGTTCGCCATTCTCCTCGAACCCAGCGATTCGGTTCTCGACATCGGTGTTCTGGTCGAGACCATCAACACCGAGCTGGCCGAACCGTTCTATATCGACGACACCGGGGTAGCCCTCACCGCGACCGTCGGGGTCGTGCAACGCCCAGCAGACCAGTGCTCGCCGGAAGAGCTGATGCGCGCCGCCAGCGCCACCCTGCGCCGGGCCCGTGAGCAGGGTATGCGGCAGTGGGCCATGTTCGATCCCGACGTCGATGCCACTGAGCAGGCAAGGCTTCATCTCGCCGCGGAGTTGCCCGGCGCGCTGGAGACCGGGCAGTTACAGGCGATCTACCAGCCGGTGGTCAGGCTCTCTGACCAGGGGGTGGTGGGCATCGAGGCGATGCTGAGCTGGCGGCACCCAGAACTCGGACTGCTGACCGACGAGCAGTGCACGCAGGCCGCGGAGCGGACTGGCGCGGTGCATGACGTCGGCCAGTGGTTGTTGCTCACCGCTGCACAACAGGCCGTGTCGTGGCGCCAGCACCTCGGCGACCGGATGCCCCCGGTGGTAATCAACCTCATGGCGTCCCAGGCACAGGACCCCGACTTGGTTGCCAAGATCAGGTCGGTGCTCACCGAGACCGGCCTGCCGTCAGCCCAACTGGAGCTGCGAGCACCAGTAGCGGCGATCCGCGCCGACGACGGCACACTCGCCGGCGACAGCGGCGCGCAGGTGGAGGACAATCTGCGGGTGCTCGCCGAGCTCGGCTTGCGCATCGGCCTTTACGACTTCGCTGGCGGCATTGGCGGGCTACACTGCGTAGCCGACCTGCCGGTCTGCACGGTGCGCATCGCTGCGCCGATATCCAAGCAGGTAGCCGAGGACCCATCCCGGATCCTGTCCCAGGCGGCACAAGCTTTGGTGCACATCGTGCGAGGCGCGGGTATCGATGTGGTGGCCTACCCGGTAGATAGCGCCGAGCAAGCCGCGTGCTGGCCCTGGATCGGCGCGAATTGGGCAGTGGGGGCATTATTCGGCTCGCCCGGACCACCAAAAGACGGCCCCGCCCTACTCAACGGCCATCACCAGAGTGTCTGACTGGAGCATCTTCGCTCGCACAGTGCCGGGTAATGGGCATGAACGCAGTACTAATGATTCCTTACACACGGTGGTTGCCGGCGAAACCGTATAGTGTTCGCCGCCGAATTTTTCCGAAAATGAGTTTATGCTAGGCAAGAAGGACGGTAGAGTCCGCTGAGTAAGTGTCCCCAGGCCGCTGCGTCAACCTAGGCATGGTCGATTATATCAATTCAAATGCGGTCGAGGTCCGGGAGCTGGTAAAGCGCTACCCGAAGGCGCAGACCAACGCGGTCGACCGGCTCAGCTTTGCGGTGGTCCGCAGCGAAATTTTCGGGCTACTCGGCCCCAACGGAGCGGGCAAGTCCACCACGATTGGGATACTGACCACCAGAATCCGGCCGACGGCCGGGCAGGCACTGATCGCGGGTGTGGACGTGGTGGCCGCGCCGCAGACCGTGCGCAGCCTGCTGGGTGTGGTCCCGCAACGCAACAACTTGGACCGGTCGCTGTCGGTACGCCAGAACATGCTGTTCCACGCCGCCTATCACGGTGTGCCCAAAGCCGTCCGCTCCAGGAGGGCCGAGGCGTTACTGGCGCAGTTCTCGTTGACCGAGCGGGCCAGCGACAAGCCGGAGTTCTTCTCCGGCGGCCAGAACCAGCGCATGATGATCGCCCGGGCACTGATGCACGACCCGGCGGTGTTGTTTCTGGACGAGCCCACCACCGGGCTAGACCCCGCCGCTCGGTTGTTCGTATGGGACCGCATCCGAGATCTGCGCGACGGCGGCGTCACAGTCGTACTCACCACGCACGACATGGATGAGGCGGCCACGCTTGCCGATCGGGTCGGCATCGTCGATTCCGGCCGGTTGCTCGCACTGGACAGCCCGGCCGCCCTGGTCCGCGGGCTAGCCGGCGGCACCTTGCAGGTGACAGTCGAACCCGCCGGCGAGCATGGAATGGCTCGGCTACTCGACCGGCTGGGTGACCTCGCCGGGGTGCAGCGGTGCGAGCAGGTAGACACCGCAGGCGCGGTGCGCACCCTCAAGCTGCACCTCGCCGGAGACGCGGGGGCACTAGTGGCACGCGTCGCCGCGGCGGTCGTGGAAGTCGGCGGCCGCCTGATCGGCGTGCGGACCAGCGAATCTAGCCTGGAGGACGTGTTCATCAAGTTGACCGGAAGGAAGCTGCGGTGACGGCCACCAGCGCTCCAGGACGCACCGGGACTGCCGCTGAGGTAGTGCGGGGACCGTCCTGGACCCTGATGGTGCGCTCATTCGGCTCAGTGCTGCGCCGCGACCTCGTGGTCACGGGCAAGGACCTGGTGGCGTTTTTGGCTCAGGTTCTACTACAGCCGGTGTTTTTTCTGTTCGTCTTCGGCAAGCTGCTGACCGGGCTTGGCTACACCAGCAGCAACTACGCTGACCTGCTGTTTCCGGGTTTGGTCGCGTTGACGGCAACGGTCACCGCGATCCAGGCGACGGCGTTCCCGCTGGTCGCTGACTTCGGATGGACCAAGGAGATCGAGGACAGGCTGCTGGCCCCGTTGCCACTGTGGGCGGTAGCAGTCGAGAAGCTGGTCTTTGCGTCCATGCGGGCATTGGTCGCTTCAGCGGTGATGTTCCCGATCGGTATCGGCGTGCTCGGCTCAGTCCCCTACCGGCCCGCCGGGCTGTGGTTGCTGACCGTGGTGGCTTTGCTCGGAAGCCTGGTCGGGGCCTGCATCGGCATGACCGTCGGGACGTCCGTGCCCCCTACGAAAATCAACATCGCGTTTGCGCTGATCTTCACTCCGCTGCTGTTCACCGGCGCTACCCAGTACCCGTGGCCGTCGCTGGGGCAGCTGCGCTGGTTTCAGATGGTCACCGCAGCCAACCCGATCACCTATGTCAGTGAGGGAATGCGAGCGGCGCTGGTGCCGAACGTGCCGCACATCCCAGGGTGGATTTGCGTCCTTGCGCTAGTCGGCTCGCTGGCGATCTTTGGCACCCTAGGCATGATCGGCTTCTATCGCCGGGCCATCGACTAGTTCAAAGCAGCCCTTGTTCACCGTTCTTGTGGGTTCACCGCAGTCCCCTCTTTGACCGCTGGACTGCTGCTTGTCACCTCGGGGACGCAGTGTCGGTCTGTGGAGAGGAGTAGCCGTGGCCATCTTCCGTCGCCGCCTTCATATCGTGACCCTGCTAGTGGTCGGAGGGTGGTTGGCTGGATGCAGCTCCGCCGACGTCACAGCGAATCCATCTGCCCCGCCGGGTGCGAATCCGACGGTCTGGGTAGGTGCGTTCTGCGGAGGACTCGGCGATGTGATCGCCGGGCAGTCCCAGGCCGCCGCGGCGCAGCCGACCCCGCAGCTCCGCAAGGACGGCTTGATCAAGCTCGCCGACAACGCCCAGCAGGCACTCACTAACGCCACGCACAAGCTCACCCAGCTCGGCGCGCCTGCGGTCACCGACGGCACCAAGGCCCAGGAAAGCGCAGTAAGCTTCTTTACCACCGTGGCTGCGGCGGTGGGTGATCGGCGCGCGAAGCTCGCCGCTTTGGACGCCAACGATCCCAACTTCGCGCAGCAGGTCGACCAGCTCACTCGTCCGGATATGGGTGCGAGCACCGCCCAGGTCCAAGGGCTAACTGCTAACCAGCAGCTAATGGCCGCTTTTAGTGCAGCACCAGAGTGCCAGCGACTGGCCGCGTCGCACCAATAGCTATAGTTTAGGCCGCATTTCTAGGACGTCTGGCAATGTAGGCGCGAGCAGGCGGAACATTGCGCCAGATGGTCTCGCTGATCACGACCTCTTCAAAGCTGGTCCGCAGCTGTTGCAATAGTTGACGGGCCGGTGGCGCCCACCGTGTCCAGGAATAGGCGGCCTGGATATAAACACCTCCGTCGGACAGCGACTCGATGAGGGTAGCCAGCAACGGTCGCGGTGCCGCCGATGCGGTAAAGGCAACCCACGGCAGGGTACTAATGATCACGTCCGCGGACGGAATCGCCCGATCGGCCAAGAAGGTTGGCATGTCCTTCGCGTCACCGCAGATGACCTCAACATGGTGATATCGCCCGCTCAGCAGTGTCGCGAAGGTCAGGTTGACCTCAACGGCGATGTGGTGCCCTCGTCCGCCGAGGCGATGCTGGATCACGCCGGTGCACGCTCCCGTACCGGCGCC
>DATELN010000054.1:0-13638 GCA_035276605.1 Pseudonocardiaceae bacterium | reverse complement strand
GAGCTGATCCGTGGGTTGTGTGACGGTGACGGCGTCGCCGTGGTGGCGGTGGAACACGTGATCAAGGCAATCGCGGCGATCAGTGACGAGATCTGCGTGCTGCACCACGGCGAGGTGCTGACGTGCGGGGCGCCGCAGGCGGTGCTGTCCGATCCGCGGGTGGTGCAGGCCTACCTGGGCACCCGGTATGCGCAGCGGGACGGTTCGTCGTGACGCTACTGGAGGTCACCGGGCTGACCGCTGGGTACGGGCGGGTGCAGGTGCTGCACGGCGTGGACCTGGCAATGGGGCGTAACGAGATCGTCGCGCTGGTCGGCTCCAACGGCGCCGGCAAGACCACCCTGCTGCGCAGTATCTCCGGTCAGGTGGAGGCCAGTGAGGGACGGATTCGGTTCGCCGGCGCCGATATCACCGGGCAGCCGGTGGAGGCGGTGGTCCGGCGCGGCTTGGCGCATGTCCCCGAGGGTCGGCGGCTGTTCGCGGGGCTGTCGGTGCGCGACAACCTCCGGTTGGGTGGATGGGCCACGCGTAGTGCCGACCTGGACCGGGTGCTGGCGCTATTCCCGCAGTTGGCCGGGCGGCTGTCGCAGGTCGCCGGCACCCTGTCCGGCGGAGAGCAGCAGATGTGCGCCATCGCTCGCGGCCTGATGAACCGGCCCGCGCTCATCATGATCGACGAGCTGTCGCTGGGCCTGGCGCCGCTGGTGGTGGACGAAATCCTGGCTCGGCTGCCGGAGATCGCTGCTGCCGGCACTGCCGTCCTGCTGGTGGAGCAGGATGTTGACACCGCTCTGTCGGTCTCCGCCCGCGGCTACGTCCTCGAAACCGGCACCATTACCCTCTCCGGCCCGTCCCCCCAACTCCGCACCAACCCCCGCATCCAGCAGTCCTACCTCGGCTAACTCCGATATTTCTCTGCATCGGGCTACCGGACCCTCGCTTGAGCGAGTTGGGATAGCGCGCTCGGGCGGAGGCCGTCGGAGCGCCGCCACAACGCGGCGTTTACCTGCTCTCGCTGAGCTACCTGCTCAACCACCGCGAAGCCACAGCTGTCCAGCAAAGCAGCCATCTCCGTAGGAGAGAAGAAACTCAGCCAGGGCTCGCCGAGTGCTGCAGCTAACGGTATTAGCTGGTCAGCAAGGTAGCGGCCAGCCTCATCGCGCAGCTCAACGGGCAACGCATACTCGACCGTCAGCTCGGTACCAGGCGCCAGCCCACCAAGGGTCGATAAGGTCGTGGCGATCGCCGCGTGGCTGAGGTACTGGCTGACGCCTAGCCAAGTAATAAACGACGGTTGGTTTACCTCAAATCCGGCGTTGACCAAGTGATCGTGAAGTGTGTCGCGCTCAAAGTCCACGGCCACGAACGCCACCTGAGTGGGGACCCTGATTCGCGCTTGAGCCAGCCGTCTCCGCTTCCAGTCCTGCGTATCTGGGTGATCGACTTCGAAGACTCGCAGCATGGCTACGAGCGGTGAGCGATAAGCAAAGGAGTCAAGGCCGGCACCCAAGATGAGGTACTGGTTGATACCGTTGCCCGCCGCCTCGGCAAGACGATCCTCTACATAGCGGCTTCGGGTCGTCATGATTACCCGGAGGGCGGCAGCGAACGCCGCATCTGCACTGTTGCGGTGGAAAGCGATCAAGTCGTCGGCGTCGGATCCGAGCAACGGCAGCGCAACGGTATCCTCGAAGATCTTGGGATCTCCGTCGACGATGAGATGCGCCGCTCGCGCTGCCGATGCCGCCAGCGCTGTCCGGGTCGGCGATTCAGCCAATCTGCACTCCTCGTGGCTCACCCTGGTTGTGATGATGAGCGCTGAGCACCGGCACTAGATACCAAATTGGTGCTGCAGCTGCAGCTCATCGGCCTCGGCTCACCCGATACTGGCGCACAGGCGCGCAAGGTGTCTTCGATCTCGCGTAGGCCTTGCGCGGCGCCAAGGGTGATCTTCGGGATAAACGCCGAAACCCCTTGTGCTCGCAGCGCCAGTCCTGGTGACCTACCCCCGCATCCCGAGCGTGTGTCCCCCACCCGACATGGAGACATATCGGGATAAGAGGGGGAAGCTATTCGCCGGTGGGGCGTTCGACGTGGCCGCCGAACTGTTTGCGCATGGCGGAGATCAGCTTGCCGCCGTAGTCGCCTTCTCGGCGTGAGCTGAAACGTTCGTACAACGCGGAACTCAGCACGTTGGCCGGAACGCCCTCGTCGACGGCGGCCAGCACCGTCCAGCGCCCCTCGCCGGAGTCAGCGACCCGACCGCTGAACTCCGACAAGCTAGGTGACTCCTGCAGTGCAGAAGCGGTCAGGTCGAGCAGCCAGGAGGCGATCACGGTGCCGCGCCGCCACAACTCGGCGACCGCCGGAATGTCGAAGTCGTACTGGTAGTACTCCGGATCTCGCAGTGGCGCGGTCTCGGCGTCGGCCACGCCAGCCTCGCGGCGGCCGACGTCGGCGTGGCGCAGCACGTTGAAGCCCTCGGCGTAGGCGGCCATCAACCCGTACTCGATACCGTTGTGCACCATCTTGACGAAGTGGCCCGCACCGGGCGGTCCGCAGTGCAGGTAGCCCTGCTCGGCGGTGCTGGGCTCACCGTCACATCCAGGAGTGCGGGGCGCGCCCCCCACGCCCGGCGCGATCGTCCGGAAGATCGGGTCAAGATGCGTGATCGGTTCCGCCTCACCACCGATCATCAAGCAGTACCCGCGCTCGACGCCCCACACACCGCCACTCGTGCCCACGTCGACGTAGTGCAGGCCGCGCTGACCCAGGGCTCTGGCCCTGTCGACATCATCGCGGTAGTAGCTGTTGCCGCCGTCGATGATGATGTCGCCCGGCTCGAAATGGCCGGCGAGCTGCTCGACGATCTGACCGGCCAACGCGGTCGGAACCATGATCCACGCAGCCCGGGGCGGGCTCAACGCGGCGGCGAAGTCGACCAGCGAGCCCGCGCCCACAGCGCCTTCGGCGGTCAACTGTTCAACGGCCGCGGAGTTGACGTCGTAGACCACGCACTCATGCCCACCGCGCAGCAGCCGCCGCACGATGTTCGCGCCCATCCGCCCTAGACCCACCATCCCCAGCTGCACCACCACAGCGTGGCACAGTCGCGGGGTTGCACAACTTCAGGCCACGACGGGATGGAACGGCTCGGTGCCCAGCGCCAGCGTGACGGTGCCCAAGCCGCCGTGGGCGTTGAGGTAATCCAGTTCTCGGGACATGTCACCCACACCGTTGCTGCCGGCCAGCGGGGCCACCGTCAGCGAGGCCAGCACACCCAGAGCTTTTCCATCCTTGGTCAGCACAGCACTGCCGGAGTCACCGGGAACTCCTGGCGTCGCCGTGTAACACGTGTGCAACCACCCGCCGCCGTCGTCGCCCAGGCTGATTCCGGTCTTCGGGGACAGCGCGCTCAATCCGCCACGCAGCGGCGAATTACCATACGTGAAAATCTGGTCACCAACCGCAAGCGTGCCCGTGGAGATACCAATTGGGCCGCCGAAGAACGGCACACTCGGGTTGATCTTGTCGCGGTCCGCCGGATCGATCTTAACCAGGGCGAAGTCGTTGTATGCGCAGGTGTTGGTGTCCTTCTCCCCGAGCTTGGCCATGGTGATCCATGAGCTGTACACCAAGGTGCCCGGTTTGCTCGCACCGGTGATGGTGACCGGCGTGCCCAGCGGCTTGGTCCCCGAGGTGCAACCACTGGTCTCGGTTGGAGCTCCGGTTCCGGCGCAGTGCGCGGCCTGGCCGATGAACACGTCGGCGGCGTTGTAGAAGATGAAGTTGGCGGTGCACTCGCCGCCGCCCTCGGTGTTGGTGACCACTCCGGGATGGATAGGGGCTTGCCCATACGGGGCCCACGTGGGAATCCCGGCCGACGCGGTCCCGGGCGTTAGCGCACCGACTGACACCATCGCTGCGACCGCGGTCACCGCCATCGCCGCAGTACGGCCTGGGCGGCGATGATCCTTCACGAGGCGGTGGCGCATGCGGACATTCCTCTCGTGTGCGGACACAAGTCGGCAGTGAGGTTACACACCGGACAAGCTTGCGCTGAGTAGCCACCCAGCGTGGCGGGTGAGGAAATTCGGCAACCACCGGCCCGGCTAGTGCTGCCGCCCCCACGGTCTGGGGATCAGGCGCGGTACCCGCTGCCGGTACTGGTCATAGACACCGCCGAAGGCGCTTTCCAGCAAGTGCTCCTCAGCGCGGATTTTTATCCCGATAAACACCACACCCAGCGCGAAGAACGCCACCCACCGGCCCAGCCCCTCGACCAGCGCCGTACCGGCCAGCATGCCGAGCAGGCCAGTGTAGATCGGGTGACGGGTAATGCCGTACGGGCCGTCGGTGCGCAGCACGTGATCGTCCTTGATCACCGCCGTTGACGTCCACATGGTGCCCAGCACCACGCGAGCCCACAGGGTGAACGCGGTGCACACGACGAGCAGCGCGACACCGGGCACCAGCAACCATCGGATGTCGGGGGTGATCGGACGCCAGAGGCTGGCTGGCATGAGTTGGATAAGCACCACCGCGGCGGTGCCGATCAGCCAGGGTGAGACGATGGCAGACCGTTGCCGGGCGGCCGGAGCCCGCCGCGAGTTGTAGATCGCGCCCACCAGCCAGACCACGATGAACAGTCCCCAGCACACCGGCACGGTGCAGGCAGCCAACCAGTGCTCCCACCCGGGGTTAGGCATCGGTGGCTCTCCTTGTCGACAGCCGGATCGTAAGTCACTTGTGGGCAACGTCGATAACTGGTTACGTCGTCGATAATGACTTTGCGGGAAGCCGTACGGATCGCGCTCCGAGGGTTGCGCGCGCACCGGCTACGTTCGGTGTTGACCATGCTCGGTATCATCATCGGCGTCGCGGCGGTGATACTGCTGGTTGCTATCGGCAACGGGGTACAGGCCTCGGTCAACGCCAAAGTCCAACCGCTGGCCAATTTGATCACCATCACGCCGTCGACCGGCAACATCCCCGGGGGCGGTCCCCCGAAAGACCTGATCGATGCCGACGTCGAGGCATTACAAAGGCAGGTCGCCGATGCTGCCGCCGTCATCCCGGCCGTCACCGGCCAGGTCTTGGCGGAAACCGAGACCAATAAGTACCGCTCGCAGGTCGTCGGCTCCACCGAACAATGGCTGGACATCAATAACCGAGACCTGCAGGTGGGTACCTTCTTCACCAACTCCCAGGTGCGCGCCACCGCCAGGGTGGTGGTCCTCGGTCCGAACGTGGCAAGTGCGCTGTTCGGCAACGCCGAGTCGGCGCTGCGCCAGACAGTCCGGGTTAACCACCAGAGCTTCCAGGTCATCGGGGTAATGCAATCGGCGGGGGAGCCAGCGGACAACGACGCGGTGATGCCGCTGGACACCGCCCGCCGCTTTATCTTCGGCGGGGGTGACAAGCTCAACCAGATCATTGTGCAAGCCACTCAGGCAGCCGACGTGCCCGCTGCCGAGGACCAGGTGATCAGCGTCCTGTCCGATCGGCACAAGATTTCCGACCCAGCGAAACGAGACTTCGAGGTCCAATCCCTACGCAGCCGGCTCGACACCTTCAACCAGATTCTGCGAATGCTCACCCTGTTCACCGCGTCCGTAGCGTCCATATCGCTGCTTGTCGGCGCCATCGGCGTGTTGAACATCATGTTGGTGTCAGTCACCGAACGGACCCGGGAGATTGGCATCCGCAAAGCGATCGGCGCCACCCGCCGCGCGATCCTCAACCAGTTCCTCGTCGAGGCCGTGGTGCTCGCCGGTCTTGGCGGGGTGATCGGCGTTGCCGTCGGGGTGGGATTGTCGATGCTCGGTGCCCGTCTCGCCCCCGCCTTCGGACCTACGCTCAGTAACTTTGCGCCCGCGGTGAGCCTCCCCTCCGTGTTGCTGGCATTCGGGATCAGCCTCGTGATCGGTGTGATCGCTGGCGGCTACCCGGCCAATCGGGCCGCTCGACTACGACCTGTCGAGGCCCTCCGGTACGAGTGACTCGAGGTAGGCGATGCGCCGGTACGCAACTTCCAGTTGGCGTTCGAGGCTGACGATGCGGATAGCGGCGACCAGCGGCATGTTGACGTCCAGCAGTTCCCGTACCCGTAGTGCGAGGGTCAGCTCGGCGCGCGAGTAGCGGCGCTGCCCGCCGGGGGAACGATTCGGGGTGAGCAACCCAGCCGCGTCGAGGCTGCGCAGGAAGGCTGGTTGCACGCCGAGCAGCTCCGCAGCCAAGCCTGTGGTGTAAGCAGGGTAGTCGTCATCGTCGAGCCTGCTCGGTTGGCGCCGTGGAGGCTGTGCTGGCGTCACGTGTTCTCCCAGAGCTGACCGCAACGATCCTCCAGTGGGTATAGCACATTCTCAGCGCGGTCGTCTCGCCGTCACACGACCCGGAAGCGGCTTCCTAGCGCATCCACGCGAGAACTTGAGCTGATCTATGTCAAGAAACTTTTTGGATCGGGAACAGCTTCGTGGTCTTACACGTTGGCAGTGGTGTCAGTGCATCGAAACCCAAGGAGAGACCAACGATGCTGATGCGTACCGACCCGTTCCGGGAGCTGGACCGGCTGGCCCAGGCTTTCTTCGGTGCCAACGGCACCAGGTCGCACCCGGCGATCATGCCGATGGATGCCTACCGCCACGAGGGGCAGTTCATCGTGCACTTCGACCTGCCCGGGGTAGACCCGTCCTCGATCGACATCAACGTTGAGCGCAACGTGCTCACCGTCAAGGCTGAGCGCAAGCCCCACTACGGCGAGGACATCGAGCTGCAGGCCAATGAGCGGCCCCGTGGCACGTTCAGCCGGCAGCTGTTCCTCAGTGACACCCTGGACCTCGACCATGTCGAGGCTCGTTACGACGCCGGTGTGCTGACCCTGCACATCCCGGTCGCCGAAAAGGCCAAGGCACGCAAGATTGAGATCACCGCGGGCGACGAGCCCAAGGTAGTCGAGGCTGCCTGACCAGTACTGCTAGTAATCCCGGGGGTGTGCCAGCTGGCACACCCCCGGTCTTCGTGCCGATCTCGACATCTTCCTGGACTACGCGCGGCGGAGGGACTTCCGCGACTCCGACGGTGCGCCGTTGCCGCCCTGGCAGGACGTCGAGTCGGCGTTCGAGGCGTGGAAGCAGTGCAGCGCCGGCCGTCCCTGCGACTACACCGGGCTGAGTTACGCCAAGCTGCGCGGCGGCAGCGGGATCCAGTGGCCATGTACCGCCGAGCACCCCGAGGGCACCGAGCGGCTCTACGTCGACGGCCAGTTCTGGGCCGCGCCGGAGTACTGCGAAAGCTACGGCCGGGACCTGGTCACCGGGGCACCGCTGGAACCCACCGAGTACCGGGCCATGAACCCTGGTGGCAAAGCGGTGATCAAGGCTGCCGAGTATCTGCCGGCGCACGAGGTGCCCAGCGACGAGTTCCCGCTGTATCTGATCACCGGCCGCACTGTGTACCACTTCCACACCAGAACCAAGACCGGGCGGGCGCCGCCGCTACAGGCCGCTGCACCGCAGGTGTGGGTGGAGATGTCGGTCAAGGACCCCGACGCCCATGGCGCCAGCGAGGGCGACATGGTCGAGGTCAGCTCCGCGCGCGGCGCGATCCATGCTGCGGTCCGGATCAGCGGCATCCGCGAGGGCGTGCTGTTCGTGCCGTTCCACTACGGCTACTGGGACGCGTCCGATCCTGATCAGCACGGCGCCCAGTACGATCGGGCCGCCAACGAGCTGACCATCACCGACTGGGATCCAGCGTCCAAGCAGCCGATCTTCAAGCTCGCTGCGGTGCGGATCCGTCGGGTAGGTGGTGTGTCGTGAAACTTGACCTGGCTCTGCGGGAACTGCACCGCTCGGAGAGGTCGCTGGCGGCAGATCTGTTGAAGGTGGCCGATCGGCACAAGATTGATCACGAGATTTATCACGTGGCGCGCGACTTGGCCCGCTGGTCGCAGCAGCACGTGCACGAGCTGGCCGAGGTTGGCAAGCGCTATGGCCTGAAGCTGACCGATGACGCCGAGTCGGATTCGGGCTTGCTCGGGAGTGTGCGCGAAAAGGCCAGCGAGCTGGCGGGGCGCCGTCCAGAACCAGGCCTGCTACTGCTGGCTGACCTGCGTCACCTGCACCGCGTCGCCGCTGGCGTCTCCCTGGACTGGGAGCTGCTCGCGCAGGGCGCGCAGGCCGCCAAGGACTCCGAGCTGCTCGCGCTGACCAGGCGGTGCCACCCGCAGTCGCTGCGCCAGATGCGATGGGCCAACGCCATGCTCAAGGTGCTCTCCCCCAGGTCCTCGCGAGCTGATCATCGCTGGGTAGTTGTTGCTCAAGGGTGCACAAGCATCCATAAGACCCTCTGAGCAGGACGAAAAAGTGCTCAAGCATCCATGAGACCCCTCAAACCTTGGGTATCAGCGAGGGCGCGCGCCGGCTCTTTCTTACTGAGCCGAGGAACGGGGGGAGATCTGATGACTGCAACCACCGGCCTGACAGCGCCGCAACGTTACCTTTTCGAGAACGCCTGGGAGCATGCTCGGCGCCGCCTCACCCTGCTCGAGCAGTGCTTCGACGCAGGGTCGATCCGCTGGCTGCGCCGGGTCGGCATTCAGCCCGGCTGGCGCTGCCTTGACGCGGGCGCCGGTGCGGGATCGATTGCCCGGTGGCTGTGCTCCCAGGTCGGGCCGGACGGCCGGGTGCTCGCCGTCGACCTGGACACTCGGCTGCTCGACCAGCTCGACGAGTCGAATCTCGACGTGCAGCGCAAGGACCTGCGCACCGATACTCTCCCCCGACACAGTTTCGACCTGGTGCACGCGCGAGCGGTGCTCATGCACATCCCCGAGCGGCAGCACATCCTGGACCAGCTGGTGGCCAGCCTGCGCCCGGGCGGCGTACTGCTGCTCGAAGAAGCCGACCAGTTCCCGGTAGCGGCGCTGGGCACCGGCCTGTACGCCGAAGTATGGGAAGCGTTCATCAACAGTGCCGCCCGGGCCGGCCTAGCCAAGGACTGGGCGCGGCATCTGCCCAGCGAGCTGCACCGACGAGGGCTTCGGGACATCTGGGCCGACTGCGAGATCACCCTGTATGAAGGTGGTTCCACGCACTCCGAGTTCTGGCGGCTCAGCCTTGCCCAGGCTCGGGATCTTGTCGTAGCCGAGGGCATCAACCCCCAGCGCATTGACGAGTGGGACAGCCTGCTTGCTGAGCCGGGGCGCTGGTTCCCGAGCGTGGCCATGGTCGCGGCCTGCGGACGCGCCTGCTAGGTCTAGGTCGGCGCCGGCACCTGTGTCAGGTCGCCGTCAGGCGGGTACCCCTGCGGTTGACAGCCCATGGCAGGAGGTGAGGGCGGTGCCCGCCAAGGATGAAATGCCCAGCACGCTGCAGCGTTCTCCGGATAAGGCGCAACGGACCTGGTCCAAGGCGCACGACTCGGCGGTGGACAGCTACGGAGAGGGCGAACGCGCGCATCGCGTCGCGTACTCAGCGTTGAAGCACACCCACCAGAAGGTCGGTGACCACTGGGAACCCAAGGACGGCAAGGGCCCCTCGGACGAGCGCGCCAAGGGCGGCGTTGACCCGAAGACCGGGAAGCCGCCCGGCGGTAAGACCGCGGGTGGGGTGAACGCAAACGCCAGTAAGCAGGAGCTGCTGGCCCAGGCCCGCAAGCTCGGGGTGAAGGGGCGCTCCTCGATGAACAAAGGCGAACTGGTCGACGCCCTGCGCAAGGCCAGTAACCGGGAAACCCGCAAGGCCCGCGAGCGCTAGGGCTCGTGAGTGGCATTCGGTGCTATAGCACCGAATGCCACTCACGAGCGGACAGCTCGGTTGTCGATTTCCAGCGCTGTTGGCAACCTGCCGATTTTCCACCGCGGCTGAGGTCCTCACGGTCACGGCCGGCCAGGCGCCCGCATGGTGGAAGCCATCCAACAGCCCCTGTAGCCCCACAGCCGCAGTTTCGCTGTGAGTGAGCATTCGGTGCCAGTCATCGGATGATGGTGGACATGATCGCTGATTCGGCGGGCTCGGTGGCGAGTGGGTACCCCTACCCACCGACTGCATGGTCGCCGTCTCGGGGTTGGCTGGGTGATGATCGTCAAAACTGAGCGCCAGCGCTCAGTTTTAGCGATCATGCACCGGCATCGGAGGAACGAGGCGGGTGGACCTCAAGGGGTAGGGGCAGCGGTCAGGGCTCGCTTGGCCGTCCGATGATCAGGCGGTATCCCAGAAGGATGATCAGCGCACCGAGGATGGCGAGCAGCCATGTGCGCAGCTCGAAGAAGGCGCCGAGCTGGACATGGAAGATCGTCTTGCCGATCCAGCCACCGACAAAAGCTCCAGCCACGCCCAGCAGCATGGTGATGATGCATCCGCCTGGGTCCCGACCTGGCATGAGCAGCTTGGCGATGGCGCCCGCGATGAGACCAAGCACGATCCAACTGATGACGCCCACCGGGCTTCCTTTCGTTGCGATTGACTCACTGGTTTGGCAGATCATGGCGGTAACACCATTCATTGCCAACCAACGGTGCCGCTGGGTTATCCAGGCCTGGACTGATTAGCAGCGATAACGGTTACGGTTTGGGGCATGTTTACCACGCGTCCTGAGCTTGTCGGGACTTTCGGGATGGTGGCTTCGACGCACTGGCTGGCCTCCGCGGTGGGGATGGCGGTGTTGGAGGATGGTGGCAACGCCTTCGATGCGGTGGTTGCTGCTGGTTTGGTGTTGCAGGTTGTTGAACCGCATCTCAACGGCCCGGGTGGTGAGGTCCCTGCGGTGTTTGCCACCGCGAGGGATCCTTCACCGCGGGTGTTGTGCGGGCAGGGTGTGATTCCGGCGGGGGCGACGTTGGCGCATTTCGCCGCGCTCGGACTGGATTTCGTGCCGGGTAGTGGGTTGTTAGCGGCTACCGTGCCGGGGGCATGGGATGCCTGGCTGACCCTATTACGTGATCATGGCACGAAGTCGCTGCGGGACGTGCTCGGCTACGGGATCTTCTATGCACGTGGCGGTTTCCCCGTGGTGGAGCGAATGAGCGCGACAGTGGCCATGGTGGCCGATTTTTTCATCGAGCATTGGCCAACCTCGGCGGCGCTGTGGTTGCCCGGCGGGCGGCCGCCCGCGGTCAGGTACGCCAATCCGATGCTGGCTGATACCTGGGAGCGGTTGCTGGCTGAGGCGGAGTCGGTCACCGGTCGCGACGCGCAGATCGATGCCGCGCGCCGCGCATGGTCGCAGGGATTTGTGGCTGAAGCGGTGGACGGGTTTTGTCGCAGGGCGGTGCGTGATGACTCGGGACGTGATCACGCCGGTGTCTTGACCGGTGAAGATATGGCCAAATGGTCGGCGAGCTATGAGCCGGCGGTCACCGTGGAACTCGGCGAGTGGACATTGGCCAAGTGCGGTGCGTGGTCGCAGGGGCCGGTACTCGCCCAGCAGCTGCTTTTGCTCGGTGGATTTGCTGACCGGTTGTGCTACGTGGAGGGTGGGCCCACGGCTGAGACCGTGCATCTCGTCACGGAATGCGCCAAGCTGGCCTTCGCTGACCGCGAGGCATGGTATGGCGACAGCGCAGATGTGCCGCTGGAGGCGCTGCTGTCCCGAGGCTACGCCGATGAGCGCCGCAGCTTGGTCGGCGAGTGCGCGTCGATGGAGTTACGGCCGGGTTCGCCGGGTGGTCGTAGCCCACGGCTGCCGTCGTTCGCCGCGCAAGGCCGCGGGTTGAGCGTAACGGTGCCGGAGAATATGAGAGCACTTCTTGATATTCCGCTGCCCCGTCCGAGCGCCAGCCCAGGTGACACCGTCCACGTGGATGTCGTCGATCGGTGGGGCAACATGATCTCGGCGACGCCTTCCGGTGGGTGGCTGCAGTCATCCCCGGCAATTCCCGGGCTGGGCTTCTGTTTAGGCACCCGCGCGCAGATGTTCTGGCTTGAGCCGGGGCTGCCCAGTTCGCTGGTGCCCGAGCGGCGTCCACGTACTACGCTCTCGCCATCCCTGGCGCTGCGCGACCGCCTGCCAAGCCTGGCGTTCGGCACCCCGGGTGGCGACCAGCAGGACGCCTGGCAGCTGTGTTTCTGGTTGGCGCACACGGTTGGTCAGGCAAACCTGCAAGCAGCCATTGACGCGCCGGTCTGGCACACCACTGCGTTTCCTGGCTCGTTTCATCCCCGTTGCTGGCAGCCGGGTGAGCTCGTGGTCGAATCGCGTCTAGGCGAGTCCTGCATGAATGAGCTCGCAGCGCGCGGACACCTGGTAGTGGACGCCGGGCCATGGTCGCTCGGTCGGGTCTCGGCAGTAGCCCGCGATCCACTCACAGGTCTACTGCGGGCCGGGGCAAACGCGCGAGGCATGCAGGGATACGCGGCAGGACGATGATGGCAAGGTGGATTACTTCGGAGATCCGGCGTGACTGCAGATACCAGATTTTCTGGGGAGCGAATTACGTTGGTGCCTATCACCGCTTAGCACGTGCCCAAGCGGAATTTCACCAGGATGGCGCGGGTGTAAAGCAGGTCGAAGCCGCGCCGCTGTGCGTTGTGCTGGGACTTGGACCCGGGCTGGGTGGTGATCACGGCGATGTCGCAGCCGGCCGCGGCGGCATCGGCGAGCCGGGCTGAGAGCAGCGCGGTCTGCACACCCCGGCGGCGGTGCGCGGGTGCGGTCGCTGCGCCCGTGAGTTGGGCGACGCCGTGCGCCATCCGGAGGCTGGCCCCGCCGACGAGGACTCCATCGTGCAGCGCGACGTAGCGCATGACCCCAGCCGCCGCGCTGAGATCGCGCATGGCCCTCGCGATGACCTCACGCGGAAACTCCTCATGCGAGGGCACCCCTTGGGTGTCGGGGTAGGCGAAGCCCTCCGCCACCACGTCCAGCCAAGACTCGAACTCGTCCTCGCCGCTGGCCCGGACCTCGATCCCGGGGGGCGTGACTCGCTCGGGCTGGCCCGTGAGAGCAAGGCCAAGCACGTTTTCGAAGGATGTCAGCTGATAGCCCCGCTCGGTGAGCAGGGCGCCGATCGCGGGATCGGCTAGATGGGCGAGCTCTACGTGCACGGGCGCGCCGCGAGCCGCAAAAGCCCCTTCGACCTCCTCCAGCGCGGCTGCGGCCGGCACTCCGCCAAAGCCCAGCCCCGCGACCTTGTTCAGCGGCGAGCCTTGTTCAGCGAAACTCGCCACACCACCAGCAATGGGCATCACGAAGCCCACGCCATCTACCGTGCGATGGTGGGCAGCTTCGCTGCCCTTGGCGATGAGCTGCGTCTCAGCCCCTTCGATGCGCTCGGCCAGGGCAGTGTCGCAGAACAGGGGCAATCGGCCAGCATTCATTGCCCGAGGCCACCCCGCACTGGTACTCCACCTCTAGACCGTGATCTTTTGCCGCGTCACTCACTCGTCTCTTGGACCCTACGACTGGCCGCGTGCAGCGCGCCTCGTGCAGCCGACGCCCAGCACCAAACCCAGTCGACTGCCGACCTGCGGCTGATCGGTTGTCGTGCTGTGCGCCGCGTACCGTGACGGTGTCGAGACAGGGAGGCGGCAGACGGATGCGGGTGCTGACGTGGAACCTGTGGGGCCGCGGCGGCGACTGGCGCCGCCGCCGCGATGCGATCGCCGCGGTCATCGCCGAGTCCGCCCCGGACATCTG
>DATELN010000053.1:0-25763 GCA_035276605.1 Pseudonocardiaceae bacterium | reverse complement strand
CGTCGAGGAAAGCCCCTCACCCGCCGTCTGGCCGGACTTGCGTGACCGGATGGAATGTGCCGCGGTGCTGGCCGCTTCGGCGGTGGACTACCGCAACGCGGGAACGGTGGAGTTCCTGCTCGACCAAGACAGCGGCGAGTTCTTCTTCCTGGAGATGAACACCCGCCTGCAGGTGGAGCACCCGGTCACCGAGCTGCGCTACGACGTGGATCTGGTGGCGGCTCAACTGCTGATCGCCGCAGGTGCTACCCCCGGTTTCGACGTCGACGCTGCTATGCCTACCGGGCACGCGATCGAGTTGCGGCTCAACGCCGAGGATCCGAAGCGGTTTCTGCCCGGTCCAGGCCCGGTCACCACGTGGGTGGAGCCGGTTGGCGACGGGGTGCGGGTGGACGCCGGTTACGCGGCCGGCACCACGGTGACGCCCTTCTTCGATTCGTTGTTGGCCAAGCTGATCGTGCACGGTTGCGATCGAGCACAGGCACTGGCGCGGGCTCGGGCAGCGGTCGCCGAGTTCTGCGTGGCCGGACCGAAATGCAACCTGCCCTTCCACGCCGAGCTGCTGCAGCACCCAGAATTCGTCTCCGGCCATTACGACACCGCCCTCGTTACCCGCATGCGCCGCTAGCCCCGCTCACCCCCACCCACCCCGGCGTGTCGCGCCGTTATGCCCGGTGTGTCGCGTCCTGGTGCTCGGCGTGCCGCACTTCCCGGCCCGCTACGGCCCGCGTGTCTTGTGCCGCGACACACCGTGCGCCAAATCACGACACACCGGGCATGAGGGCACGACACGCCAGGGATAGCGTGTGCGGTCGTGGGGCGTTTGGTGGTCATTGAGGGGCTGGACGGGGCCGGCAAGCGGACCCTCGCCGACGGACTGGTCGCTGCCCTCAGGGTTGAAGGGGCCATGGTCGCCAGGCTGGCGTTTCCCCGTTACAACAGCGACATTCACGCCGATCTGGTGCGGGAGGCGCTACACGGGCGGCTGGGCGATCTAGTCGAGTCAGTGCACGGCATGGCGGTGCTGTTCGCGCTGGACCGGCGCGACGCCGCCGAGCAGCTGCGGGAGCTACAACGTAGCTACGACGTGGTGTTGCTGGATCGCTACGTCGCCTCCAACGCGGCATACGGCGCGGCGCGCCTGCACGAGGGCGCCGACGGTTCCTTCGTCGACTGGGTTCGCACCCTGGAGGTTGACCGCTTCGGCGTGCCCGTGCCCGACCTCCAGCTGCTGCTGCGGGTGCCGCTCGACATCGCTGCGCAGCGGGCGGATAACCGCGCGGTCGCGGACCGCGCGCGATGCAAAGACCTGTACGAACGGGATCGCGGACTGCAGGCCAGGTGCGCGGCCATCTATGACGAGCTTGCCGCACGAAGATGGCTTGCGCCGTGGTTTGTCCTCAATGGGGCTTTGGATGGGATCGAGGCCGCGCTCGACGGGCTAAGTGATGTCGTAGCAAGGACACTAGACGGGTGAGCCGCCCAACCGGGGGAAGCGCGATGTGCAATGCCACGATGGTGGGTATGGCAGCTCGTGTGCTCGTAGTAGAGGATGACCCGGCGGCGGCAGAGATGTTGTCCATCGCTTTGCGCCAGGCGGGTTTCGAGACCGCAGTGGTCTCCGAGGGTCCCAAGGCGATGCCGGCGATGCGTGAGCTCAAGCCTGACCTGGTGTTGCTGGATCTCATGTTGCCCGGCATGAGTGGCATCGACGTGTGCCGGGCGATCCGTGCCGAATCCGGTGTGCCGATCGTGATGCTGACCGCGAAAAGTGACACCGTCGATGTAGTGCTGGGCCTGGAGTCCGGCGCGGACGATTACATGATCAAGCCGCCCAAAACTCAGGAGCTGGTAGCGAGGCTGCGCGCTCGGTTGCGCCGCATCGATCCCGAACCCGCTGAGCGGCTCACCATCGGTGATCTCACCATCGACGTACCCGGTCACCAGGTCAGCCGGGACGAGACGCCAATCTCGCTGACTCCGCTGGAGTTCGACCTGCTGGTCGCGTTGGCTCGTAAGCCGCGACAGGTGTTCACCCGCGAGGTGTTGCTGGAACAGGTGTGGGGTTACCAGCACGCCGCGGACACCCGGTTGGTCAACGTGCACGTCCAGCGGCTTCGTTCCAAGATCGAGCGGGATCCGGAGCACCCGGAGGTGGTGCTCACTGTGCGCGGCGTCGGGTATAAGGCCGGCCCATCGTGAGGGCAACACCGTTGTGAGTCGCCGATTCAGCGGTCAGTCCGCGGTGACCGCGCTCGCCGGCCGGGCGACCGAGGCCTCCGCAACGGCCAGCGAGCTGACCACGGCGGCAGGGACGGTATGGCGCCGCTCGTTGAAGGTCCGAGTGGTGAGCAGCACCGTGGCGCTTTCGTCGACGGTGGTGCTAGTGCTGGGCATGGTACTGCAGGCGCAGCTCGCCCAGCGGCTGATCGAGAACAAGACCCAGGCCGCGCTGTTGCAGGCAGACAACAGCAGGGTGCTGGTGGAATCCGAGCTTGGCTCGGTGGATCCTACCTCGGCATCATTGGGCGCCCGGCTGACCACCGCCATCGATCGCTTGACCAACCCGGACCCGACAGGCAGTGGTCCCGCGACGGCCAATGCCGGCGCCTTCGAACCGGTCCTAGTCGACGGCGGCGGACCATCCGGGGAAGCCGGCACCGGTCAGAAGATCGGTCCCCTGGACGACGTTCCTGCGGTCTTGCAGTCCGCGGTGGAACGGGGCGCGCTGGCCCACAAGATCACTACGGTGCCTCGGGGTTCGGCTGCGGTCACCATGCTGGTGGTCGGCATGCCGGTGGCCAGCGCGGGGCGGACCATGCAGCTGTACTTGCTGTTTCCGCTTACCGCCGAGCAGCGCACGCTGACGCTGGTGCAGTCCACCCTGGTGGTCGGGGGGGTGGTGTTGCTGATATTGATCGCGGGCATCGCCAGCCTGGTGACCCGCCAGGTGGTGGTCCCGATCCGGCAGGCCGCCGAGGTCGCCGAACGCTTCGCTGATGGCCACCTCGATGAGCGGATGCCAGTGGTCGGGGAGGACGACATCGCGCGGCTGGGAACATCGTTCAACGAGATGGCCGCCAGCATCCAGCGGCAGATCCGCCAGCTGGAGGAGTTCGGCGAGCTGCAGCGAGGTTTCACGTCTGACGTCTCTCATGAGTTGCGCACCCCGTTGACCACCGTGCGGATGGCTGCGGATCTGCTGTACGACTCGCGCGACAAGCTGCACCCGGTGCTGCACCGCCCGACTGAGTTGCTGGTGCGGGAATTGGACCGGTTCGAGTTGCTACTCGCCGACCTGCTGGAGATTTCGCGGGTGGACGCGGGCGTCGCCGAGCTACATCTCGAGCCGGTCGACGTGCGCACCACTGTGGCTGCCGCGGTGGCATCGGTGCGCGCCGTCGCCGATCGCACCGGCACCCAGCTCGAACTAAAGCAGCCAGATGAAGAGGTGGAAGCCGAGATCGACCCGCGGCGCGTCGAGCGCATCGTGCGCAACCTACTCACGAATGCTTTTGATCACGGCGAGGGTCGCCCGGTGCAGATGACGGTCGCCGCGGACGATCACGCCGTCGCGGTGCTGGTGCGCGATCACGGTGTCGGGCTTCAGTCGGGCCAGCAGGAGCTGGTGTTCAACCGATTCTGGCGTGGCGACCCCTCGCGTGACCGCCGCACCGGAGGCACCGGGCTGGGGCTGTCGATCAGCCTGGAAGATGCTCGGCTACACGGCGGTTGGCTGCAGGCGTGGGGTCGACCTGGGCAGGGCAGCGCCTTCCGGCTCACCCTGCCCCGCCGCCACGGTGACGAGCTGACCAGCAGCCCGTTGCCGCTGACCCCCGACATCCCACTGCGCAGCGCGCCAGCGTCAGACTCCGCAGCCGTGGATCCCGTTGTGGCGGCTCATGCACTCGTGGATCCCGAACCCGTAGATCCCAAAGTATCGGATCCTGAGGTAGCGGATCCTGCAGCAGCCGACACCGCGGTGCCGGCTGAGCCGGGGCGTTCGTGATGCGCGGACGCTCGCTTGCCACCCTGGTCGTCGCTGGGCTTGCCGCGTTCACCGGTTGTGCCGCTATCCCGGCGACTACCGACATTGAGGTAGTGCGGTCGATGCCGGTCGGTGCGCAGCTGGCTCCACCGCCTGGTCCCGAGCAGGGTGTCGACCCGTTTCGACTGGTCCGCGAGTTCATTGAAGCCACCGGTAGCGCGGCGAACGGGCATGCCGCGGCCCGCGCTTTTCTCACCCACAACGCGGGGGCCAGTTGGGACGACCGGGCCGGAGTGACCGTGATCGAGGACGCACCCGGCGCCGCGCCACAGACCGGTCCCAGCGACGGGGTGCGCCGTATCCGGGTCGGGGGATCCCGGCTGGGCACGCTCGCTGCGGACGGCAGCTTCATCCCGGCGGCGGGGACATTCTCGGTATCCCTCGATGTGGTCAGCGAGCACGGCGAGTGGCGCATCTCCAATCCTCCGCCGGGGGTGCTGGTGGAGGCTACCTCGTTACAGCGCAACTACCGCCAGGTTCGAGTCAGTTTCATCGATCTGACTCGGGGCACCCTGGTTCCCGATCTGCGTTGGGTACCAGCTCTACCGGCGGCCACACTGCCCGGGCGGGCGTTGGATCTGCTGTTGGCCGGGCCGTCGCAACGGCTGGCTGGGGCGGTCCGGTCGGCGATCCCTGAAGGGGTGCGGCCCAGGTCCAACGTGCTGGTCAGCCGATCCGGTCGAACGGTGATCAACCTCAGCGGTCTGGACGCGATCAATCAAGCACAGCGGCGCCTGGTCGCCGTGCAGATCGTCGGCTCCTTGGACGGTCTGGTGCCCACCCCGTTACGGTTGCTGGCCGACGGTGAGCCGCTGGTGGCCGGGCAGGCCGAGTGGCGTCCGGCTGACATCAGCTCCTACGCCCCGCCGACGGGACCACGACCTGACATTCCAGCCCAGGTGGTCGTCGGTGGACGGTTGCGCGGTCTCAACGGTGCGCCGGTGCCGGAACCTGCGGGAGAGGGCAGGCTCGCGGTGCTCAGCGCGGCCCGCTCGAATCCGGGTGGGGAGATGCTGGCGGCTGTGGTCGCCGGCCCGGATGGGCATCCCCAACTGCGGGTAGGGCCCACCGGCGGAGATCTCGCGGTGGCGCCAGTGGACGCAATGACGTTCAGCCGGCCGACCTGGCGGCCCTCAGGTACTGAGCTCTGGACGGTGCTCAATGGGCGCTCCGTGGTAGGCGTGGCGCTGTCGGGAACCGGTCCACCGCTGTCGTACTCCGTCGATGCCACCGAACTAGTCCGGCTCGGGCCCATCTCGCAGTTGCGGTTATCCCGGGATGGGGTCCGGGTGGCCGCGGTGATCGGTGGGCGGCTGGTGGTAGCTGCGGTGGTGACCGAGTCAGGCACGATCAGCTTGCGACATCCGCAGGTGCTGCGCGAAGGGAACCTGCCCCCTACCGCGAGCGTGGACTGGGCACGCCCCGAGCTTCTGGTGGTGGCCTCAGCCGGACCGGTCGCGCAGGTTTCTTCGGTGTCCGTGGACGGCTTAACCCGCCGACAACTGTCCAGCACCAACCTGACCGGCCCGCTGACCGATATCGTCGCCGCGCCTGGCCGCGAGATCCTGGTGGCCGACGCCACCGGGTTATGGGCCTACTCAGACACCCAAGAGGTGTGGGAACCGCTGCTCGGTGGGATCGGACCGGGTTCGGTACCGCTTTATCCGGGTTGATCCGCAAGCGCAAGCCGACGTTGCCGGGGGTGGGGATGGCGGGGGCCGATGTGCACAACTGTGCCGCTGCCCGACCGTTTCGACCTGTGCGGCAACGGAGTAGGCCAAGCTGGGCCGGGTGTTGAGCCACCTACTGGACTTGCTGCTACCCGTCGAGTGCGGCGGCTGCACGGCGCCTGGCGCCGTGCTGTGCGCCGACTGCGCTGCACTGTTGGGCGCACCCAGCCAGGTGTACCCGACGTGCTGCCCGACCGACCCACCGGTCTACGCGTTAGGCGCCTACCACGGCCGGCTGCGCGCCGCAATCCTGGCCTACAAGGAACGCGGCCGCCGCGACCTGGCTATTCCCCTGGGGAGGGCCCTAGCCGCCGCGCTCCTTCATCCCCAGCTTCCCCTCCTGTCCCCGACATGGAGCCATATCGGGGTCAAACCGGCTACCACAAGCCCGATGTGTCTGCATGGTGGGAGTGAGGTCAAGGAGGTGTGGATGGTGCCGGTGCCGTCGAGAAGGGCGGCGGCGAGGGGGCGCGGGGGTCAGCACATGGAGTTGCTGGCGCGGCGGGCGGCGGCAGCGCTGGCCGAGGCGGGAGTGGCCGCGGCGGTCGCGCCAGCGCTGCGGATGGGCGCTGGAGTGCGCGACTCCGTCGGGCTGACGGCGGCAGCGCGGCGAGCCAATGTGGCCGGTCGGGTACTGGCGCGGCGGGCCGGCTTGCCGCCTGCGGGGACTCCCGTGGTCCTCGTCGACGACGTGGTGACCACCGGAGCAACCGCGGCGGCGTGCGCGACGGCACTGGTCCAGACGGGTGTTGCGGTATGCGCCATCGTGGTGGTCGCCGCGGCTGGTTGTTACAGCCTGTCGTAGGCGTCGGCGCTGTGATACCAACCACAGCGTTGACCGTGGGACTAGGCGCGCCAAGCTCTGGCGATAGCCCGGCGGGGGGACTACCGTCCGGGCATCAGCATTGCTGAGGCGTTCGGGAGGAGGCGAGAAAGCCATGGTCCTGACGCCGGTGGTGGAGTGATCATCGCGGGTGGCCCAGAGCTGCCGCCATCCGACAATTCCCAGTCGCGATCACTGTTGTGCCTTCGGCGTCGATGAAGTCCCTATTGGACAACGCGAGGAGGTCGCCCGTGAATATTGTCGTAAAGGGTCGTAACGTCGAGGTACCCGATCATTACCGGGTGCACGTTACCGAGAAGCTCGCCCGCGTCGAACGGTATGACCAGAAAGCCTTCCACTACGACGTCGAGCTGTTCCACGAACGCAACCCCCGGCAGTCCAAGAGTTGCCAGCGGGTAGAGATCACCGGTCGGTGCCGCGGGCAAGTAGTCCGTGCAGAGGCGTGCGGTTCAGACTTCTACGCCGCGCTGGACGCCGCGGTGAGCAAACTGGACAACCGGCTGCGCCGGGTCGCGGACCGGCACAAGGTGCACTACGGGCGCCGCCACCACATCTCCGTCGCCGAGGCCACAGCGCCGCTGGCGGCCACCCTGACTACCACGGTCACTGCCACCAGCGAGCAGCCCAATGGTCATCGCTCGGAGATGGATCTGTTTGAGGCGCCCGACCCAGAAGTCGACTACGAGGTACCCACACAGCGGTGGGAGTCACCGGACCTCGGTGGACCCGGTCGCGTCGTCAGGCGTAAGCGCCACTCCGCTAAACCCATGACCGTCGATGAGGCGCTCTACGAGATGGAGCTCGTAGGCCACGACTTCTACCTGTTCTCCGATGCCGACTCCGGATTACCCAGCGTGGTGTACCGCCGGCACGGCTTTGACTACGGCGTCATCCAGCTCGTCTAGCCCCTCCGTAAAATGATCGCCGTCTGGGTGCTCGGGACGAGGTCAGACATCTCGTACCGGACCCAGGCGGCGATCATGGTGTTTGCTGGCCGGACCTGACCTGCGCTGATAACGTCACCCCCGGTGCTGGGCATACCATGGCGCGAAGACCGACCAGCGCGCCCTGATGCGAGTGTCCCGATACGAGTGAGGTCCCCCAGGTGGTCCTGTCCCGACTGCTCCGCGCCGGCGAGCACAAGACTGTGCGCCGGTTACGCGCCATCGCCGACCACATCAACGGCCTGGAAGCCGACGTCGCCGGCCTACCTGACGCCGACCTGCGTGCCAAGACCGACGAGTTCCGCAGCCGCCACGCTAAAGGCGAGTCGCTGGATGACCTGTTGCCTGAGACGTTCGCGGTGGTCCGCGAGGCCGCCAAGCGCACGTTGGGCCAGCGGCACTTCGATGTGCAGCTCATGGGTGGCGCCGCGCTGCATCTGGGCAACGTCGCCGAGATGCGCACCGGTGAGGGCAAGACGCTGACCTGCGTGCTGCCCGCCTACCTCAACGCGATCGCCGGTAACGGCGTGCACGTCGTGACGGTCAACGACTACCTCGCCAAGCGCGACGCGGAATGGATGGGCCGGGTGCACCGGTTCCTTGGTCTGCGGGTCGGGGTGATCTTGTCTCAGATGACTCCGGATGAGCGGCGCGTCGCCTACCACGCCGACATCACCTACGGCACGAATAACGAGTTCGGCTTCGACTACCTGCGCGACAACATGGCTTGGAGCCTTGAGGACTGCGTCCAGCGCGGGCATCACTACGCCATCGTCGACGAGGTCGACTCCATTCTCATCGACGAGGCCCGCACCCCGCTGATCATTTCCGGGCCTGCGGACCAGTCCTCCCGCTGGTACAGCGAGTTCGCCCGGCTGGCCCCGATGCTCAAGCGCGACGTGCACTACGAGGTGGACGAGCGCAAGCGCACCGTCGGGGTCTCCGAGGAGGGTGTCGCGCTGGTCGAGGACCAGCTGGGCATCGAGAACCTGTACGAGGCGGCCAACACGCCACTGGTCGGCTACCTCAACAACGCGCTCAAGGCCAAGGAGCTCTACACCAAGGACAAGGACTACATCGTCCGCAACGGCGAGGTGCTCATCGTCGATGAGTTCACCGGCCGGGTGCTGCACGGCCGGCGCTACAACGAGGGCATGCACCAGGCCATCGAGGCCAAGGAACAGGTGGAGATCAAGGCCGAGAACCAGACCTTGGCGACGATCACCCTGCAGAACTACTTCCGGCTTTACGACAAGCTCGCCGGGATGACCGGTACCGCGCAGACCGAGGCCGCCGAGCTGCTGCAGATCTACAAGCTGGGGGTGGTCTCCATTCCCACCAACAAGCCGATGATCCGTCGCGACCACGGTGACCTGGTCTACAAGACCGAAGAGGCCAAGTTCAGGGCCGTGGTGGACGACATCGCGCAGTGCCACGCCAAGGGGCAACCGGTACTGGTCGGCACGGCGAGCGTGGAACGCTCGGAGTACCTGTCCAAGGCGTTGGTGGCCGCGGGGATCCCGCATTCGGTGCTCAACGCCAAACAGCACGAGAAAGAGGCGATGATCGTCGCCGAGGCGGGCCGCAAGGGCACGGTCACCGTGGCGACCAACATGGCCGGCCGGGGCACCGACATCATGCTGGGCGGCAACCCGGAGTTCCGTGCCGACCAGGCGCTGCGGGCCAGTGGGCTGGATCCGGTGGAGACACCCGAGGAGTACGAGGCGGACTGGGAGGCCGCGGTGGCGGCGGCCCGGTCCGAGGTCGAGGCGGAGGCCGCCGAGGTCATCGCCGCCGGCGGGTTGTACGTCCTGGGCACCGAGCGGCACGAGGCGCGGCGCATCGACAACCAGTTGCGCGGTCGCTCGGGGCGGCAAGGCGACCCCGGAGAATCCCGGTTCTACCTGTCGCTGCGCGACGAGCTCATGGTCCGGTTCAACGGACCACTGGTCGAATCCATCATGACTCGACTGCGGATGGAGGAGGACGTCCCGATCGAGGCCAAGATGGTCACTCGGGCGATCCAGTCCGCGCAGACTCAGGTCGAGCAGCAGAACTTCGAGATCCGCAAGAACGTCTTGAAATACGACGAGGTCATGGACCTCCAGCGCAAGGTGATCTACGTCGAGCGCCGCCGGGTACTCGAAGGTGAGGACTTGCGGGACCAGGTTGAGCACATGATCACCGATGTGGTCACCGCCTACGTCAACGGTGCCACCGAGAACGGCTACGCCGAAGACTGGGATCTCGATCAACTTTGGTCGGCGCTGCGGACGTTGTACCCGATCGGCGTCAAATACGAGGCCATCGCCGATGAAACCGAGGACCTGACTCGTGACATGCTGCTGGCGGCCGTGCTCGATGACGCGCGGGCCGCGTATGCCCGGCGTGAGGCAGAGCTGGAGGAGATGGCTGGCCCGGGCGCGATGCGCGAGCTAGAGCGCCGGGTGGTGCTGTCCGTGCTGGACCGCAAGTGGCGCGAGCACCTGTACGAGATGGACTACCTCAAGGAAGGCATCGGCCTGCGCGCGATGGCCCAGCGTGATCCGCTGGTGGAGTACAAGCGCGAGGGGTTCGAGATGTTCAACGCGCTGCTCGAGGGGCTCAAGGAGGAGTCAGTCGGCTTCCTGTTCAACGTGCAGGTCCAGGTCACCGTGCCGCCGGTGGTGGCCGAGCCG
The DNA here is from genome assembly GCA_035276605.1 of Pseudonocardiaceae bacterium. Lineage (GTDB taxonomy): Bacteria > Actinomycetota > Actinomycetes > Mycobacteriales > Pseudonocardiaceae. The sequence continues at coordinate 15,519 of DATELN010000053.1, read as the reverse complement.
GTCGTGGCCGAGCCGGAGCCCGCTCCGGTCGCCGCCGCCACAGCCGGCTCGGCGCTGTCCCAGATTGACGGGCAAGCTGACGACAATGCCGTTCCCGCGCTAGCCGGCGTCAGCGGTGTGGCCGCGCCGGCGGCGCGCCCGCTGACCTACACCGGACCGTCCGAGGATGGTGGTAGTGAGGTGCGGCGTTCCACCCAAGACGTCAGCAATGGAACCGGTGAACCATCCCGTAACGCCCCCTGCCCGTGCGGCTCGGGTCGCAAGTACAAGCGCTGCCACGGCGCCCCCACCATCGCGCACCCCTAACTTCCCATCCTCCAGCGTGTCGCGCTCCCGTGCCCGGTATGTCGCGTGGATCAGCGCGCTCGGCACTGGCGGCGAGTGGCCAAGTCGCCGGTGGTAAGGCGTAATTGCAGGACCGTGCATTGCCACCGTTGGCCGTGCCGTTCGAAGCGGGCAGCCACAGCCCGGACGCCCGTGCTCAGGGTGACCACCGCTACCGCCTCCAGCGCATCGACGGCATGTTGCTGAGCGAACACCTTGCGCACCCGGGGTTGCAGATGACCGACTGCACCTTGCAGCGAAGTCAGGTAAGCAAGCACCTCGGGACGCACCACTGTGGACAGCTGGCGAGCGGTCCGCCGGCCGCGGAGTATCTCCACGGAAGCGCGCAGCACTCGCTCAGCCAGGGCAGGGGCTGCGGGGTCGGTGGGCGGTAATGCCGTGAGAGGCGGTGGCTCGGCCGCCGCCACTGCGGTTACCGGCAAGATGTCTACTAACCGGCGCAGCACAGGCCGCTGTGGACGCGGCTCGGCGATACTCGTGGTCAACGAACCCTCCTCGTCGGTAAGACCGCGCGGGGGTAAGCGCGATCAATCGACGGCGGGGCCGGAGACGCCGTGAAACCGGTCCAGGGCGTAGGTGCCGGGGACCGTGGGCACCGGATTGGAGGAGGGGCCCCACTCCGGTAGCGCTGAGTATGCACACTGTTGCGCAGCGTTGTCACCAGCTGTCGCCGAATTGGGTATAAATCTGCGCTGGGATGGCTTACTTACGTATCTGGCGACGTCTTGCACCGCGTGCGGGTCCGTGACCGCTACGGGCAGAGGCGGCGCGGCGGCGCGCCCAGTCAAAACACACCACCGCGGCGGCGCTGGCGACATTGAGCGACTCGACGTTGCCGGCCATCGGGATGCCGACCCAGCCGGTGAGATGTGCGGTGACACCTGCGGACACGCCTACGGTCTCGTTGCCCAGCACGTAGGCCACTCGCGGCGGCGGCGGATCGCAAAACAGCGAGCGTGCGCCCGGCGCCGAGGCGGACAGCCCGAGCACCGCGAACCCGGCAGCGCGTAGCGCGGCGCAACCCTGCTCCGCGGTGGCCGTACGCAGTACCGGAGCGCGAAACGCCACGCCGGCCGACGCTTTGATCACCAGCGGATCGATCGCCGGCACCCCGCGGCGTGGCAGCACCACGCCATCAAATCCCGCGGCGGTCGCGGTGCGCAGGATCATGCCCACGTTGGCCGGATTGGTGATCGCGTCGAGTACCAGCACCGCCGCCGGGTTACCCAGGGTTTCGAGCGCGCTGTCCAGTGACCGCATCCGCGGCGCCACCACGTCGGCTAGCACTCCCTGGTCGTGCCGGCCATTTCCGGCGAGCACCTTCACCCGGTGCGCCGATGCCCGCTGCACCGGCACTTGCCGGCGCGCCGCCGCGTCGAGGATCTCCGTAATGGTGTCGCCGCGGGCGTGCCCGGCAATGATCACCTTGTCGACGGTCAGCGACGGGTCGAGCAGCACCTCCAGCACCGGTTTGCGGCCGTAGACGGTGATGAAAACGTCTCGCGGGCTGGTGGCCTGCCGGCTGGTGGGGTCGCCGAGCTGACCGTCCGGAGGGGGCACGCACTTAGGGTATGCCGACGTCCGAGGACGTTGCGGCCGGTGGTGATCTAGTCTTGGCCGTTGTTCTCGCCAGTGGCCCGGTGCAGAGGGGCGACGTCCGCCGATGAGGGTCTACATCCCCGCCACGCTCGCGACGCTGGGCACGCTCGTCGAGGCCGGGGAACTGGTTCCGGTCGCCGGCACCGCGTTCGCCGTCACCCCAGCGTTTCGGGAGTCCTACGCTGCCGGGGACACCGAGGAACTGGAGTACGCGGCGATGACCGAGGCGGCCCGGGCATCCCTGCGGCTGCTGGCCACCGAGCTGGACAATTCAACGGTGCTCCCGCGACGTGTGGTCGTCGCCGCCGATGTTGAGAGGGTACGGTTACGCCCCGATCTTGACGATGCCGCGGTCACGGTCGCCGGCCCGGTACCGCTGTCCGCCGTTGTCGCCGTGCATGTCGACCTCGCCGAGGCGGAGAACGCGGTACGTGCCGCTGCGACGGTGGTGGACGCTGCTGACCTCGGTGATCCGGACGCCGAATTTGCGCTCGGCGAGGCGGAGGACCACGAGATGGCGTGGTACGCCACCCAGGAGATTCCTTTCCTGCTCGAACTCCTTTGATTCCTCCGCCTTTTCGGCGTGTCGCGCCCCGGTGCCCGGTGTGTCGTGTTCTCGTGCTCAGCGGTCGCCCGAGAGGCCGGGCACCTGGGTGCGACACACTGGGCAGGAGAGCCCGACACGCCGACACGTCGGGCTTGGGGAGAGCAGAGGAGATTCCGATGGACGCGGTCACGTCCACTCCAGCCCCGCGCAACGAACCAGTCCGGAGCTACGGCCCGCACACTGACGAGCGTGAGTCACTGATCCGGACGCTTGCCGAGTTGGCCGACCAGCGCACCGAGCTGGCCATGACGATCGACGGAGTACAGCGGATGGCCGCAGGCCAGCCGTTCGACGTGGTCATGCCGCACCGGCATGCCCACGTGCTAGGCACCAGCGCCCAAGCGAGCGCGGCTGACGTCGCCGATGCGGTCCACGCCGCGACCAAGGCCGCCCCGGCCTGGCGGGAGCTGCCATTCGACGAGCGGGCGGCGATCCTGCTGCGCGCTGCTGACCTCGCGGCCGGCCCATGGCGCGACACACTCAACGCCGCCACCATGCTCGGCCAGTCCAAGTCGGTGCAGCAGGCCGAGATCGACGCTGCCTGCGAGCTGATCGACTTCTGGCGGTTCAACGTGCACTACGCCCGCCGGATTCTCGAAGAGCAGCCGAACTCGGTGCCCGGGGAGTGGAACCGGATGGACTACCGCCCGCTAGACGGGTTCGTCACCGCGATAACCCCGTTCAACTTCACCGCGATCGCTGCCAACCTGCCCACCGCGCCCGCGTTGATGGGCAACACGGTGGTGTGGAAACCCACCCCCACTCAGCAGCTCGCTGCGCACTACACGATGCGGGTGCTAGCGGCCGCCGGGCTGCCGCCAGGCGTGATCAACCTGGTCACCGGTGACGGAAAAGCGGTCAGCGAGGTCGCGCTGGCAGATCCGGACTTCGCCGGGTTGCATTTCACCGGATCGACCACGACGTTCAAGAAGCTGTGGCGCACCATCGCCGATCATCTGGATGGCTACCGTAGCTACCCGCGCATCGTGGGGGAGACCGGCGGTAAGAACCACGTGGTGGCGCATCCCTCGGCCGATCCGGCTGCGGTGACCACCGCGCTGGTCCGGGGAGCGTTCGAGTATCAGGGTCAGAAGTGCTCCGCGGTCTCCCGGGCCTACCTCTCCCGCTCACTGTGGGACGGCGGGCTGCGAGAACAGCTCCTCGACACCACGCGCACGATCAGTTACGGCGACGTCGCCGACCTGTCCAACTTCGGCGGCGCGGTGATCGACGCTCGAGCCTTCGCCAAGCACCGCGACCTGTTGACCAGGGTTGCCACCGACCCGTCGATCGAGGTTCTCGCCGGTGGCGGCTGCGACGACGCGCAGGGTTGGTTCGTACAGCCCACGGTGCTGCTCACCGGCGATGCCAAACACGAGGTGTTCGCCATGGAGTACTTCGGACCCATTCTGGCGGTGCATATCTACCCCGACAGGGACTACCCCGCCATCCTCGACCTGGTGGACTCCACCGGCCCGTACGCCTTGACCGGCGCGGTCTTCGCCACCGACCGGCAAGCGATCGTGCAGGCGCAGCACGCACTGCGTTTCGCAGCGGGCAACTTCTACGTCAATGACAAGCCGACCGGGTCGATCGTCGGCCGGCAGCCCTTCGGCGGGTCCCGCGCTTCGGGCACCAACGACAAGGCCGGCTCACTGATCAATCTGCTGCGCTGGACCAGCCCTCGGGCCATCAAGGAGACCTTCGACCCGCCGACCGACCACAGCTACCCGCACATGATCGAATAGCCCAGCGTCACACCTGTCGTGGGGTGTGCTCGACACGAAACGGGCGAAAGCCGCGGGCACGGTAGTTACTCAGGGCGTGCGGGTGATCGATAGAGGTGGTGCCCAACCACACCTGATCGACCTCGCCGAGGCCCCAGGCGAGCCGGGTGGCCAGCGTCAACAGGTGGCCACCGAATCCTCGACCGACGTATTCCGGCACCAAACCGAACTTGGTGATCTCGACATCAGCCTGCGCATGCCGTTCCATGAGGATCATGCCGATGACGTCTGCGCCGGCTCGCGCGATCCAGCACCCCACCCCACGGTGGCCTAGCACATGCAGCCACTGCTGTTCGGACCAGCCCAGGCTCAACCAGTGATGTGGCCTGGCGATCCGGTCGTGGGTCGAGCGGATCAGTGCCAGCGACCCTGCATCGACGCGGTCCAGCGCAATCTCGGCAGGCGGTAACCTGCCCGGGATCAGCTGGTCAGCGCAGGTCATCTGCAGATACGTGATGGTCACTTCGACGAGCACCACTCGACGGTGCCAGCTGCCAGCCAGCCAGATCAACCTGACTCGGCGAGTGTGGCGAGCAGGCGCCGTACGGACATCGCCCGGCGGTGAGCGGCCCCCGCCAGCTCATCCAGCGCGCACTCCGGATCGGCGGGCGGGCCGAGGTGGGTGCAGCCGCGAGGGCAGTTCGCGATCGCCTCGGCTAGATCCCCGAAGGCGCGCACTACATCGTCGGGCGTCACGTGCGCTAGCCCGAAGGAGCGAATACCTGGCGTGTCCACCACCCACCCGCCGCCCGGTAGCGGCAGCGCTACCGCGGAGCTCGAGGTGTGCCGCCCCTTGCCCACCCCACTAACCTCCGCGGTGGCCCGCAAAGCATCCGGCACCAGCCGGTTGACCAGCGTTGATTTGCCTACGCCGGAGTGACCGACCAGGGCCGACAGCCGACCCGCCAGCCGGGAGCGCACCGCCTCCACGCCGATCCGCGGGCTGGTCACCAGCACCGGCAACTCCAGCGCGGCGTAGTGCTCCAGGACCGCGTCCGGCGTAGCGAGATCGCGTTTCGTCAGGCACAGCACCGGTTCCAGGCCCCCTGCGTAGGCAGCCACCAGACACCGGTCGATCAGCCCGAATCGTGGCGGCGGGTCGGCCAACGACGCCACGATTAGCAGCTGCTCGGCGTTGGCTACCACGATTCGCTCGTAAGGATCGGTGTCGTCGGCGGTGCGGCGTAGCACACTGGTCCGCTCCTCGACGCGGACGATCCGGGCGAGCCCATCCGGCGCCCCACTGACGTCGCCTACCAGGGCGACCCGGTCGCCCACCACCACCGGGGTGCGCCCGAGTTCGCGGGCCCGCATCGCCGTTATCCGCGTCGTAGGGTCACCGTCGGGTGCGCAGGTCCACCGGCCGCGATCCACGGTGACGACCATCGCGGCTGTTGCGTCCGAGTGATCGGGACGGCGCTTGGTGCGGGGCCGGGAACCGCTTCGCCCGGGTCGGACTCGAACGTCGGACTCGTCGAGACTATGCGCGCGCCGGGGGGCGCTCCCGGGCCGGCTCAGCCGTCACCACCTGCCAGTATCGCCGCCCAACGCGCCGGGAACTGCGGCAGCGTCTTGGTCGTCGCGGCGATGTCGTCGACCGCGATCCCCGGCACCACCAGGCCCAGGATCGCGCCCGCAGTGGCCATCCGGTGATCGGCGTAGGACGTCCACGAGCGGGCCTGGTCTGCGCGCAACGGCCGGGGGCGGATCTCCAGGCCGTCGGGGATCTCCCGGACGTCGCCGCCCAGCGCGCCGATCTCGGTGGCCAGCGCGGCCAGCCGGTCGGTCTCGTGCCCACGCAGGTGCGCGATCCCGTGTAGCTTCGACGGGCTGCGAGCCAGCGCCGCCAGCGCCGCCACGGTTGGGGTGAGCTCCCCGATGTCGTGCAGATCTGCGTCAAGGCCATCGAGTCGATCGGGCCCGGACACGGTCAGCCCCTGGTCGTGCAGCTCCACCTGACATCCCATCTGCACCAGCAGCGGCCGGATCGCGTCACCGGCCTGGGTGGTGCGCTGCGGCCAGCCCGCCACGGTGACTCGACCCCCGGTGACCGCAGCGGCTGCCAGGAACACTGTCGCGTTGGACAGGTCCGGCTCGACGTCATAGTCGCCGCCGGCTACCGGACCGGAGGCCACCTCCCACCACGTCGCGCCGTCGGAGCAGACCTCGACACCACGATCGGCCAGCATCTGCACGGTCATGTCGATATGCGGCCGGGACGGAACCGGTGGCCCGTCATGCCGGATCGCGATGCCGGTGTCATAGCCCGCGGCGGACAGCAGCAAGCCCGAGACGAACTGCGACGAGCCCGACGCATCGAGGCGCACCTCGCCACCGGGTAGCCGCCCGGACGCGTGCAGCACGAAGGGCAGCGAGTCGCCCTCCACCCGGCAACCGAGTGCGCGCAATGCGTCCAGTATCGCGCCCATCGGCCGGTGCCGGGCCTGCTCGTCACCGTCGAAACGGACCGGGCCCTGCGCCAACGCCGCCAGCGGCGGCACGAACCGCATCACGGTGCCGGCCAGCCCGCAGTCGACCGTTGCGGGCCCGCGCAGCCCGGTGTGCGCGCCGACGTAAAACTCGTCGCCGTGGCTGGTCACCGGCACTCCCAGGGCGTGCAGCGCCCCGGCCATCAGATCGGTGTCGCGGCTGCGCAGCGCCCCATGGATGGTGCCGCCGGTATCGGCCAGCGCGGCGAGTAACAGCGCCCGGTTGGTGATCGACTTCGATCCCGGCACGGTCACGGTCGCCTGCACCGGTCCGGTGGCCAGCGGTGCAGCCCACGGTCGCTGCGTCGAGGTGGTCATGGCGCCATCATTGCGCAGGCGGGCATGCCACGATGAGGTTATGTGCGGCCGATACGCCTCGACCAAGAATCCCGCGACGTTGGCCGTCGACTTCGACGCCGTCGACGCTACTGACGATGCCGCGCCGGCAGCCGACTACAACGTCGCGCCGACGAAACCAGTGCTGTCGGTGGTGACCCGCCATCCGCGCGACTCGGAAGGAACTCCCGACCCGGAGCGCACGGTGCGCAGCATCCGGGTGATGCGCTGGGGCCTGGTGCCGCACTGGGCCAAGGACCCGGGGATCGGCTCCCGGCTGATCAATGCCCGGGTCGAGAGCGCAGCCGACAAGCCGGCGTTTCGGGATGCGGTGGCACGGCGGCGCTGCCTACTCCCGGCTGACGGCTGGTACGAGTGGCAGCGCACCACGGGTACTCATAAGCAGCCGTTTTTCATCACCCCGGCGGATGGCTCCACCCTCGCCCTGGCCGGGTTGTGGTCTACCTGGCGGGGCCCGGACACCGACGCGCCCCCGCTGGTGACCTGTGCGGTGTTGACCACCGAGGCGGTGGGACCGCTGCGCGACATCCACGACCGGATGCCGCTGTTCCTGCCCGCACAGGCGTGGCAGCCCTGGCTGGATCCCGACTCCGACGATGCGAGTGGGTTGCTCGCGGACCTGCTGGCGCCGCCAGCTGAGCAGCTCGTGGCGGCGCTGGAGCTGCGGCCGGTCTCCACGGCGGTGAACGACGTCCGGCACGGCGGCCCCGAGCTCGTTGAACGCATCGACCCGGAGCAGCCGGCGCTGCTGAACCTGGACCAGCTCAGGTGACGGTGCTGACCGTCCCTACCCCGCACGGCCCAGCCCACGTCGAGCTGTGCAGCGCGCAGCAGGGCCGTGCCGCGCTGCTGCTCGGCCACGGTGCCGGCGGATCGGTCGGTGCGCCGGATCTCATGGCCGGCACCAGGGCGGCGACCGCGGTCAGCGTGCATGTGGCGCTGATCACCCAGCCCTACCGGGTCGCGGACCGACGTGCCCCGGCTCCGGCCCGGCAGCTGGACGCGGCGTGGCTGGCGGTCAGCCAGGCTCTGGCGGAAGGGGTGTTCGCCGGCCTCCCCCTGATCTTCGGAGGTCGCTCTTCCGGCGCCAGGGTGGCTTGCCGCACCGCGGCCGCGGGGGGTGCGGTAGCCGTGCTGTGCCTTGCGTTTCCGGTGCACCCGCCGGGACGTCCGGACCGAAGCAGGATGGACGAGTTGGATGGGGTGACGGTGCCGGTGCTCGTTGTGCAAGGTGAGCGGGATCCCTTCGGCCGTCCCGAACCCCGTACCGGATCCAGTGCCAGCCGTGAGGTCGTGCTGCTGCCCGGGGACCACTCGCTCAAGGCAGACCTTCCCGCGCTGGAACGCACAATCGGGGCGTGGCTACGCCTCGTGAGTGGATAACGGTGTTATAGCACCGAATGCCACTCACGAGGCGATCGGCGCGACGGTCGCTTTCGTCGCTCGCACCAGTTCGTCGGGAGCCAGTTCGAGTTGCAGCCCGCGCCGGCCGGCGCTGCAGAACACCGTCTCGAAGTGCTGCACCGAGACGTCAATCACGACGGGCAGCTGCTTTCGGTGGCCGAGCGCCGCGATACCCCCGGTGACGTACCCGGTGGCCCGTTCGGCGTCGGCTGCCGATGCCATCTTGGCTTTCTTGGCACCCCGCACCGTGGCGAGGGCGCGCAGGTCGAGTTGGGCGCTGACCGGGACGACGGCGACGACCAGCTGCCCGTCTAGCTGGGTGACCAATGTCTTGAATACCCGCTGAGGTGCCAGCCCCAGCGCTGCGGCCGCCTCTGTCCCGTAGGAGTGGGCGCGCTGATCGACGCGGTAGGTATGCAGCCGGTAGCTCACGCCGCAGCGGTTCAACACCGTCGTCGCGGGCGTGCTCTGCCCTGCCATGGCCAACCAGCTTAGGCCGGAATGTGTGCGCCGGGCACGGCGTTACTCGGGCCGTGGTAACGACAGCACACCAATGCCGTCAGGCCCGACTTTCGTCGTTGGGCCATACCTGGGCTTGGCGCGTACCCTCGACCAGTAATGCAGACCAGGGCATGGGGGTGGTCGGAGTGATGTCAACCGACAGCGCCGAGCCCGCCCGGTCTGGTCAGCCTGAGCCGAGCCCCGAAGGGACGGTCGCCGGGGCGGTAGAGACGCCGGAGCAGCGTACTGCGCGGTTCGAGCGCGACGCGATGCCCTTGCTTGACCAGCTCTACGCGGCGGCGCTGCGGATGACCCGCAACCCGGCCGACGCCGAGGATCTCGTTCAGGAGACTTACCTGCGCGCCTACGGCGCTTTCGAGTCATTTCGGGCAGGTACCAATTTGCGGGCCTGGTTGTACCGTATTCTCACGAACACCTACATCAACGGGTACCGCAAGCGGCAGCGTCAGCCGGTGGCGCAACCTTCCGAGGAGATCACCGACTGGCAGCTCGCGCAGGCAGCACAACACACTTCGTCGGGTCTGCGGTCGGCGGAGATGGATGCGCTGGACCGGCTGCCCGACTCCGACGTCAAAGACGCCCTGAGCGCACTGCCGGAGGACTTCCGAATGGCCGTCTACCTGGCCGACGTTGAAGGCTTCGCATACAAGGAGATCGCCGAGATCATGGGCACCCCGATCGGGACTGTGATGTCGCGGCTACACCGAGGGCGCAAGCAACTGCGTGACATGCTCACCGGGGTGGCCCGCGAGCGCGGCTTCCTACGTGACGCGGAGGTCGCGTCATGAGCTGTGGACAGCCGCATGAGACCGACTGTCACCAGGTACTCGCCGAGCTGTGGCTATTCCTGGATCACGAGTGCAACCGCGAGCGGCGTGCGTTGCTGCAGCGCCATCTGGATGAATGCGGTCCATGCCTGGAGGAATACGGCTTGGAGGAGCATCTCAAGGCGTTGCTGGCGCGCAAGTGCGGCGGTGATCACGCGCCCGACGCGCTCAAACAGCGGCTGCGCGAGTCCATCCGTGCGATCATGATGCGACAAGCCGTCCTCGGTGCGGAAGTGACCGTCCAACAAACCGAAGACGGCACCATCGTGGAGGTTTCCAGAACCGTCGAATCGCAGGCCTGGCTGTCATCCGAGCGGTGAGCCGCGCCGTGGGCCCGCCGGCCGTGATGGCGGGCCCACAGCGGCATGTCAGGTGTTCGGGCGCTTGCCGTGGTTGGCATTGTTGCGCTTGCGGCTGCGCTTCTTGCGGCCCTTCTTGGACACTGTTGCCCTGCCTTTCCCTCTGGGTGTCGTTGCCGATGGTTGGCATGAGTGTGTCACGGTGCGCCATGACGGCACTCCAGGAGTGGGTACCCACCGTGGTTGGATGGCAGGGCACAGCGTCAAGGAGGGCGATCCATGACTGAGGAAATCCGGGCCGAAATGGTGGCCAACGTATGGAAAATCGTGGTCGCCGAGGGCGATGCGGTGTCCGACGGTGACACGTTGGTGATCCTAGAGTCGATGAAGATGGAGATCCCCGTGTTGTCCGAGGTGGACGGAAGGGTCGCGAAGTTAGCGGTCTCGGAAGGTGACGTTGTGCAACAAGGTGACCTGATCGCGGTGGTTGAGTAACCTCCCTGGCAAGTGGGGTCAGGCGGCGGGGTGGTGAGCCGCAATGTCGACGCTGAGTGAGTTACTTGCCCGACACACCCAGTTGCCCGGGGCGGCAGTGGGTCATCTGCAGCGGATCGTGGCCGAGTGGCAGCTACTCGCTGACCTCGCCTTTGCCGACCTGCTGATGTGGGCTCCGTTAGATGTCGCTGCGCGGCCGGAGGAGTTCCTCTGCGTGGCCCACGTCCGGCCCACCACCGGTCCCACCGTTCATTCCGAGGATATGGTGGGGACCCGAGCTGGTGACGTTGAGCGTCTGCGGCTGCGCCAGGCGTTGCTGGACGGCAGCATCCTGCGCGAGGACCAGCCCTGCTGGCAGTTTGGCGTACCGGTGCGACGCGAGGTGGTACCGGTACGGCTGGGTGAGCGGTCAATCGCCGTGCTGGGACGGGAAGCGAATCTGTCGGTTCCCCGCGTTCCCAGTCCGTTAGAGATCGCCTACCTGGGGATTGCCGCAGACCTGTGCCAGATGCTGGCCGACGGCACCTTTCCCGACGCCGACACCACTCCGGACCTGCACGGCGGACCGCGAGCAGGGGATGGTCTGCTTCGGGTCGACCCACAGGGTATCGTGATCTATGCGAGTCCCAACGCGCTGTCGGCCTACCACCGCATGGGGCACGCCGCTGAGCTGCGCGGCGAGCGGCTCGCTTCGCTGACTCGCCGGCTGATCTGCGATCCGTTTGACGGCGCGGAAGTAGCTCAGCGCATTCTCGGTGCGATCCAGGGCAGTGCGAGTCCCCGGATCGAGGCCGACGCGGCCGGTGCCACGATGCTGTTTCGGGCGCTGCCCCTACGCCCGCGCGGAGCGCCTGCTGGTGCGTTGGTGCTGGTCCGCGACGTGACGGAGTTGCGCAGCCGGGACCGTGCGCTGCTGTCCAAGGACGCCACGATCCGAGAGATTCACCACCGGGTGAAGAACAACCTGCAGACGGTGGCCGCGCTGCTGCGCCTGCAGTCCCGGCGCACGGCGAATGTCGAAGCGCGCCAGGCTCTGCAGGAGTCGGTGCGCCGGGTGGCATCCATTGCCATGGTGCACGAGACGTTGTCGATGTCTCTGGACGAACGGGTGGACATCGACGAGGTCGTGGACAAGGTACTCGCCATGGTCGCTGAGGTGTCGGGCCAAGAGAGTCAAGTCGTGGTCCGGAGGGAAGGTGCATTCGGAATTCTGGCCGCCGAACTGGCCACGCCGCTGGTGATGGTGTTGACGGAGCTGGTACAGAACGCGCTGGAGCACGCATTTGAGCCGGGCAGCAGCGGTGAGGTGATGCTTCGCGCTGAGCGGACTGCCGGATCGCTGAAAGTCGCGGTTTCCGACGACGGCCGCGGGCTTCCGGCGGATTTCTCCCTGGCCGGAGCGGAGCGGCTGGGCTTGCAGATCGTCCGCACCCTTGTTGGATCCGAGCTGCGAGGATCACTCGATTTGCAGCGGAGAAGTCCCCACGGCACGGTGGCGGTCCTCAGCTTGCCCTTGACACTGCGCCGTTGACTTGTCAGCCGTTATGAAGACATATCGGGTGAACGGGCCACACAAGCCTGATATATCGCCATGTTAGGGAGGGCAGCTCGTTCTCGAGGTATCGGCGTCGCTAACAAAGTGAGCCTTCATGACGAAAGGCCTGGCACCGGTGGCGGTGCCAGGCCTTTTCGTTGGTCGTGCTAGTGCGCGAATCAGACGCCGTTACGGGCCCCGGTCCGAGCATTGCGCCGCTTGAGGGCACGTCGCTCGTCCTCGCTCATACCGCCCCACACGCCAGCATCCTGCCCGGAGGCGAGTGCCCAGTTGAGGCACTCAGCATTGACCGGGCAGCGGCGGCAGACGGCCTTCGCCTCGGTGATCTGCAACAGAGCGGGGCCGCTGGTTCCCACAGGGAAGAACAGCTCGGGGTCCTCGTCTCGGCAGGCCGCGCGGTGGCGCCAGTCCATCGTGCTTGCTCCTCGTCACGATCGCGCTAGTGGACCGCGGTGTCCCAGCGCTGGTCGTCGTCTGTCATTTGGGCTTGTGAATGATTTCACAATCATCAGGGATGTCAAGGGGTATCTGCGGATGCAGTGAGTCAATTCACCCGGGGGTACCCCGTCGATCGCACCACCAACCACCTGTGAAACCGTTTCTTCAAGCACCATTCGGACGTCGCTGTGCGTTACGGCGGCTTGAGTGCCTTACCCGCTCCGCTCGGTCACCGAGATATGATCACCACGGTGAGTCGCCAGTAAACCCGCCGGCCGGCGTGGTCGGGGGCCTCCTGGGCAGCTGGCCCTAATCGGCTTAACGACGCCACCTACCGAAACGGTTCGGTCTACTTCTTGCATTGCAGTATGTGATCAGGGCCGGCTCGAAAGAAGATCGCAGTCGCCGGCTAACCTGCTGCTCATGAGACCCGCCGACGTAGTTGGGGCCGTGGAGGCGGCATGAATACCGCGGGGCCCGACGTGCCACCTCCGGTACGCGCTGCAGGCGTGCTGGTGCTGCTGCAGGGTTTAACCGGGGTGGTGATCGGCGGCTGGTTGCTCATCACGGCGGTACGCGGGTCTACCAGTCCGGTCCCCATCGGAGCCACCGCGGCCTGGCTGATCGGTTTCGGCGTGATCTTGCTTGTCGTCGGTGGCAGTCTGGTGCGGGGCCGGCACGGCGCCCGCACTCCGGCGATTGTCGCTCAGCTCCTGTTGCTCGGAGCCTGCTGGTATGCCATCGGGCCGTCATCCCAACCGGCCTACGGCCTCCCAGCCGGCGCATTCTGTGTTGCCGTGCTGGTGCTGCTGTTCTGCGCGTCCGCGCGGCGCTGGGCGGCCGACGCGCACAGCGCCAGCCGCTAACCAAACAGCGCGCCTCACGCGCATATCGGGGTCTTATCGAATGCTCGGGCACCTGCCCGGGCGAGCGACCTGTGCTCAGTTGAGCTGGGCCCGCAGGCTGCGAGCGGTGTATTCGAGCAGCTCGGCATGCTGTGGCCATCGAGGAATCTGCGCTTCCAGGAATTTGGCACCGTCGAGGAACTGACCCAGCCCGCCAAGCGTGTGCCCCAGCTCGATGAGCTCTTCAGCGCCCACTCCGGGTAGCGCCAGGCGCATGCGCAATACCCATTCCAGATCCGCTGGACGCGCCAGATTCCGATACACCACTCTTAGGTTCTCCAGGAGGCGGGCGAAAATCGCCCTTCTGGGTGCGGGGGACAGCAGATGTCGCCCGAATGCGACATCTGGACCTGCTTGGTTGGCAGCGCGGTACAACGCCTCGCAGCCGGCCAGGTCAAGCATCTTGCCGCCATTGAACGCATCGATGTAGTGGTCGGTCGCCATCGGGCGGACGAGGAAGTGGCCCGGCATGCTGACGCCATCGAGCGGCACCCCAGCGCGGCGACCCACTTCAAGGCAGACGATCGACAACGTGATGGGAATGCCGAGTTTGCGGTCAAGCACCCGATCCAGCAATGAGTTGCGCGGATCGTAGTAGTTTGCGGTGTTACCGGCGAAACCTTCCTCGACGAAAAGTCGGTGAATCAGCGTCTCGAGCGAGTCAACACCTTGGGCCAGGCGGTCGAGTTCCTGTAGCCAAACGCTGGCGTCAAGATCCGGGTCCGCGCCGGCGGCGATCGCAAGCGCGCCCACATCCAGGTCCGGACCGGGCCCGCGCCCGGCCAGCAACCCGATGAAATGCTCGACTGCGTCCACGGTGTAGCCGATCGTGCGCTAATTGGGCCTCGCTGTCGACACCCGCAACGGTTATCCGACCGGAGTTTTGGCTACCTGATCCTGGGCTCTGGCGTAGACACGTTGCTTGGGCTCGGCGGGGATGCGCAGGGTGAAGGTGGATCCGGTGCCGGGTTTGCTCCATAGGTGGACTTCGCCGCCGTGGTTGGCGGCGACGTGTTTGACGATGGCCAGTCCCAGGCCGGTGCCACCGGTGGAGCGGGAGCGGGCTTGGTCGATGCGGAAAAAGCGTTCGAAGACGCGTTGTTGGTGTTCGGGGGCGATACCCAGACCGCGGTCGGTGACCGCGATTTCGACGTAGGTGCCCTGGGGACCGGCATCCAGGCGGCGGCTGATGGACACCGGGGAACCGGATGGAGAGTAGGACACCGCGTTGTCAAGCAGGTTAGACAACGCGGTAACCAACAACGTGGCATCGCCGTGCAAAACCAGCCCGGAGGGGGGATCGGCGGTGATGCGGATGTTGGCCGATTCGGCGGCCAGCCGGCAACGGTCCAGGGCCTCGGTGATGACCTGGTCGACGGCCACGGTGGCCAGCTCGGGAAGGCGTTCGGCGCCTTGCAGCCGCGACAGCGCGATCAACTCGCTGACCAGGGTGCCCAGCCGGTTGGCTTCGTTGAGGATTTTGGTGCCAAACCGGCGCACCTCGACCGGGTCGTCAGCGGCGTCTAACACCGCCTCGGCCAGCAGGGCCATCGCCCCGACCGGGGTTTTGAGCTCGTGGCTGACGTTGGCCACAAAATCACGCCGCGTGGCCTCCAAGCGCACCGCATCCGACTCATCAGAGGCATCAATGACGGTGAACTCATCACCCAACGGACGCACCTCGCCCAGCACCGCCGTCGGGCCCCGCCCAGCGCGCCCACCCCGATCCAACGGCGACAAATCCACCAACACCACCTCACCCGAGGCGCGGACCTGCTCGGCGGCCTTACGCGCGCGCTCATCCGGACGCGACCCGTGCACCAACCCCAACTCCACCGCCGGCGGGTTGGCCAACACCACATCACCCATCCGATCCAGCAACACCACGCC
>DATELN010000052.1:0-2586 GCA_035276605.1 Pseudonocardiaceae bacterium | reverse complement strand
AGGGCAGCATTGTTGTTGCTTCGGACGAAGAGGCCGTGGGTTCAGATCCCGCCACCCGACGCTAAACGGCAGATGGCCGTGCGCGATCGAGTCGCGATGGCCTCGGGTGACTAACTGCGTGACTATCAAATCCTTTCAGGTGGTGCAGCCCTGCCGTTGGGGCCTTCTCGGCGGTTCACGATGGGGGTCGTCTACCGGTTGCGGCTTCGAGTACCGAGACCAGGCCGGCGACGGTGATGCCAAGCCGGCGACGCTGATCCGCCTCGTGAGGCCCAGAAATTAGCAGGTCAGGGGCGCTAAACGTTGAAGGCTTCTTTGTAGATTTCTTGAGCGTGTTCAGGCAAAACGCTGCGGACATTCTCGGGTAGTTCGGTGATGTCTTGGTACGGCACAGGAATGTCCTTTGAGGTTTGTGGGTGGTCAGGTTGTTGCGGTGAGGATGGCATCGGTGAGGACGTCGAGTCCTTCGGTGAGCAGGTCTGCAGGGATAACCAGGGGAGGTAGCAGCCGGATGACGTTGGCATAGGTGCCGCACGTCAGCACGACCACTCCGGCGTTGTGGCAGGTCCGGGCGACTTGGGTGGTCAGCGCCGAGTCCGGAGCCCCGGTAGCGGGATTGATCAGTTCGACAGCGAGCATGGCGCCGCGGCCTCTGACTTGGCCCACGGCTGGACAGTGCGCGGCCAGCGCGTCCAGTTTGGGTTTGGCTATCGCCTCGATGCAGCGCGCCGCGGCGGCGAGGTTGTGTTCCCGCATGGTGGCGATGCTGGCCAACGCAGCGGCGCAAGCGACGGGATTACCACCGTAGGTGCCGCCCAGCCCGCCGGGGTGGACGGCGTCCATCAAGTGTGCGCGTCCGGTCACCGCGGCCAGGGGCAGGCCGCCGGCGATGCCTTTGGCCGTGGTAATCAGATCGGGAATGACGTTTTCGTGGTGGCAGGCAAACCACTCACCGGTGCGGCAAAAACCGGTCTGGATCTCATCGGCGACCAGCAGCACGCCGTGTTCGCTGCACCATCGGGCGATGGCCGGCAGGAAGCCGGCAGCCGGCACGATGAACCCGCCTTCGCCTTGGATTGGCTCGATCACCACGCACGCGACCTGGTCGGCACCGATCTGCTGGTTGATGATCGACACAGCCCGGGCGGCTGCTTGTTGTCCGGTCATTCCGGGCGGGTCCCGAAACGGATAAGACGTGGGAATCCGGTAAATCTCCGGCGCGAAGGGCCCGAAGCGGTGTTTGTAGGGCATCGCTTTGGCCGTCATCGCCATCGTCAAATTGGTGCGGCCATGGTAGGCGTGGTCGACGACGACCACGACTGCTCGGTCGGTGGCGTGGCGAGCCACTTTGACGGCATTTTCGACAGCTTCGGCTCCGGAGTTGAACAACGCTGAGCGTTTGTCGTACTCGCCGGGGGTGACTGTGGCCAGTTCCTCGCAGACTGCGAGGTAGGACTCATACGGGGTGACCATAAAGCAGGTGTGGGTGAAGTGCTCGACTTGCGCCTGTACCGCTGCCACCACCGTCGGGGCAGCGTTGCCCACGCTGGTCACTGCGATCCCCGAGCCCAAATCGATCAGGGAGTTGCCGTCGACATCGAGGAGCATCCCACCGCCAGCTGCGGCAATGAACACCGGAACGGCGATATTGATCCCGGCTGAGACCGCCGCATGGCGGCGAGCCAACAACTGCCGCGACCGCGGACCTGGCAGCTCGGTCACGAGGCGACGCTGTTGAGCCAGACTTGTGCTGGGGTTAGTTGAGTTCATCGCGTCACCGCCGCGGTGCCCAGCGCTAGCCCGTGGCGGGCCGGGCAACCGGCGCGACGCCGCGGTAGCCGGTGCAGCAATAGCAGCAATATTCGCCTCGACATCCCGGCTCCATCATCGAGTGCAGTGACAAACTAATCTACTGGGCTAGCCGCAATCCGGAAACCCTGCTAGCCGGAATGCGTTCGATACACCTGCCACGAATAATGCCCGCGACGACGGAGCACCCCAGCCAGGAAGAAACCATGCGACTGCTGTCTGGCCTTCTGCGCCGGCTGCCTGGAAGTTACTGCCCATTGCGACCACCCGGGTGGCATCTACGACCAGGTCCAGGCGCGGATCGACCATCGTCAACCTCATCGCCAACACCACAACGACCCCAGGATTGCCCGTCCGCTGCGAACTCGACCCCCAACCTCTACCCCACAAAAACCACACTCACCGACCGACAGAAAGAAGCAACTACACCATCACGTCCCGCATAGGATAGGTTATTTAATTCCCAGTCCTTAACGCCGAACTCGAGGCCAGCTACTGGGCTGGCCAGCCTCTGCTGGCGCAGAAGTGTATGTCCAGCGGGCCAGCTTGGCGCGCTGCAGGATGTGCTGGCCCGCCGGGGCGCCGTACAGCATCACGACGTCACTGCTCGGGCCACGGAACTAGCGCAGCGGGCCGCCGCGCGCGATCACGCGCCGCGATGACTGCCTCAGTACGTCCCATCTTGGTGACCGGAGCGACCGGTCGGGTAGGTGGCACCGGCCGCCATGTCGCTGCCGAACTTGTGAAACGAGGAGTGCCCGTCAGAGCACTGGTCCG
>DATELN010000051.1:0-5575 GCA_035276605.1 Pseudonocardiaceae bacterium | reverse complement strand
CCGCTGTGGAACCTGGCCAATCTGCTGACCATGTCGCGGCTGGTGCTGGTGCCGGTCTTCGTGGTCGCACTGTTTATCCGGGACGGCACCGATCCCGCGTGGCGAGTGACCGCTGCGGTGATTCTGGGCATCGCCTCGCTCACCGACCGTTTCGACGGCGACCTGGCGCGGCGACGTGATCAGGTCACCAAGTTCGGGACGATCGCGGACCCGATCGCCGACAAGGCGCTGATTGGGTCGGCGCTGGTGGGTCTGAGCCTGCTGGGTGAGCTGGCATGGTGGATCACCGCGCTGATCACGGTCCGGGAGCTGACCGTGACTGGGTTGCGATTGTGGGTCCTGCGCTATGGGGTGATTCCGGCCAGCCGCGGGGGAAAGATCAAGGCATTCACCCAAGCCGTGGCGATCGGGCTGTACGTGCTGCCGCTTCCGTTACCTGCCCAGCCGGTGCGCTGGACGGTTATGGGCATCGCAGTGGCGCTCACCGTCGTCACCGGCGTCGACTACGTCGTGCGAGCACTACGACTACGTGCGTCCGGTCGCCGGACCGTCGCGTTGCCATGACCACGTGAGCGGCCGGACGAACTGATGGCGCCGTTCGCCCATGGCGGACGCCGGGCCGGCGAACTGGTGAGTACGGTAGAGATCGAGCAAGCTGTTGGGGGAGTACGCCGGCCGACACCCTGGAGGAAACGCGATGATGTTGCTGCGGGAGGCCATCGGCGACCGGTTGCGCCGGACGCGGACCTCGCAGCACCGTACGCTGCGCGAGGTGTCCAGGGTGGCCCGAGTGAGTTTGGGCTATCTCTCAGAGGTCGAGCGGGGCCGCAAGGAGCCCTCCAGCGAACTACTCGCGTCGATCTGTGATGCACTTGACTTGCCGCTCGACGAGCTGTTGCGACGGGTGGCCGACGATCTCGGTCCGGTGTACCTGCCTGCGGTGCCCGACACGCT
Source organism: Pseudonocardiaceae bacterium (assembly GCA_035276605.1). Lineage (GTDB taxonomy): Bacteria > Actinomycetota > Actinomycetes > Mycobacteriales > Pseudonocardiaceae. The sequence continues at coordinate 4,621 of DATELN010000051.1, read as the reverse complement.
TGCGGCCGAGCTGGTGGCGGCCTGAGCTGGATAGGTGTGAGTCGGGGTCAGGGTAATCCCCGGTTGTACCAGGGGTTGGTGGAAGCGCTGCCGCGCAGCTGACACCATGGAGTCAGCATGTGGCTTCGTCTGATTTGGCTAGGTCGGGTAGGGCCCCCTGATTGGGCGCGTGACGCTGGGCCCGATTGGTCACAAGAAAGGCAGCGCAGGAGAGATGGCCAACCCGTTCGTGAAGGCGTGGAAGTACCTCATGGCGTCGTTCTCGTCCAAGATTGACGAATACGCCGATCCCAAGGTGCAGATCCAGCAGGCCTTCGAGGAGTCGCAGCGCCAGCACCAAGCCCTGTCCCAGCAAGCCGCCGCGGTTATCGGCAATCAGCGCCAGTTGGAAATGAAGCTCAGCCGGCAGCTTGGCGAGATCGAAAAGCTGCAGTCGTCAACCCGGCAAGCGCTAATGCTTGCCGATGAGGCGCGAAAGCAAGGCGATCAGGCGAAGGCGCAGCAGCACGAGCAGACCGCAGAGTCTTTCGCCACTCAGTTGGTGACCGCCGAGCAGTCCGTTGAGGACCTCAAGACCCTGCATGACCAATCTCTGCAGGCCGCCGCCCAGGCCAAGCAGGCTGTCGAGCGCAACGCGATGGTGCTGCAGCAGAAGTTGGCTGAGCGCACCAGGTTATTGTCCCAGCTAGAGCAGGCCAAAATGCAGGAGCAGGTCTCTGCTTCGCTGCGTTCGATGTCCGAGCTGGCCGCGCCGGGCAGCACGCCGTCGCTTGACGAGGTACGGGACAAGATCGAACGCCGCTACGCCAATGCCCTCGGGGCCGCCGAGCTGGCGCAGAACTCAGTGCAGGGACGCATGCTAGAAGTGCAGCAGTCGACTCTGGATATGGCAGGCCGGTCCCGGCTGGAGCAAATCCGCGCCGCCATGCATGGGGCGCCGATCACGGGTGAGGTCACCGCGGGGGAGCCGGCGGCATCGCAGCCGGTCTCGCCGCAGCAGGCGATACCCCCGCGGAGCCAGCCGCAGCCCGAGCAGGGCTGATCAGGGCCAGCACGGGAGCGACATACCGAACACGGGAGCGCGACACACCGGACACGGGGCCACGACACACCGGGTGGGAGGGGTACGGCTGGCTCTAGGTCTGGGGTGGGTCGGTGGGGGTGCGGCGGCGCGTTTGGCTGGCGCGCAGCATCCGGGCCAGCAGCAGGTCGATCGCGATCGCGATTTCCCGTGCCCCGGGAGTATCCCAGCGCTGAATCGGTAGCCCGGCGCCCTGAGCCTGCTGTACCGCCGAGCGGTCCGGGAGCACGGTGGGTAGTACCAACGGCCCGAAGATCTCTCGCAGTTCGTTGATGCGGTACTGATGTTCGCTCGACCACACCCGTACCCGGTTGACCACCACGCCGAGCGGTTGCAGTTCAGGGTTGTGCTTCCGCTCGGCCTGTACGGCTTCGAAGGCCCGCTGCACGCCGGCGACGGCATAGATGGTGGGTTCGGTGACCAGTATCGCGCGGTCTGCAGCCACCAGTGCCGAACGGGTGAGCTGGCCGAGGGAGGGTGGGCAGTCCAGCAGTATCAGCCGGTACGGCGGGTTGTCCGCAATCGTGTCCAGCTGGGACAGCGCGCGGTCCAGGCGCCGCAGGCCGGAGCGGTCGGGATCCGGCCGATTCTGCTCCTCGGTCTGTTCCCCGCCGACCAGGACGTCCAGGCTCGCCCCCCACCCGCTGGGCGCGATCGCGTCCTTGAGCACCGAACGCCGCGGGTCGGCCAGCACGTCGGCCAAGGCGTATTTCGTCGCAGCAGGATCCAGGGTGGCGGTGCAGTTGCCCTGCGGGTCGAGGTCCACGACCAGCGTCCGGATATTTCGCTGCAGGGCGGCGCCGGCCAACCCAAGAACGAGGGAGGTCTTGCCTACCCCGCCCTTCAGGCTAAGCACAGCGACGGTTCGCACTGGTGCAGCTTATGGTGCCCGGTTTTTGGCCCTCGTCGCCCCGTCCCTCCCTGCCGCTGAGCTGGCCGCACTGCAAGCCCTTTACAGTGCTGCGCATGCGAGCCTGCGCGGTGCACCGAGCGCTGGAGGCTGAGGTCGCCGCGGCTCGGCAACGCCTAGGTGCCGCTCCGCGGGTGCTGGACGTGGGTGGTGGCAGCGGCGGGTGGGCCGTGCCGCTGGCCCGCTCGGGCTGTCTGGTCACCGTGGTGGAACCCAGCCCCAACGCGCTGGCCACGTTGCACCGCCGGGCCACCGATGCCGGAGTGCAGGAATCAGTGCAGCCGGTGCAGGGTGATGTCGACTCGCTGTCCGATGTGGTGCCGGCAGCGCATGCCGATCTTGTGCTTGGGCACGGCGTACTCGAGGTGGTCGATGATCCCACCGCGGCGGTGCAGGCGCTTGCCGATGCCACCGCACCCGGTGGCGCGGTTTCGGTGCTGGTCGCCAACCGATACGCGGCGGTGCTGGTCCGAGCGCTGGCCGGGCGGTTGGCAGAGGCGCTTCGGATGCTCACCGATCCCGATGGCCGCCTCGGTTTGCCGGATCCGGTGTTACGCCGCTTCGATACCGATGGTCTTGTCGCGCTGCTGGCGGCCAGCGGTCTCGGCGTCGAGCTGGTGCAAGGCGACGGGGTGGTCGCCGACCTGATACCAGGTGGCGTGCTGGAAGCCCATCCCGGAGCCGCGGAAGTGCTCGCCGAGCTGGAGCTGTGCGCGGCCGGACGGGCTCCGCTACGGGACATCGCCACGCGGCTGCATGCGCTGGCCCGGCGCCCGACGGTCAGCTAAATTATTTCGAACATTCGTTCGATTATGGAGAACTGTGGGACGTAGTGCCGATCTCCCTCGCCGCGCAGCCTGGGTCGTGCGGGACACCCGCGCCCGGGCGGGCGCCGCCGATCACGGTACCGACACCGGCTGCCCTGTGCTGCACATCGACATGGATGCCTTCTATGCCTCTGTCGAGATTCGCGAACGCCCTGAGCTGGCCGGGCGCCCCGTGGTGGTGGCCGGTGGCAGCTCCCCGGCCGGGGACCGGGGTGTTGTGCTCTCGGCGAGCTACCAGGCTCGCGCGTTCGGGGTCCGCTCGGCGATGCCGGTAGCCCATGCCCGCCGGTTGTGCCCGCAGGCGGAGTTCGTGCCGCCGCAATTTTCTCGCTATGCGGAGGTCTCGCAGGGAGTCATGGCGCTGTTTCGCGACATCACCCCGTTGGTGGAGCCGCTGAGCCTGGACGAGGCCTTCCTCGACGTCGGCGGGTCGGTGCGCAGGCTGGGCATGAGCCCAGCCGGAATCGGGGAGTGGATCCGCGGGCAGGTCTACGACACGTACCGGGTGACCTGCTCTGTGGGGGTGGCGCCCAGCAAATTCCTCGCCAAGCTCGCCTCTGGGCTGTCCAAGCCGGATGGACTGCTGGTGGTGCCGGTCGACGGGATCCTCGAGTTCCTGCACCCGTTGCCGCTGTCAGCGTTGTGGGGTGTCGGGCAGCGCACCGCACAGGTGCTGCGGCGGTTGGGGTGCACCACGGTGGCCGACGTGGCGAGCATGCCGCTGGCTGCGTTACGGCGGGCGGTGGGCTCCGCCGCCGCCCACCACCTGCACGAGCTCGCCAACGGCCGGGACGACCGGCGGGTGGTGCCCGACCTGCCGGAAAAGTCGCTGGGCGCCGAGCAGACCTTCGCCCGCGATGAAGCTGATCGAACGGTGTTGCGGCGTGAGCTGCTGCGGCTGGTGGAACGAGTCACGGCTGGACTACGCCGCCGCGGCCTGCGCGGGCGCACCATCGCGCTGAAGATTCGCCACCCCGACTTCACCACCATCAGCCGATCACGCACCCTTGCTGATCCGACGGACTCGTCGCATACCGTCTACGCGGTGGCAGCCGAATTGTTGGACGCTCACCTACCGCCCGGGATGCTGGTCCGGTTGCTGGGCGTGCGGGTTGAGCAGTTGAGTCGTGGCGCCGCTAGCGAGCAGCTCACCCTGCACGGCACTGACTTAGCTGGGCATCGGGCCGCGCACTGGTCGGACGCGGAGCGGGCCGCAGACGCCGCTCGGTCACGGTTCGGCAGTGCCGCGGTGCGGCCAGCCGCCCTGCTGGATACTTCCGGGCCTGTCGGACGCGCTGAACCGCAGGTCTCCCCTGAATCGGGTAACGAGATCCGCTAGTCCACACCGCCCTAGGCTCGTATCCTCATGGCAGGAGCCCACGGTGGCTGTCCGGTAGCTACAGGTGCCGTCGGGATCGCATACTATTGATACAACCCCATAGTCACGGCGGAGTGCCGGAGGAGGAGCCATGCCACTCTCCGAGCACGAGCAGCGTCTGCTCGACCAGATTGAGCGCGCGCTCTATGCAGAGGACCCTAAGTTCGCGTCGAACGTCCGGGGCGCCCGGATGCGAAGTCTTCCCCAACGCCGCCGGATTCAGGGTATCGCGCTGTTTGCGCTGGGGTTGTTACTTCTTATCGCTGGTGTTGTGCTCCCTTACCGCCTGGTCGGGATCCCGGTGATCAGCGTTGTCGGTTTCTTGGTGATGTTCGCCGGTGCCATCGTGGCTATCTTTTCTCGCCGGCCGCCCGGGGATAGCAGGCGCACCGGTTCGCTGAATCGTTCGTCGCCTGGCCAGAGTC
>DATELN010000050.1:0-35547 GCA_035276605.1 Pseudonocardiaceae bacterium | reverse complement strand
TCAGCGGCGACGGGTCTGCGAGCTCCTGGACACCGGCGCGCAGGCGGGCGCCGAGGTCGTCGGCCTCGCCGGCGACCGAGTCGAAGAACTCGGGTCCCGCCAAGGCCTCCCGCACCAAGTGCACCCGCACCCGTTCCAGGGGGTCCTTAAGCTTCCATTCCTCCAGCTCGTCGGCGAGCCGGTAGCGGGTCGGATCGTCGGAGGTGGTGTGCGCGTCCATCCGGTAGGTGCATGCCTCAATGAGCACCGGGCCGTTGCCGGTGCGGCATTCCCGTAATGCCCATCGGGTGACCGCCAACACGGCCAGCACATCGTTGCCGTCCACCCGGATGCCAGGAAAGCCGTAGCCGCGGGCTCGGCGATACAGCGGCACCCGGGTCTGACGCTCCAACGGAGCCGAGATGGCCCACTGGTTGTTCTGGCAGAAGAACACCACAGGCGCGTCGTAGACGGCGGCCCAAACGAAGGCCTCGTGCACGTCTCCCTGGGAGCTGGCTCCGTCACCGAAGAAACAGATCGTCGCTTCGCCCGTCTCACCGTTGCCGATCTTGCCGTCCAGTCGTTGGCCCATCGCGTAGCCGGTGGCGTGCAGGCACTGGCTGCCTACCACGATGCTGTAGAGCTGGAACCCCGTGCTGATCGGATCCCACGATCCCTGGTCGATCCCGCGGAAGATGCCGAACAGCTCGGTGGGGTCCACCCCGCGGCACCACGCGACGCCGTGCTCCCGGTAGGACGGGAAGGCCATGTCCTGAGGGGCCATCGCGCGGCCGGCGCCGATCTGCGCGGCCTCCTGCCCCAGCAGCGGGGCCCACAGACCCAGCTGGCCCTGCCGCTGCAGGACGTTGGCCTCTCGGTCGGCCCGGCGGATGAGAACCATGTCCCGATACAGCGCCTGGATCTGCGCCGCCGAGATCTCCAGGTCGAACTGTGGATTGGAGACGCGCTGCCCCTCTGGGGTCAGCAGCTGAACGAGGTCCTCGCCTTCACTGGTGGCGCGCAGACCGGCGATCACCTGCTGAGGACTGTGCGGCCCGTCGACCTCCATCGCGGCGCCGACAATGGGTCTCACTGTGGGCCCACCGACTATTGGGTCTCCGACTGGTTTAGCAGCAGAACTGGAGCGGGATGGTGCGCGCTTGCGAGACGGCATGGGCATCTCCTTGCTGTTACGCCTCGCTCCACTTGTGATGGATACGTCGGCGACGCCGCAACACAGCGTTACTCCTTTCGTGGATCGCACTATCAGGAGTCGACGCTGCCAATCACTCCACCTGCAATCCTTGCATGCCGGTGCAACGATCGTCACACAATATGCGCTTGATGCGTGGGCCGCGAAGCATCCTTACGTCGCTTGAGCGTTGTCGAACCCGTGATGGCCCCGCCCGGCCCGAACAGGCTGTCCAGCACATCCTTGACGCGGTACAAATCCGCGTGGATCTCCTCTTGCAACCGGGTCAGCTGGTGAAGCTCGTGAACGGTGGAGCGTTCCCGTTGCGTTGCAGTATCCGTCGCCGCGGCGACCAACCGATCGGCCTCGGCGCGGCCCTGCGCCACCAGCCGATCCGCCTCCGCACGAGCCGCAATCCCGATCCGCTCCGCGTCCGCAGTGGCTGCCCTGATCAGCTCGTCGGCGGTCGCATCCGCCGTCGTGTGGATCTGCTCGGCTTCCGCCTGCGCCTGGGCCCGAATCAGCTCGGCTTCCCGTTCGGCCTCCTCGCAGGCAAGGTCGATCTCGCTGGAGCGCCGGCGCAGCACAGTGTCCTGCTCGGCGGCCTGGCGGTTGGCCTCCGCGCGCCGCGCGGCAATCTCCTGCTCAGCTCGTTCCCGCAGCTCAGCCGCCTGCGTTCGGGCTTGTTCCAACAGCGCCGCCGCCGCTTGTTCGGCCTGCCCGCGCACCTCGCGGGCCTCGTCTTCGGCCAGCTTCAAAATCTTCTCCACCCGGGCGCCGAAGTTCGATTCTCCGGCCGGCTCACCGTCGGGCGCGTGACGCGTCTGGCTCAGCGCGTCCTCCAGCATCGCGATGCGCTGGTTGGCTGCCGCCAGCGCATTGTCAGCCGCCGCCAGCTCGGCGGCGAGAACGCGCAACCGCTCGTCTACCTGCCGCTTGTCGTAACCCCGTAGTCCGACATCGAACGTGCTGTCCGTTAAGTCCTTACGGTTCAAGCGGTTCATCTGCTACCTCCCCGACGGTGGTGAGGCATCTTTACACTTGATCACAGTTTGCCCACCATCAGGTCGGGATTTACGCGTACGAGTTATCCTCGCGGCTGCACCCATCGGGGGACCGACCCACAGGAGTCAACGCTGAGCTATCGGGATCCGTCCTGGCGTCCGACCCAACGCTTGCCCGTCACACGGCTAGCTCCCGGTGGTCTTACCTCGCCGCGAGGGCCTGCTCCGCGACGAGGGCCTGCTCCGCCGCGAGGGCCTGCTCGGCCGCATGCGGCTGCGCCACGCCGGCCGGGCCCGCGCCGTCGACGGCATCATCGTTGGGGCCGCCTTATCGCGCTAGTCGGTGCCCTGCTCGTGCTGGCGTTGCTTGGTTTCGCTGTCTACGTCGATCGATCGCTGCAACGGGTGGACGCGCTTGCCGACTACCCGGGACGGTTGCCGGCCACCGCGGGCACCAACTGGCTGATCGTCGGGTCGGACAGCCGGGCGGGCCTGACCCCGGAGCAGGAAGCGCGCCTGACGACCGGTGACGAGGCGGCGGCGGGTGGTAGCCGCACAGACACGATCATGTTGATGCACATTCCCTCGCTGGTCGGTGGTGGGCAGACCACCTTGGTGAGCTTGCCCCGGGACTCCTCGGTTCCGCTCGCGGGGCACGGTCGGGTCAAGCTCAACGCCGCGTTCGCTTTTGGTGGGCCCGCCCTGCTCGTGCAAACCGTGGAGAAAGTCACTGGGCTGCACATAGATCATTACGCGGAGATCGGGTTCGCCGGCTTCGCCAGCCTCGTCGACGACGTCGGCGGGGTGCAGATGTGTCCTACCGAGCCGATCAACGACCCGCTGGCCGGGCTGAACATTTCCGCCGGATGCCAGGTGTTGAACGGCCCGCAGGCATTGGGCTATGTGCGCACCAGGCATTCCCCGCGGGGGGACCTGGATCGCGTGGTGCGCCAACGCGAGTTCCTTGGTGCGTTGATCGCCAAGGCTGGCAGCCCGGCGGTGCTGCTCAACCCGTTCCGTGCGATCCCGCTGGCTTCCGACGGCCCGGGCACGTTCACCGTCGACAACGGCGACCACGTCTGGAACCTGACCAGACTCGGGTGGGCGATGCGCGGGCTATCCCATGGGGACGCGGTCACCACGACGGTGCCCTTCGCCGGCTTCGGCCCGGTCAGCGACGGATCCTCCGCCGTGCTGTGGGACAAAGATGCGGCCAGCCAGCTGTTTGGCCGGCTGGCTCGTGAGTGAGTAACAGTGTTATAGCACCGAATGCCACTCACGAGGGCTCGCGCGCAGCGCGGGCCTGGTGAAGAACTCGTCGTTGGGTTGGAGCGCCATCATCAGGGCAAGGTCGACGAAGCGCGTTCAGAATCGCTGGTGGAGCGTCGGTGATCAGGTGACCTGGATAGACGTGTCGGGCCAGCAACATACGGCCACCATTGGCCTGGCGACCGGCCCGCGGCAGTAAGGCGCTGATTGGTTATGGCTTGCCTGGTCGTTGACGGCCGTGACTTGGTGGTGCGGCTGAGCCCGATGGAAAAGCTTGGCGCGCTGCACGGTTCGATCCGGGTGCCGCTGGACAACATAACTGCGGTGGTGCCGAGCAACGCGATGTGGCGTGAGTTACGTGGGCTGCGAATGCCAGGGACAGGGCTTCCCGGCGTGATCGCGCTCGGTACTTGGCGATACCGCGGCGGTAAAGAGTTCGTGGCCGTGTACCGCAGCACGGGCATAGTCGTCACGCTGGCGGGCTCAGAGTGGAACCGGCTCGTCGTGTCAAGCCGAGTCCCTCACCGGATATGCCAGGAGATCAACGCGTCGCGCTGAAATCCCTTGCACCAGTCTCTTCACCCGAATTAGCGTCCGGACGCGTGCGTACCAGCCTGCGTCGCGATCCGACGGCAGCTCTCAAGGCTCAGGACCGGGTCGCCATCGCCGCGCTGCGGTCGGCGCTGGCGGCCATCGAGAACGCCGAAGCGCCCGCCGCCGATCAGGCGGGGCTGGCAACCGTCGACAGCGAGCACATCGCTGGCTCTATCGTCGGACTGGGTGCCGCAGAGGCGCCGCGCCGCCAGCTGACCGAATCTGATCTGCGCGCGATCGTCGAGACACAGGTGCAGCAGCGATTGGTCGCAGCAACTGGTTACGAGCAGGTCGACCGGCATGACCTGGCGCAGCGCCTTGATCAGAGGGTGACGTGCTCAGTCGGTACTTGCCCCCAACTCGGTAGCTGATCGTCAAGCCGGCTGCGGGCATCTGGGTCGGCCAGGCCAGTGTCTGGCGCCCAATTCGGGTGTATCAAGCATGGGTGATCATACGAGAAGACGACGGGGAAGTTGCCGTGCTGCGGCTGTCCCACGGCGGGCTAAACCTGATGGACAGCGAGCTGCTGGAGGCCATCGCGCTGGAGTTCCGGGAGCTGCCCGGCGGCGACGTCAGGTCAGTTGTCATCACCGGCCATAGGCACGTGTTCTGCGCCGGGCTCGATCTCAAGCGGTATATGGCCGGCGGCGCGGACTACGCCAGGCGCCTGCCATTGCTGGTGGGCACGGCGTTCGAGGTGGTGTTTAACTGCCCGCTGCCGGTGGTGGCGGCGGTCAACGGGCATGCCATCGGTGGTGGTTGTGTGCTGGCGTGCTGCGCCGACGTCCGGGTCATGGCCGACGGTGACGGGCAGATCGGGCTGGCGGAGCTGCGGGTGGGGGTACCGTTTCCGCGGGCCGCGCTGGAGATCGTGCGCTATGCCGTCGGCGGCGTTTGGGCCCGTCGGCTGGCGTTGGGCGGGCAGACCTACCGCCCTCAGCAGGCCGCCGAGCTGGGTTTGGTCGATGAGGTTGTGCCCGCCGACGAGCTGCTCGAGCGGGCCAAGACCGCGGCGCGCGCCCTTGCCGAGCAGTCGCCCGCCGACACGTTCACCGTCACCAAGGCGCAGCTGCACCGCGACGCTATCGAGCGCATCGATCGCTACCGCGACGAGGAGAACCTGCTGGCCCAGCGGCTGTGGGTCGAGCACGCCGTAATTGACGGCTGGGTCAAACGCTACCTGGACTCCGCGAAAGGCAAGTCACGCTCGCCGACGACCGGTCCATGACCATGGCCAAGCCGCTGGAGTCACACCTTAATTGGGCGTGCGGTTGCCCAGCGGAGCGAACGTTGAGCTGGGATCGCCGCCCAGCGTGGGCTGCGCTCCCGCTCGACCTGGGAGCCGGGGCCTGCTCACAGACGGTGCGTGGCTGTTGCACGACCCGAACCGATTTGCGTGACCAGGTTATAGTCACGGCACACGGAGTACGCCCAAGCCCGCTACGCCCGTGGGCGGGCGATGCTAAGCCTGGATGCATCACGTTAATTCGACGTGTGTCGGCGCACGCCATCAACACCAAATGCCATGGTCAATAAGAATGTGTCTTGCGAAGGAGCACATCAACGTGATTGAGAGCCGATGACAACGGCAGCATTAGGTAGGTACCAATCAAAGGGCAACCAGACGAGGAGGCGCGGTCGATGCTCGGTCGAAGCGAAGCTCTGGTAGTCACGGATCGACCGGCGCGCTATGGGAAGCAGCTCGTCGCGCATCTCAGTCGCCATAGTGCTGGCCACTGGTCCGACAGCGACCAACGCGGCTGGATCGAATTTGCGAACGGACGCGCTGAACTGTCCTGCGGATCTGACGGACTCCACCTGGCGATCGAGGCAAATCCGGACGATCTCGCGCGCCTGGAGGAGGTCGTCGGTCGTCATCTCCTTCGGTTCGGCACTCGCGACCAGCTCCACGTCCGCTGGTCCCGCAGTGACGGCCAGCCCGAAATCGAGCAACACAGCGACGCGGGCTAACCAGGACGCATCCCGGTCGCAGGGCAGGCCAGGTTGGGTTCGAAGGTGCGCTCATCGGCTAAAAGGCGGTTTTTGCCAGGCCGCGCAAAGCGAAAGCGGATGTCACCGATGACCCCACTGCCGGCCCACCGACGCAGACGGCGGAGCTCGTTACCGAAGCGCTGCGGGCTTAACAATGATCGATGAAATGGGGATGCCCTGCCGGGCAGGTGCCCGAATAGTGGTCAAAGTCCCACTGGAACGTGGGCTTGAGCTGCCAGTGCTGCCCGCAGAACGAACGTTCACAGCCCGGGCAGTAGAACGGGACCCAGCTGCGATCGAGCGCATACAACCCAGCTGCGTCGACGGCGCGGGCCGAATGAATGGTCGCCGCGAGATTGGGAACCTGGCTACAAAAATTTGTGTAGGGCAAAAAACCGGTGATCCGGATCGTACCTTGGGCACCGGGAAAGATCCGGTAGATAATGGCCTGTTCGTCGTTGACGTAGAGCCGTCCGCGGCGGTTCACCTCGACGACCGCCGCCGTGCGGCGACAGTCATTGTGCTGGCACGGGAACGCGATCCGCAGCCGTCCCGGATCCTCCACACCAACCAGTGTCGCAAAATGTTCCGTGCCACCCGTGAACTCGACACCGCCGATATCCCAAGAGCCCTGACACGTCGGTAGCGTCGAGTTCATGTGCCCGACAACCATGTCAGCGAAAGCCAGGTTGGCGGTGACCACCGTACCGTCCGAGATGTTGACGGGATGCCGGCGCGGATGTAGATGCAGCTGTGCGGTCAGGGCGCGTGGTGCAGCCATCCGGTAGGCGTCTTCGACGAGTTCGGTGATCTCGCGCGGGACATCGAGGTAGACCCCGACCCAGCCGCGCCCACCGACATAGGGCGGAACGAAGAAGCGCTGCGGATCCGGGAGCATGACATCAGAAACTGTGCCGATCGTCGTGATGGCGGTCGGCGTAGGTGACGAGCACATGGCTGAGCCGCTCAGTCGCCTCCGGCAGTGCTAAGCAGATTTCTCGTAGCCGCTCCAGTGGATCATCGATTACGAGCGAAGTCTGCCCCAGCTCGGCTGATCTGACAGGGTGCTCTGCGGGGTCCGTTGTCGAGCCCAGGGCCAGGTGATCAGCGCCCAGGCTGCGGTGCCGAGAACCACCTCGGAAAGCAGGTACCACGGCCACGGACCCAGCACGTCCAGCAGTGACGCCGCCAGCGGCTTGGCATTGAGGAAACCGTAGTTGGTGCCCACCTGCCGGTTGACGACGAACATTGCCACGCCCCAGCCGATGGTGACCAGTACCGCGACCCGGTAACTGCGCCAGCCCGGGCGCAAACCTACTCCCCAGGTCAGGTAGATCGCCGCCCATGGCGCCAGGCTGTGGATGCCGAAGAAGGAGAGAAACTGCAGCGACGGGAAGTCCGGGCCGTTCAGTTCCGGGCTGATGAAGGCCTGCGAGGTCAACGTCAGACCCCAGAAGTAGGTCAGCGCAAACGCCGTCGGCGAGTACGACCACAACGCCCATACCGCGGCGATCGAGGATAGGTCGCACAGTTGCAGCGGTAGTGAGAATTTGATTCCCGGCTGCCAGGGCAGCAGGTAGTAGACCTCCACCGGTACCAGGAAAGCGGTGAAAACCGCTGCTAACGTCTTACTGAGTCGCCGGCCGGTGGGAGTGCCGCGATACCGCCGGCCCACGACGACAAGCGCCGCCGCGACCACGACGACCACCACAACGGCGGCGGCATGCGACCATCCGAAGGCCTCGAACTGGCGCGCCGCCCGCACCGGTCCCACACCACCGAGCCTAACGAGCCTCACCCACCGGCGTGTCCGGCGCTGATGCCCGCCGTGTCGCTTCCCCGTGCCCGGCGTGTCGCGCCCCGGTGCGCACCGTGTCGTCGTTTCCTGCTCGGCTACTGCGGCGGCTGACGGGGCAGGGCGGGGAGGCCGTCGGCGCCGGGCAGGCGAGAACCCCGCGAAACGCCGGTGATCGAGCAGCAGGCTGGGCTCGTCGACGGATCGCACCAGTGCTCCGGGATACTGGGAGGCATGGGTGACGGGGAGGTGGGATTGCCCGCCGTGCTCCTTCGCGGCGTGGAGAAGGCCATCAACATGCAGCAGGCGCCGGCCGCCCGCTACGTGACGCGGCTGCGCCAATCACAGCCGGACGCGAGTCCGGCGCAAATCATCGCCGTGCTGGAGAAGCGATATTTGGCGACGGTCACTGGCGCGGGAGCTGCTGCGGGCGGTGTGGCGGCGGCGCCGGCTGTCGGGACCGCCGCCGCCTTCGCGCTTAGTGGTGCGGAGACGGTGTTCTTCTTCGAGGCCACCGCGCTGTTCGCGCTGGCGGTCGCGGAGGTGCAAGGCATCCGGATCGCGGACGTCGAGCGACGCCGGACGTTGCTGCTTGCCATCGTGCTCGGGGACAACGGGACCATGCTGGTGGAGAAGATGGCCGGCCGGACCGGTCAGCATTGGGCGGAGCTGCTGCCCGAGACGATTCCGGTGTCCTCCATCAGCGCGATAAACAAGACTCTCAGCCGCTGGTTTGTGAAGCGGTACGGACGCCGCCAGGGGATTTTGGCGATTGGCCGGCTCGCGCCGTTGGGGATAGGAGCAGCGATCGGGGCCGGCGGCAACTACGCATTCGGTCGTACCGTGGTGACTACGAGCCGGCGAGTGTTCGGCCCTGCGCCTGCGGGCTTCAATAATGGCGGCCCAGCGATGATCATCGACGGTACCGCCGGCTGAACTTGGACACCTTCGCGCCAGGCGGACACCAGGTTGGCCGGCTCGTAGACGGCCGTGCGATCCCGAACTGTGCAACCTGAGCAGCTCACCGCAACCAGAGGTGCTTTCTGACCTCCGAACGGTGTGGGCATCACCCTTATCGGGCCCGCAGCGGAGTAGGACGCCATTGAGTGAGTGGGCCGACCCGTCACCGCAACCTGCCCTAGGTGTCCTCGGCCGGCTCTCGTGCGCTGGCGACTAGTACAACGAGCGATCTGACACCATCAACGCCCCGCTCCTCGACGGCGAGCGGGACCCGGGCTGCCTGGTAAACGCGATGACGCAACCACTCAACGTCGAGCGCGGTGCCCGCAGCTCACCGGTTCGATCATCGATCCCGACGATGAGGGCTTCTCCGCGTGGGGTGTTCGGGCTCACGTTCGGCAACGCTGACCGGAACACCGGCACGTAGCTTGCTGATCACGGAATCGGCGAGCTCCCGTCGCTCGGGCCGGACCGCCAGAAGGTCGGCATCAAGCTGTCACCAACAAGTCGAGGATCAGTTGTTTTGTTCTTCGGGCGGGCCGGGTGGCTGGGCTGATGGACCGCCTGGCTGTGATGCAGTCGGCTAACCGGGCCGCGTTCGAAGGCGTCGTTCTGCGGATCGTCAGCACCTGTATCCTTGCGCAGCGTTTCGGCCTTGCCGCCTGACGGACCCGGCAATCGTGCGATTGCGGATCAAGTAATTTTGGGCAGCCCGGTAACTGTGTGTGATTTTCGGTGTACCTGGACGCCGCGACGTGAACGAACAGCGAAGTGGTCGACTCCCCGGCGCGGCAGCTTCGAGCGAAGGCACACCAGCGGATACGCAGCTGAGATAAGGAGCCCCTATGGATGGATCTTCCACCGGCCTACTCCGGTATAAGTCCGAGGGCCATGAAGAGTTTGACCTCGAGAAATTCTTCCGGGAGGGTCTCTCGCAGGCGATGGGCGGAAAAGCCCAGCTCAACGTCATGCTTGCCGGTCGGGTCGGGGTGGGGAAGAGCACCTTGGTCAACGCGATCTTCGGTGAGCCGATTGCCCCGACCGGTGTTGGTCCGTCCATCACCCGCAGCATCCAACGTTATGACCGCCCGAATTTGCCTATCGCCGTGTACGACACTCCAGGCATCGAGCTTGGAATAGAGACAGGACGCATAGCCGACACCTACCTTACTGAGATCAGAAGGCAGATGGGAGACGACGACACGCGCGTTCATTTCTGCCTGTACTGTGTCCGGACCCGGGATGAGCGTTTTGAGAAGGTCGAGTCTGAAATAGTTCGAGCACTGGCGAGGGAGGTTTTGGTCGCCCTGGTGCTCACCCAGTGTCCGACCCCAGACGACGCCCGCGCGGACCGGTTTGCCCAGTATCTGCGCTCCCTCAATCTTCCGGTTCTTGACGGACAGTGCTTCAAGACGCTGGCGGAACAGGACAACGTCGCCGGCGTCACGCTCGCACCTTTCGGCCTGCCCGATCTCGTCAGCTCGATCTATGCGCAGCTACCGGATGCCCAGCGGCATACCCTGGCTAGCTGCCAGCGGGTATCGCTGGAGCTCAAGATCGCCGAGGCGCGGCGGTCGGTCAATGTCAAGATGGGTACCGCTGCCTTGATCGCGGCCACTCCAATCCCGCTCGCCGACGCGATTCCGTTGAGCGCGTTGCAGATCAGCATGCTGGGTCAGATCGCCACCATCATGGGACTCAAGGTCGACCCCAAAGCCGTTGCCACCGCATTCGCCACCGTGTTGGGGGTAGCCTCGGTCGCCCGCACGACGGCCAGCTTCTTCAAGCTTTTCCCTGGTAGTGGGACGACGATAAACGCGACCATCGCGTCGACCACGACGAAGGTACTGGGCGAGGTGTTTATCACCGCGTGCACGAACGTGCTCACCCGTCAGATGGCCGGCGAGCGCATCCACCCGGACGATGTTGTCGGCGAGCTGGTCAAGGAGCTGCCGGTTCTGCTCAACGGCGCTGCTCGCACCATCCCCGGTCGCAGCGCCGCGTAACTGTGCCGTCGCTTTTCAGCGGGGAGTATCAGCCAGCTCGGGGAAGGGTGTGACCAGCCCTTGTCGTACCAGCCGGGTGGTGTCGTGCCGTCTGCGGAGGAATTGGCCAGCGGCCAGCACGGCGTATACCGCGGAGAGGATGATGATGACGAGCTGATCGGTCTCGGCGGGCAGCATGAAGCTGGTGACTACCTGCACGGTGAATAACACCAGCAACGTCAGCGCCCCCGAGACCGTCAGGCCGAGGTTCACCAGGATGCTGACCGCGAACACCGACTGCGCGGCCGTCAGCAACAGCTCGAGGCGCTGCTGGGTATCCAGCGGAAGGCCGTCGGTGGTGGTGGCGGCCATCGCGAACACCACCGGAATGGTGCCAACCAGCAGCGTCCACTGGTTGACCTTGCTGGACAGTAGTGCGCCCAGCGAGTCCGACGCCTTGAGTCGCCAGGCGTACAGGCAGGCCACCAGCAACTCGGGAGACTCGCTGGCCAGCGGCGCTACCCACTGCACGAGCACGAACTGGTCGACGCCCAGCTGGGCGCCGGTGGCGACCAGACCGTGGGCGAAGTGCTCGGCGGAGCACAGGATGACTACAGCAGCCACCGTGAACATCGCGCCTACCCAGCGTCGCCGCGGGCCCGGTGGTTTGTCCCCGACCCACTGCGCAAGCCCGGCCAGATCTGGTTGCTGAGCTGGCGCCTGCGACAGCCGCCAGGTGTATCCGGCGAAGATCGCGACGAGCACCACGGCGTCAACTAGCGTGAGGGTGTGCCGTAGCGGAAGCGTCAGCGAGTACAGCGTGGCGATGCCGAGGAACACAACCTCGGCCGACATGGTCGGGGCCAGTTCGACACAACCCGGATGGCTCGACGGGCTGTCCTGGCCGCCTCGCCGGCGCGCCCGGAACACGGCCAGGCTCGCGACGAGTACCACCAGTGGCCACCCGACGCCGACGAGCACCCGGTTCGCACCAGTCATATTGGCCAGCGCCAGCGAGCACGGATCACTACCATCCGGCCGTGGAACACACACCCCATGCTGGTCATAGATCTGGCCGGCCTGGAACGTGAACACGAAGTCGACGGCGTATTCCGGCAGCACCGCCAGCAACGCCAGCAATGCCAGCGCCAGTCCGGCGCTGATGTCGACCTGGGCAGCCTCGGCGGCCCACGACAGTAGGAACGCGGCGCCGATGATCGCAACGCCGAACACCAGCGCGGCCAGCGGCGCGCCCAGGTCAGGATGCGGCAGACCGAGGTAGTCCGCGGCTCCCTGGTAGGCGCCCAGCACCCCTACGGCGGTGGCAAGCGGCAGTTGGAGGGGTATCCCGCGTAGCACCTGCGTCGCCTAACCGGACGTGTAGACGACTGCGCGCATGGATGATTCCTTCGGGGTATGGGATTGATAGCCAGTTTCGCATACCCCTTGACCCGGTAACCGCCGAGTCAGGCCAGCTGCACCAGGTCGAGGTAATCGGGACTCCAGTAATCCTCGGTGCCCTCGGGTAGCAGGATCACCCTCTCGGGAGCCACTGCCAGCACTGCGCCTGGGTCGTGGGTGACTAGCACCACGGCGCCGGTGTAGTGCCGTAGCGCGTCGAGCACCTGTTTCCGGGACACCGGGTCGAGGTTGTTGGTCGGCTCGTCAAAAAGCAGCACGTTGGCTCCAGAGGACACCAGCGCCGCGAGCGCGAGCCGGGTTTTCTCACCACCGGACAGGGTGCCCGCCGGCTGGTCCAGTTGCTCACCATGGAACAGGAAGGTGCCAAGCAGGGTGCGTAGCTGCTGCTCGGGGACGTCCGGCGCGGCGTGCCGCAGGTTTTCCCACACGGTGGAGCTGAGGTCCAGCGTGTCATGTTCCTGCGCGAAGTAGCCCACCCGCAGACCATGACCAGCCACCACCTGCCCGGCGTCGGAGGTATCCGTCCCGGCGAGCAGCCGTAGCAGGGTAGTTTTCCCGGCACCGTTGAGACCGAGGACCACCACTCGGCTACCGCGGTCGATGGCGAGACTTACCCCACTGAACACCTCCAGTGACCCGTAGGACTTGCTCAACTCAACGGCGGCCAACGGGGTCCGGCCGCACGCCGCGGGCTGGGGGAAGCGAATCCGAGCCACTCGCTCGGCACGCTGTTCGGTCTGCGTGTGCGCCAACATCCTGGTGGCCCGCCGCTGCATGTTCTGCGCTGCGACGGCCTTGGTGGCAGTGGCCCGCATCCGGTCAGCTTGCGCCATCAGGGCATTGGCCTTCTTCTCCGCATTGGCGCGCTCCCGGCGTCGCCGCCTCTCGTCGGTGGACCGCGCCTCCAGGTAACGCTGCCAGCCCAGGTTGTAGGCATCGACCTCGCCGCGGACGGCGTCGAGGAACCAGACCTTGTTCACCACGGCGGCCAACAGATCGGTGTCGTGGCTGATCACGACAAGACCGCCGTCGTGGGTGGTGAGGAAGTCGCGCAACCAGGTGATCGAATCGGCGTCGAGGTGGTTGGTCGGTTCGTCGAGCAGTAGCGTGGTGTTCGAGCGGCCTCCCGAGCTGTCCAGGGCGCCGAACAGGATCCGAGCCAGCTCGACCCGGCGCCGCTGCCCACCCGACAGGGTGTGCAATGACTGGGCTAGCACCCGCTCGGGCAAACCGAGGCTGGCGCAGATCCGTGCCGCCTCGTTCTCGGCGCCGTAGCCCCCCAGCGCGGAGAACCGATCCTCCAGCTGGCTGTAGCGGCGCACCGCCCGGTCTAGCTGCTCACTGTCGACCAGCTCGGCCATTTCCGACTGCAACTTCTCTATCTCGGGCAACAGCTGATCGAGCCCGCGAGCCGACAGCACCCGGTCCCTCGCCACGACCGACATGTCACCCTCACGCGGATCTTGCGGCAGGTAGCCCAACTCACCGGTGCGGCGCACTTGGCCTCCGTATGGCTGGGTCTGTGCGGCCATCACCCGCAACAGGCTGGTCTTGCCCGCGCCATTGCGACCGACCAGACCGATCCGGTCGCCAGGCTGCACGCGCAGCGTGGCCCCGGACAGCAAGACACGAGATCCGGCACGCAGCTCAAGATCATTGGCTGTGATCACGGTGAGACAAACTCCAAGGGTGGTCGCGAGCAGTGGCCGGTTTCCTCCACGCCATAGCGCGAAGCGTCGCCCAACACATCAGCTCGTCGCGACCACAAGCTCATACTACCGGCGGCCGCACCCGAAATTTGTTTCTCGATGTTGCCAGGTGGGTTTCAGTGGCCCGAGCAACCGTTGCGCAGCGCGGTGCAGATTCCGGTGCAGGTGGCGCAGGGCGAGCCGCAGGGCCCTGTCTCGCCTCCGGGCGAGTCGGCTGATGCAGCGTGGGCATGGCTGGTGAGCCGCCGCTTATCGTCATCGGTCATACGACCGTATTCCTGCGCGATGCTGGCGAAGACCACGTTGCTGAAGGCCGCTGAGCCGGACGCCTCCATGAGGCTGCACCGGCCAGCCAGTACGTCATCAATTAGCGTGCGGAACTCGTCATCGTCGCTGTGCTGCTGCAGCAGCGTGAGCGCGTCCCGAAGTTCCGCGGACAGCTCCGGCTCCGCGCATCCGCCGTCCATATGGGACTCGTGGTCGGCCATTGCTCCTCATCGAAGATCGTAGGTCCAGCTGGCAGCGCGACTGGCCTGTTGCGCTGCGCGCCCACCCACCATTGTGCACGATTGCGC
Source organism: Pseudonocardiaceae bacterium (assembly GCA_035276605.1). GTDB lineage: Bacteria > Actinomycetota > Actinomycetes > Mycobacteriales > Pseudonocardiaceae. The sequence continues at coordinate 21,071 of DATELN010000050.1, read as the reverse complement.
ACGTTGCCCACCGCGCCCACACGTTAACTGCGGTGCTCTGTCGTAGCGGAACGTTACTGATGATCCACCTCGACACGGTGAAGCTCATCCGGCGGGAGCCCGATAGCTGACACCACGCTGGTGGCTTCGGCTCTCGTCGAAGTCGAGCTGGTGCGAGCACTTCGGCGTACCGAACCCAGCCTCGTTTCGGCCGTGCCTGCCTTGCTTGACTACGTCGGCCGGTATGAGATCGACGAGCTCGTCCGCACCACGGCGGCCGGTTTCGCATCGCCTGATCTGCGTTCACCCGAGCCATCCACCTGGCCACCGCGCAGGCCGTGTTCGGTGAACTACGGACCGCCTTCGTCACCTATGACCGGCGCTTACGCTGTGCCGCAGAAGCGCTCGGCCTGCCCGTCGCCACGCTGGGCGCTGTTCCGAGGTGAACTCTCCGTATCCGATTGATGATTGTGTGTAACGGTCCCACGTACCCAAGCGAATAACTTCAGTACAGATGGTTGAGGATGACCATCGCTGGAATGAACGGGAGATGACTCCGTGAGTGGTTATTTCAGATCCTTCGACCGCGCGCGTAGTGGATGGCACCGGGACAGTCACTGCAGCCGTCACCACAGCCGCAGCCACAGTCACCGCCGTAGCCACCGCAGCCACAGCCGCCGTCACCGCCACGGCTACTGATCGGTAAACGGCACGGCCTGACGGCAGGGGTCTCACGTCGGTTGCTCCGGGCGGGGCCCCTGCCGACCGATAGGAGGACGGACAATCGGTGACGAGGCAGCGGCTGCGCAGCCGGTTGGCCGCGCGGGTCCGCACGGGCCGGTGGCAGCCGTTCCCGTAGCCGGCATCCGGAAGATCTTTCGCACGTTCTGGCCTGCCACGCGGCCATATCGGGGACGCCTGCTGCTCAGTTTGTTGCTGGTCGCGGTGGGGCCGTTCTTGGACACCGCGCAGATCTGGATGTACAAGCTGCTCATCGACGACGTCCTGGTCCCGCGCAACTTCGCAGTCTTCCCGCTGATCGCGGCTGCTTACCTCGGGATCGCCGTGGCGCAAGGGATCGGTTCGTTCTGCGACGAGATGCTGTCGACCTGGTTGGGTGAGCGGTTCGTGTTAGATCTGCGTACCCGACTGTTCGATCATTTGCACCGGCTTCCGGTGGACTTCTTCGATCGCCGGCAGTTGGGGGACACGCTGTCCCGGCTGACCGGCGACGTAGATGCGATCGAGGCGCTGGTGCTGTCTGGAGTGACCCGCACACTGGCGTACCTGTTCGAGATCGTGCTGTTCACCGGGGCCTTGTTCTACCTGAACTGGCGGCTGGCACTGGCGTCGATGCTCGCTGCGCCGGTGTTCGGGCTAGCCGCGCGGTACTTCTCCAGACGGATCAAGGACGCCTCCCGGGAGCAGCGGCGGCGCTCGGGTTCGGTCACCGCGGTCGCCGAGGAAAGCCTGGGCAATGTCGCTCTCGTGCAGGCTTACGACCGCCACACCGCCGTTACCGAGTGGTTTCACCGGGAAAGCTCCGGCCGGTTCGTCGCCGAGATGGCCGCGACTCGGCTGCGCGCGCTGTTCCGGCCCATGACCGAACTACTCGAGGTCGTCGGTGTGGTGCTGGTGATAGGGATGGGCGTGTGGGCGCTGCAACGCGATGAGATCACCTTGGGTGGGCTGCTGGTGTTCCTGACCTACCTCACCAGGCTTTACAGCCCCATTCGGGGTGCCGGTCGGCTGTCGAACACGGTGTACGCCGCCAGCGCCAGTGCCGAGCGCATCATCGACCTGCTTGGTCAGCAACCCGATACCCACCAGCCGGCGCAGCCACGCAGCCTGCACGATGCTCGCGGCAGGCTGGTCTTCGACGGGGTGAGCTTCCGATACCCCGGTGCCACCCGGCCCGCGGTCAAGGGAATCACCTTTGGGATCGCCGCCGGCCAGACGGTGGCACTCGTCGGCGCGAGCGGAGCGGGCAAGTCCACGCTGGGCAAGTTGCTGCTGCGGTTCCACGATCCCGATACCGGCCGCATCACCCTCGATGGTTACGACCTACGGGATCTGACCCTGGCCGATCTGCGTAGCCACATCTCGGCGGTGCTGCAAGAAACGTTGGTCTTCGACGGGACTATCCGCGACAACATCCTCTGGGGTAAACCCGACGCCACTGACGCCGACATCGTGGCCGCAGCCATCGCAGCAGACGCCCACGAGTTCATCACCGCCTTGCCCGAGGGTTACCAGACCCGCATCGGGCAACGGGGCAGGCTACTGTCCGGTGGTCAGCGTCAGCGCCTGGCCATCGCCCGCGCCATGATCCGTGACGCGCCCGTGTTGCTGCTCGATGAGCCGACTACCGGCTTGGATGCCGCCTCCACGCAGCGCGTGCTCGCTCCAATGCGCCGCCTGATGGCCGGGCGCACCACTTTGATCATTTCGCATAACCTGCTCACCGTCACCGACGCCGACCAGATCCTGTTCCTGCGCGACGGGCGGATCACCGGCGCCGGCACCCACCAGGAACTGCTGGTCACCAACGCCGATTATGCGCATCTGTACCAGCTGCACCACCAGCCTCGACTCGAGCCGGAGCTGATATGACCATTGCACCCGATCTCGCGGAGCTTGCCAGCGACGATTACGACCTGGACAGCCCTCCGGTGCATCCACCGGGGCATCAGCTCGCGCCCGGCTACCTGGTGATCGAGCATGTGCGCCGCGGAGAAGATTTGGATTGCTACGAGGCCTGGAGTGTGCAGCGCTACTGCCGGTGTTTCGTCAAAACGCTGCGGCCCGATGCCGCCACCGATGTCTCGGCCCGCCGTCACCTGGCGCGCGAAGCGCGTCTGCTGCTCTCGTTGACTCACCCTCACCTAGTCCGCGCCTACGAGTATGTGGTCCCGGTTGACGGGCAGCCGCCGATGCTGATCCTGGAAAACCTCACCGGCGCAACGTTGAGTTACATCCTCAACAGCGGCCCGCAGGGCCCCAGATGTAGGCGTCCTGCAAAACTCAGCGCTGCGGACTTGGGCCACCTCGGCCAGCACCTCTGCTCGGCATTGCGTTACCTACACAGCCGCGACCATCTGCATCTGGACGTCAAGCCCAGCAACATCATTGCCAGCGACGGGGTCGCCCGCCTGATCGATCTGAGCCTGGCGCGGCGCCCCGGCCGCTGCGCGGCGGGTGTCGGTACACCGGGTTACATGTCACCTGAGCAGGTCTGCGGTGGCCACCTGGGTCCGCCTGCGGACGTCTGGGGCGTCGGCCTGGTGCTCTATCAAGCTGCGACCGGAATCCAACCCTTCGACCTGTCCGACCGGTCGGTCTCAACTGGCTCGTATACCGCCACTATGGCCCGCTGCCAGGCCGTGCTGTCCCGCCCGGCCCCTAGGATTCGCGCCCGGCGGCGGTTGCCCCTTGATGTGGCCGAGATCATCGACGCTTGCCTGCATCGGGATCCTCAGCAGCGACCGACTCTGGAACGTCTCAACGCTGCCCTAGCCACCCTCACCGGCGCCGGGTAGGTGGCGCGAGGCTTCAGTGCCGGCGCTGGTATCTGCCGGTGAGCTGGGCCTGCGCCAACACCTTGCCCGACAGGGCATACGGCAGATCCTTGCGCGGACTGGCACCCTCGGCCAGGCCGCTGGGCTCGGACAGGGCGAGCAAGGTGAAGATGTAACGGTGGGCCCTGCCACGCGGCGGGCACGGTCCGGCCCAGTCTGTTCGCCCATAGTCGTTTTTGCCACCGACGGCGCCCGCGGGCACTTTCCCCTCTTCAAGCCCACCGATGGCGGGGTCCAGGCCGAACAGCACCCAATAGACCTGCGTGTTTCCCATACTTCCCGGGCCGTCGGGATCCTCGAGAATCAAGACCACCTCTACGGTGCCGTCCGGGATGTCCGACCACGTCAGCGGCGGTGAAATGTTGTCACCATCACAGGTGTACTGGACGGGGACGAAGCCGTTGTCGGCGAAGGCTGGGCTGGTAAGTGCGAATGCCATAGTGGCTGAATCGTAGCGCTCAGCCGGCGCGAATACCGTCGAGGAGCTGATCGAGACGCTGGGCGACTTGCGCCAACGTGGCCGGTGCGAGCGTGGTCCAGGCCGAACCGTCCGGACCCCGCAGCGGCTGCAGGGTGTACCCACCACGCTCGGTGGCGAGGTAGACCAATGCGGCGCCCGCGGAGTGTCGCGCGCCGTGGCGGTCCCGGCGGGCGGCGCCGAACTTGCCACCATAGGCTTTGGGACCGCGGATCATGGTCGTGAAGGCCTGCGCTTCGGCAGGCTTGATCCCGCTGCGAACCAACCGATCTTCCAGCTGCACCGCGGTGAGTCCGGCCTTGCCTCCGCTGGCTGGTTGCGCCAGCAGTTCCTCGGGAACCGATACCGACGATCCCGACCCGGCCGGTCGATCCGGCAACAGTTGGGCGACCGAGGTGCTCAGTTCGCCGGCCGGTCCGGTCTGCATTACCAGCTGGCGCTTGTCGAGCATCGCGAGCACGGCGCGATCACCCCGCGCTCCCGCGAGCAACCGCAGCCGAGCAGCGCCGACATGCACCGATCCGTTTATTTCCCGCACCGGATTGGCTAGCAGGCGTAGCGCGTCCTCCAGCTCGGGCGCCAGGCATCGCCGATGAGCAAGCCCACGGGTCTGCAAGCCGTCCAGCATGTTGCCGACACGGATCCGATGCTCGTCCTCGGTCAGCTCGGGAAGCCCCGGCAGGTCCATGTTCCAGTGCCGGGTGCCCAGCCCAAGACAGTGCCAGGCGGTGCGGTACTCCTCATGGCTTATCTCAATCGCGGTCCCGCGCACGCCGGCCTCCGGCTTCAGTAGTCAGCGCCGATCACCGGGGGCGCGGTGGGCGGCAGGTCACCGACGAGCGCGTTGGAGTCGTCGTGTAACAGGTACTTGCTGCGGTGCTCGCGATCCGGCTCGCCCTGCTGACTGTGGCCACCCGCGAATGGGGGACCGTACCCGGCAGGTCCGGCGCCGCCGCGCGCCATGCCGGCGCCGCCGCGTGCGCTGCTCATCTCCGCCATCGGCGGTGATGTGCTGGCCGTGGGTCGGGGACCGAATTCGGTGCTCGGCCGAGGGGCGAACGCGGTCTCGGTTGCTCGTCTGCCCCGGCGCGCACTGCCAAATCGGGTTACGGCGCTGGCCCCGACCGCCGCCCCGGGCGCGGAAACGCTGGGAACAACGCCTCCTTCCGGTGCCGGGTTGCCAGCCCACCGGCCCGATTGCGCTGTGCCGGGCCGCCCTGTGGACCCATCGGGCGCGAGCTGCGAAACCGTGGCTGCCGGCGGGCTGCTCGCCGCTGGTCGATGAGTTGCTGGCGAACCGGCTGGCGGCTGCATTATGGGTTGGCGCGCCGCCATCAGATGGGCTGGCGCGCTGCCGCCGGCGATCGCCGCCGGGGCGGCGATAGTACCGATGCCGGCGCTGGTCAGTGGCAACGATCCGACGCTGCTGTCCAGTGCCTGCGGTGCGGTGAACGCGGGCGCGGAGTCGATGTTGCCGTTGGAGCTGGTCTGATACACCCGCATTGCCTGGCGGGCCTGTTCCGCCGCATCCTGCTGGCGCTGCTGAGCTTTTTCCTCCTCAGAGGTGATGCCGGGAAACCAGTCCATTTTCTCGGCGGCCCACTCGCCGGGATCACTGAAAAAACCGACCGATTTCGAAGCCGGCGGAACGGGCGGCACGCTGTTTTTTGCAGTCACCCAATAATCGGCCTGCTCCTGCGTCCGCTGCGCCGCGGCATGCGCGATCCGCGTCACATCGTCCATCCATGGCACCATCGCGCTGATAGCGGCTGTCGCCGCGTCCGCCGCTGCCCCTTGCCGGGTGACGAGAATGGTGGACAGCACCTTCTGCACATACGACCTACCGGTCTCGCCGATCTCATTGCCCAGCTTGGTCCACTCCTGGCTGCTCAGCTGCAGTGGCTCCGAGCCCGACCCGCCGTTGATTTGGTCGTAGATGACCTGATGGCTGGTGTCGTCGTAGTTGAAGTTCGTCCCCATCGGTTGAGCCCCTCAACTCTTCAACGGCAAGTTCACCAGCACCGCCGCGGCCACCTGCTTACCAACCTCACACGACTGCTGCGGGTTGCTTTTGAACTCCTGCGACTCGTAGGTCAACGAGAAGCTCTGCCGCTCTGCTGGTTTGACGTCAATATCACAAATCGGGATATCAGCATTTGTCCTTGTTACGATAGCGGGATAGCCAGCAATTTCCGTAAGTTCGAAAAACGGGCGGTTGCGATCCTTGTAGTAGGCGACTTCCAAGGTAGGGTTGTTAGTGAAGGTGTCAATTTGAACCTTCCGGATCGTTTCCTGGTTGCGCAATGTGGTCGCCCACTCGCAGCCCAGGTCGCCGAGACCGGCATCGTATTGTCTCGGCGGAAGGTCAAGCGCGAACTTCTTCGCTTGTTGCGCGGTCAGCAACTCGCACGGTCGCCGTGCCAGCGCCGCGACATCACGCGGATTCTTGACCGGCGGGATAGGGCTCGCCGCCGGTGTGGAATTGGGTTGAGAAGGTACGGGTGCGGCGCCCGTACTGGCTCCACACGCCGCCAACAAAAATGCCCCCGCTGCGATCGCCAGATTGATTCTCACAGCGGCAACCCCTCGGTGGGATGCTTCGGCAGGTTCAGCTGTTCTACCTGCAAGTACGTCTTGAGATCATCTTCCAGCTTGTTGGCGAGCGCTTTTAGCTGCAATGCCCCAGCTCGAAGCGTGCTCGCCAGGTTGTTCTGACCGCTGTCAGATGCCCACTTGCCCAACTGCTCGACGGCGTGGATGCTCACTCCATCCGCCCCTGGTGGCCGGATCTTTGCTAGGTGTTCCGCGACCTTGACACGGCCTTCAAAGAATTCCGCGGCGTGTCTTAAGTCGGCGATGGCTTGGGGGAGGCGTTCGTAGTCGATCGAGAAGCCGGCTGTCGCGCCGTTGCCGCTGAGTAGTTCCCCTAGCGATGTACCGCTCAGCACGTTACCGGTATCGCTGCCGGTGCTGGGCCACTGAAACTCGTTACTCACAGTGTTGCCTCAGCTCTTTGGCGGTACATTCGCCAGCACTGCGGCGGCCACCCGCTTACCGATCTCACACGACTGCCGTGGATCCTTGTTCAGCGATTTGTCCTCATAATCCACCGAGATACTCTGCTGTTCCGCCACTTTGATCTTGACCGCGCAAATCGGCAATCTGGCGTTCACCATCATCGCGATGGCAGGGTACCCAGCAATATCGATAACCTCGAAAAACGGAAGGTTCCGATCTCGACTGTAAGCGACTTCGAACGTTGGATTGTTGACGGATAGGCTAACGTCGAGCATTCGAACTATTTCTCGCGCCGCACCCGTGGTGGTAGTCCACTTGCAGCGCAAAGTGCCGTGCAAACCAGTCAGTTGATCGGCAGGCAGTTCAAGTTGGAAGCTGGCCACCTGCTGCGCTGTGAGCAGATCACAGGGTCGCTGGGTCATGGCGGTGAGGTCACGCGGATTGTCTACGGGCGGGATCGGACCCAATGCCTGCGTCGGACTCGGGTGTGGGGACGCGGGGGCGGGTGCCTGGCTAGCGCCCGAGCATCCCGCCAGCACGAGCACCGAACCAGCCGCGATCACGCCTGCCGCCACGCCCGGCCAGTTACGCACCGTGTTCTCCTATACGCATCGAGTTCTCGTCAGCCGAGCAGTTTGCCACACGTGCCAATGATTACGGTGTACCAAGTGGCAACGCAGATCATCCTGCTGCGCGGGGATATCACCGAGCAGCACGTCGATGCGGTAGTGAACGCCGCCAACAGCTCGCTGCTCGGCGGCGGTGGGGTGGATGGCGCGATCCACCGCCGCGGTGGGCCGGCAATCCTGGCGCAGTGCCGGCAGCTACGGGCCGACCAGTATCCAAACGGTCTACCCCCCGGTCAGGCGGTCGCGACCACTGCGGGTGACCTGCCGGCCCGCTGGGTCATCCACACAGTGGGCCCTGTCTATAGCGCAACCGATGACCGCAGCGAGCTGCTCGCTTCCTGCTACCGGGAGTCCCTGCGGGTGGCCGACGAACTGGGCGCGCAGACCCTCGCGTTCCCCGCGGTGTCCGCCGGGGCCTACGGCTGGCCGCTGTACGACGCCGCGCGCATCGCCCTGACCACCGTCGCACAGGCACGTACCCGGGTACACGAAGCCCGCTTCGTGCTGTTCACCGAGGCGGCTCTCGCCACCTTCCACAGCGCCTTCCACGCCACCTACCCGCCGCCCGACATAGAGACATAACGGGGTTTTGTGCCCTCTCGCGACTCCGTTATGTCTCGATGTCGGGGGAATCGTGGGAGGGGGCGGATTCGAGGCGGACACAGCAGAACGGAGGGGTGGGGTCCAGGCGGGCGGTCAGGCCGGTGGTGGCCAGGCCATCGAGAAGACCGTCAAGCAGCGACAGGTTCATCCCGCACACGAGCTCGGTGTAATCCTGCGCCAGCATGTGGAACGGGCAGTTGGCCAGCGTGATCTGGTCGTCGTTGTGGCGTGGTTCGAAACCGTAGGTTTTCAGCACCCGCAGTGCGGCGTCTCGGGTATCACCGTGGTCGGCGGCATCCCGCGCGTCTTCGCCCAGTTCTTTCCCGAACTGGTAGGCCTGCTGGTCGAGGACTGCCCGCGGCGAGTCGCCGGAGCGTTCGGCGTGCTCGAGCGCGCCGGACAGCAGCCGCCCGGCGAGCTCGTAACGGCGCTGGGGCAGCGACACGGTGACGTGGTGATCCGATCGCCGGTAGAGCTTGGCTGGCCGTCCCGCACCGGGGCCGGTACGGCCGGTGCGCCGCTGGTAGACGACGGCGAGCAGCTTCTCACTCACCAGCCGGTCGAGGTGGAACGCCGCGGTTGTGCGCGGCAGTTCACACGCTGCGGCGGCTTCGTCGCGGCTGACCGGTTTGGGCTGGTGGACCACATAGTCATACAGCTGCCGGCGGGTGGGCTCATCGAGCGCTGCGACCGCTGAGATCTGGGTCTCGCGAGACTCCATTCTAGAACCAACCTATGTTGACGAAATATAGGGGGAGTTCTAATGTTAGCAGATCATGTTGTTAGAGTGCGAGGAGGCTGAGGTGAGCTGGCACTTGGCGGTAGAACCGCACCCTCCCGCAGACAGCAGCTTCCTGCGACGGCTGCCCGTCGCGTTGAGCCACTCGATTGCTACCGTCATGGATACCAGCGCGACTCTAGTGGCCTTATCCGGCCGGATCATCGATCTCGTTGCGGTGGTAGAGCAGACGCTGACCGCGCTACGGGTGCTTGTGCTACGAACCAATGCCTCGCTGCAACGCGCTGAGGACATCACCGGCACCGTCGAAGAGGTCATACGCGACGCCGATCGAGCGGTCACCGCCGCCGCGGGCACGGTAGAGAAAGCTCACACCCTCACGGACAGCGCTATTGCGCTGCTCGGCGCGTACTCCGACGCAGTGAACCGGCTTGCGCCGACGGTGCGCCGCCTGGCTGTGACCCTGACCCTGTCGGACCCAGTCGGATCCCACTGAAAGAAAGAAGCTGATGACCATCTCCGAGCCCACCGCAACCGCATCGCTGCCCGAGCAGCCAGTCCCCGTGCGCCACCCGAGCCTGCGGGTGGTCCCGCCCCGGCGCGGGGTAGACCTGGCCGCGGCAGAGCGTGCGGTGGCCGATCTGCTGGTCGCCCTGGGTAAAGATCCGACTTCAGAGCACCTATCAGACACGCCGCGACGAGTCGCGCACTCTTTCGCCGAGCTGCTCACCCCCCGGGAGTTCGATCTGACGACGTTCCCGAACGACGAGGGCTACGACGAGCTGGTGCTGGCCAGGGGTATTCCGGTGCAGTCGCTGTGCGAGCACCACCTGCTGCCCTTCCACGGCATCGCCCACGTCGGGTACCTGCCCGGGGAGCGCATCCTCGGGCTATCGAAGCTGGCCCGGGTCATCGAGCTGTTCTCCCGAGATCTGCAGGTGCAGGAGCGCCTGACTCAGCAGGTCGCCGATGGGCTGCAGGAGCACCTAGCGCCTAAGGGGGTCGGCGTGGTGATCGAGGCCGAGCACCTGTGCATGTCATTGCGAGGCGTGCGGGCAACCGGATCGCGCACTGTGACCTCGGCCTTGCATGGGCTGTTGCGGGAGGACGCCCGTTCCCGCCAGGAGTTCTTCGCGCTAGCCGGGGTGGCGCGCTAAGCAGTGAGGTCACGATGAAGTCTGCAGAACATCGCGCGATAGGTGAGGTCGCGACCGGCCGCGCCAGCGTGAATGTCGGAGGCGCCGGTGGCGAGCAGCGGCTCTTCCTAGGCTACGGCGATGTGGTGGCCCTGAGCGGTGATTTCTTCGCCGGTGCCCGAGCTGGACCGCAAGACGACCTGTTCACCTTGGCCGCCATTCCCGGCAGCGAGGGAACCCAGATCGGCACCCGCGATGAGGTCATCTGCGCGCTCAAGGTCATGACTGTGGATGGCGCCTTCGTGGACGATCGTTTCGAGCCCGGAGGAGAGTTCAGCCACTTTCAGTTCACCGAGAAAGCGGCGGCTACTGAAGTCGAAAGGCGGGTCCGAGACCGGTTCTTGGTGCTGGCCACCGCAAATGGTGACCACTTCGTTGCTCCCGGCGGAAGTGGCGCGGAGCATTCCAGCGGCTTCGCGTCAGCGGTCATCGCCTACCGCCGGCTGCACGAGGTAGCCATCGACGAGGCGTGCCGGTTAGGGCAATGCGGAGGTGACGAGTCGCACGCGATGGCCCGAGAAGCAGCAGCGCAGCACTATCTCACGGATGCGTGCGCAGCGGGGCACCTGCGGACTCCGGTATCAGCCATCCGTCACTACTGGTACCAGCGGTACCCACAGTTTTGGCCGAACCTGCAACGCAAGGTTGCCGCTGACACGGCGTCTGCGCTTAAGGAACTCATCTGGCCGGCGAGGTGTTTGCCTGATCGTTTTCTGTACGACCGAACCCTTACCGCGGTCCAGGCTCGTACCAAGGGGTACCCGCCCATCACCTTCGGTGACCTACTGGCCAGGGTGTTTCATGATTGGGACAACACGCATGGCCTCACCGTGGAGTCGGGTGGAACCCTGTTCGGCGACGGCCTGCTCGAGCGGGGTGTTGGAGCAAAGCTGATCGTCGCCGCTGTCCGCGCGGGTATCGACGATGTCGAGGTCGCCTACCGGCTCGGCAAATCGGGCAGCCAGCTGCATGGTGAGGCCCTGTACCAGGCGGTCCGGTCAGCAACGGGAGCTTTTGGCACCGCATTCCTGCCGGAGACGTTGGTTCCGATCCCGTCGGCGGATAACCCCTCGCAAAACTGGTGCGCGCCGGACATCGAAACGTTGTGGGACCTTCCCATCGTCGGCACCACGGGGACGACCGTGGGTATGGCAGTCGAGCAGACCCTGCGCCCAGGGTCGGAGGTCTTCCGCCGGTTGGATGGTCTGGGACCAGGTGTGTTCGAGGTGCCAGGTCTGCGACCGGTGCCGGTGCTGCGGCGATGGGTGGCCCGCAAGGCCGGCCAGGCCTATCACGACGGCTTCATCCAAGGGCTGGCCCAGAATCCCAAGTCAACCACGCTCGCAATCGTCGGCGCCGAGGCGAGCCGATACCCCGACATGGAGACATATCGGGATATCGGGTGCCTGTTTGACCCCGACATGTCTCCATGTCGGGGTCACCGTCAGGGTGATGGGGAGGATGCCGCTCTCGCCCACCCGGCGCCGCAGTAACGAGCAGGCAGGGTCTGTAAAAACTTCGTGGGCTGCGCCGTGAACTCGACGCCACCGACGTTTTCCTAGCGGAAATGTCGGTGGCGTCGAGTTCACGGCATATAGTCGGCAGCAGTCAGTCCAGCGCTCGGACCTCGATCTTTCCGTCACGGACCCGGGTCTGGTAGGCCGGTTGGGGTATCGACGCTGGGCCACGCACGATGTGGCCGTCGGTGAGCCGGAAGGTACTGGCATGCCATGGGCAGATGACGCAGCCGTCGGCAAGCTCCCCTTCATCGAGTGGCCCGCCGGCATGGCTGCAGGTGTTTGCCAGCGCGTGGATCTGCCCGTCATCACGCACCAGCAGCACCGAAGCCTCGCCGACGGAAACCCGGCGCAGCTCGCCCTCAGCGAGTTCCGCCTCGGCGAGCACCGTCGTCCACTCGCGAGAGCGGTGCTCAAGGAACGTGTGGTTGACGTTGACCCCTTTGGCGAATGACAGGTGACCGCCGAGGTAAGCACCAACGACCATAACTCCGAATCCGGCAAGCCCGAGAAGCTTGCCAGTACCTCGCCCACCGCTGCGCCGGGCGATCAGCGAGGCCACATACAGGCTCAGGGCTGCCACGTTCGCGGTCGCGTGCACGGCCCCAATACGCCGCTCCCCGCCAATGGTGTCCGACCAGTCGTTGAGCCCAGTTGCCGCGGTGGGCACCGCGCTGAGGATGCCGGCGCCGACGAGCAGGTCGGCGGCTTGCTCGGCGTTGGCCCCCCCGAAGACGTCCAACAGCGCGGACATGCTCCAAGCGCCGATTGGCAGGTCCGTGAGCATCGGATGGGCGGGATGACCGAGATTTGTACCGCTAAGCAGGTTACGGACCGCGCGAGGCTGCACGGCCTTGCCGACCAAGCCGGCCACCGGCTTGGCGACCTTGTCCAAGGCGGTGAAACCTTCAATGCGGCGCACCAACGCATCTGCAAACGCCATGACTAGGAATCCTTTCCGGCTAAAAGTTCCCCACCTGGGCCGCTGCCCGACGCTACCAAAGAGTGGTCCGGTTCGCGCGGCGTCACTGCACGATCAATGTGCCTGTCATGGACGGGTGCATGGTGCAGATATAAGGATATGTTCCCGGCGTGCTGGGCGCGGTTAATACGCCGCTGTGCCCACCGGCGATTGTGCCGGTATCGAATGATTTGTTCACCGCAGTGATCGTATGCGGCGCCTTATCCTGGTTCACCACCGTGACCTTCGTTCCGGGGGCGACAGTCATAGTGGCCGGCCCGAACGCGAAATTTTTGATCACAACGGTGTTGGCCAGGTTCGTCGAGACCGCCTCGGCACGGTTCCCCGTACGGTCACCGACCGCCGTGCTCGCCGCGGCGCTGCCATAACCCACCACAAGTCCGAATACCGCGATCAGTGTGGCGAACAAGATCGCCGTCGCCCGCGGCCGGCCTGCGGTCGCGGGTTCATCCTCACTGTCCGCACGCCAAATACCCATCTATGACACCCCCCGATTAGGGCTCATTGAGCCCTTCTAGAATCATGATTTGCTCACGTTAGACCCACCGTCACCTTTCGTCAACAGATGTGTGTTCTAGAAACGGGCGCGTCGCACGACGAGGGCGGCGGCAGGCATGGCGAGCCTTCTGACATGCTCCAAGGGACGCATCGCAGCAGTTGGGACAGGAGATCGCCGATGAGCCAACCAGACCTCAAGCCGCGCAGCCGGGACGTCACCGAGGGGCTGGAACGCGCCGCAGCGCGGGGCATGTTACGCGCCGTAGGCATGCGTGACGACGATTTCGCCAAACCGCAGATCGGCATCGCCTCGTCCTGGAACGAACTCACCCCGTGCAACCTGTCGCTGGACCGGCTGGCCAAGGCCAGTAAGGAGGGCGTGCACGCGGCCGGAGGCTTCCCGATGGAGTTCGGCACCATCTCGGTCTCCGACGGAATCTCCATGGGACATGTGGGGATGCACTACTCGCTGGTCTCCCGGGAGGTGATCGCCGACTCGGTGGAGACCGTGGTGGAAGCCGACCGGCTAGACGGCACGGTGCTGCTGGCCGGTTGCGACAAGAGCCTGCCCGGCATGCTGATGGCCGCCGCTCGGCTGGACCTGGCCGCGGTTTTCCTCTATGCCGGCACCATCCTGCCCGGCCGGGTAGGTGATCGCGAGGTCAACATCGTCGACGCCTTCGAGGCAGTGGGGGCATGTTTACGTGGCCGAATCAGCCGCGCCGACGTCGACGCGGTCGAGCGCGCGATCTGCCCTGGGGAGGGTGCCTGCGCCGGCATGTACACCGCCAACACGATGGCCTGCGCGGCCGAGGCGCTGGGTATGTCGCTACCCGGCTCGGCCAGCCCACCGGCGGTGGACCGGCGCCGCGACGGGTTCGCGCGGGCTAGCGGCAGCGCTGTGGTGGAACTCATCAAGCGCGGGATCACCGCCCGGCAGATTCTCACCCAGGCTGCGTTTGAGAACGCGATCGCGGTGGTGATGGCCTTCGGCGGCTCCACCAACGCGGTGCTGCACCTGCTGGCTATCGCCCACGAAGCCGGCGTGCCGTTGGATCTGGACGACTTCAACCGCATCGGCGCCACGGTGCCGCACCTGGCCGACGTCAAGCCCTTCGGCGCTTACGTGATGTCCTCCGTTGATCAGGTCGGTGGCGTCCCGGTGGTGATGAAGGCGCTGCTGGGCGCTGGGCTACTGAATGGGAACTGCCTCACCGTCACCGGGCGCACCGTCGCCGAGAACCTCGCCGAGCTGGATCCGCCTGACCTGGACGGCAAGATCCTGCACAGCCTTGCCGATCCGATCCACCCCACCGGCGGGATCACCATCCTGCGCGGCTCCCTGGCCCCGGATGGTGCGGTGGTCAAGACGGCCGGCATCGACTCCTCCCGGTTTGACGGGCGGGCTCGGGTCTTTGACGGGGAGCAGGCCGCCATGGACGCCGTCCCCGATCTCCAGCCTGGCGACGTGGTGGTGATTCGGTATGAAGGTCCGCGCGGCGGCCCGGGAATGCGTGAGATGCTCGCCGTCACCGGGGCGATCAAGGGCGCCGGCTTGAGCAAGGACGTCCTGCTGGTCACCGACGGGCGCTTCTCCGGTGGCACCACTGGCATGAGCATCGCCCACGTGGCCCCCGAGGCGGCACACGGTGGCCCGATCGCGCTGGTCCGCGACGGCGACCCGATCACGTTGGATGTCGGCCGCCGGGAGCTGAACCTCGACGTCGACGCCGAAGAACTCGCGCGGCGCCACCAGGAGTGGAAGCCGCTGACGCGGCCACTTCGCGGCGTGCTGGCCAAGTACGCCCGCCTAGTCGGCAGCGCCGCGGAGGGCGCTATCTGTGGGTAAACCCGCAGATAGCGCCTCGTGAGTGGGTAACAGTGTTATGACACTGTTACCCACTCACGAGGCCCCGGCCAGGGTGGGTACATCTGGATGGACCTACCCACCTTGGCGCGGCGTTTTCTACCCGCCAGGCCTGCCGCACCGCCGCGAATTGGAGTACCTCTCCCAGCGGCTGAACAGTGTCGAGATTAACTGCTCGTTCTATTCGCTGCAGCTTCCCTCCAGTTACCAGTCATGGGCGGCGGTAACGCCGGAGGATTTTGTCTTT
The DNA here is from genome assembly GCA_035276605.1 of Pseudonocardiaceae bacterium. Taxonomy (GTDB): domain Bacteria; phylum Actinomycetota; class Actinomycetes; order Mycobacteriales; family Pseudonocardiaceae. The sequence continues at coordinate 5,740 of DATELN010000050.1, read as the reverse complement.
GCGGTTAAGGGCAGCCGATTCATCACCCATATGAAAAAGCTGCGCGACGTGGCGACGCCACTGGCGAACTTCTTCGCATCCGGGGTGCTCGCGTTAGGTGCCAAGCTTGGGCCGCTGCTCTGGCAGTTACCGCCCAACCTGCCGTTCGACGCCGACCGCCTGGCCACGTTTTTCGGCCTGCTTCCGCGCAGCACTGCCGAGGCCTGCCGGCTCGCGCAGCACCACGATGAGCGGCTGGCGGGTTGGGCATGGACCACTACCGACGTGGACCGTCCGCTGCGCCACGCACTGGAGGTTCGCCACCTTAGTTATCGAGACCCGGAGCTAGTCGAGTTGCTCCGCGCCCACGATATTGCGCTGGTGGTGGCCGATACCGCGGGACGCTGGCCCTACTTAGAGGACATCACCACCGATTTCGTCTACGTCCGCCTGCATGGCGACGTGGAACTGTATGTCAGCGGTTACACCGATGCGGCGCTGGACACCTGGGCGCAGCACATCCGCACTTGGCAGGCTGGTGGCAGCTTCCGCTCGGAATACACCATCGCCACGCCCGCGCCGTCACGGCCCCGAGAAGTGTTCGTCTACTTCGACAATGACGTCAAGGTGCGCGCACCGGCGGATGCAATCTCGCTAGCTCGCCGCCTTACCGAGATTCATCCGGCGGCCGGGTAGTAGCACTCCGCGAGTCGCTGCGCGTCCCCCGCAAAACGGCAGTCTGGATGCAGACTGCCGTTTCGAGACCCCCAAAAACGGCAGTCTGCATCCAGACTGCCGTTTTTGGGGACGAGCGGGTTAGGAGTGGGCGAGTTCGGACAGGACAGCGTCGGATAGGGCGGGCCATGAGGTGCGCGCCCAGGGGCCGAAGTCGCGGTTCGTGAGCGCGACACAGGCCGCGTCGGCTACCGGATCCACCCACAGGAACGTGCCGGACACCCCGAAATGCCCGAAGGTCTGAGGCGAGTTGCGGCTGCCCGTCCAGTGCGGGCTCTTGTGGTCGCGTAGCTCGAAGCCCAAACCCCAGTCGTTGGGGCGCTGCAGGCCGAAGCCGGGTACCACCCCGTCCAAACCCGGGTAGGCCACCCGGGTGGCCTCGGCCAGGATCTGCGGCGCCAGCAGCCTCGGTGCCTGCAACTCCGCTGCGAATCGCGCCAGATCCGCGCACGTCGACACCCCGCCCGCCGCCGCGGTACCCGCCAACCGGGACGCGGACATGCCCAGCGGCCGCAGCACACCCTCGGTCAGGTACTCGGCGAAGCTGATACCAGACGAACCGGCTACCGCATCGGCCAGCGCCTCGAACCCAGTGTTGGAGTAGATCCGCTTGATGCCCGGCGGCGCCTCAACTCCAGGTGTGTCGTAGGCCAGCCCGGAGGCGTGCGCCAACAGGTGGCGCACCGTGGCGCCGGGTGGCCCGGCCGGTTCATCGAGTTCCACCGCACCTTCCTGTACCGCTAGCAGGACCGCGTAGCTGGTCAGCAGCTTGGTCACCGAGGCCAGCTTGAACGGTCGGTCCTGCGGGCCGGCGCAGTCCACCACTCCACCAGAGGAGTCGATCACCGCGACGGCGAAAGCGTCGACCGGCCACTGCTGTACGTCGCGCAGACTGTCCATGCCGGCCGACGCTACGCGGCCGTGGCAAGATCGGTCTGTGCACTCCGATCGCTTACTTCTGGGGCCTGGACCGTCCAATCCCTATCCGGAGGCCGTCGAGGCGCTGAGCCGGCCGGTGCTCGGGCATCTGGATCCGGAGTTTCTCGCTCTGGTGGCAGACACCGCCCAGCGGTTACGGACCGTCTTCGGCACCCGCAACCGCCTAACCGTCCCGGTCAGCGGCACCGGGTCGGCGGGCATGGAGGCTTGCCTGGCCAGCCTGCTGGAGCCAGGGGACCTAGCCATCGTCGGAGTGAACGGTTACTTCGGTGAGCGGCTCTGCGAGGTCGCTCGAAGGGTGGGCGCGCAGGTGCAGGCTGTGCAGGCCCCCTGGGGACGCACCTTAGATCCCGACCACCTGCTCGACGCGCAGCGCGCCGCACCGCACGCCCGCCTCGTCGCGGTGGTGCACGCCGAAACCTCGACCGGGGTGCGCAACGAGGTAGCCCCGCTGCGCGCGTTGCAGGACACCGACACGCTGCTGGTCCTTGACACCGTCACCTCGCTGGGCGGGATTCCGGTCGAGGTGGACGCCTGGGGAGTGGACGCTTGCTACTCGGCGACCCAGAAATGCCTGGGTGCGCCCTCGGGGATCGCGCCGGTGACCCTGTCGGAACGGGCGGTGCAGCGGATCCGGCAGCGGCAGATGCCGGTGTGCTCGTTCTACCTGGACCTGAGCCTGCTGGACGCCTACTACCAGGGCGACCCACCGCGTTACCACCACACCGCGAGCTCGACGTTGATGTCGTCGGTGCACGCAGGACTGGGCCGGCTGCTGGAAGAAGGCCTACCAGCGGTCTGGGATCGCCATATGCAGGCGGGCCAGCAGCTGCAGGCCGCGTTGCCCGAGCACGGGTTCGAGCTGTTCGCCGAGCCAGGTCATCGCCTGCCCCAGCTCACCGCCGCCCGTCTACCCGACGGCATCTCCGACGCCGCCGGCCGCAAGCGGCTGCGGGAAGACTTCGGCATCGAAGTCGGCGGCGGGCTCGGCCCGCTAGCTGGCACCGGCTGGCGCATCGGCCTCATGGGCCACAACGCGCACAGCCGTCCGCTGGCCACCCTCCTGGCCGCTCTTCCCTCCCTTCGCTGACTGCACCGCTCAGATGAGCTCGAAGGTGGCCGGGTCGGCGAAGCGGCGGCGGCCGGTGTCCAGCGCGGTGATCGCCGCAACGTCCTGAGCGGACAGCTCGAAGGAGAAGATGTCGCGGTTCTGGCGGATGCGCGTCGGGTTGGCTGACTTAGGGATCACGATGTTGCCCAGCTGCAGGTGCCAGCGCAGTACCAGCTGCGCCGGCGTCACGCCGTAGCGGTCAGCGAGCCGGACGATGGTGCGGTCCGACAGTGCCGCACCTTGGGCCAGTGGGCTCCACGCTTCGGTGGCGATGCCGTGCTGGGCGTGCAACTCACGTAGCTCGGTTTGGGCGAAGTACGGGTGCAGCTCGATCTGGTTCACCGCGGGCACCGTGCCGGTCTCAGCGAACAGCCGCTGCAAGTGCTCGACAGCGAAATTGGATACCCCGATCGCGCGCACCCGGCCATCTGCGGCCAGCTTCTCCAGCGCCTTCCAGGTCTCGACATAGCGGTCCGCGCTGGGCACCGGCCAGTGGATCAGGTAGAGATCCACGGTATCCAGCCCTAGCCGCCGCGCGCTGGCCTCGAAGGCTCGCAGCGCCAGGTCGTAGCCGTGGTCGGCGTTCCACAGCTTGGTGGTCACGAAGATCTCATCGCGCGGCAACCCGGACGACGCGATTGCCTTACCTACGCCCTTTTCATTGTGGTAGGCCGCAGCGGTATCGATGCTGCGATATCCGGCTTCCAGCGCGGCGGACACCACCCGTTCGGTGTCCCGAGGCGACAGCTGGAAGGTGCCAAAGCCGAGTTGGGGAATGCGAACGTTGTTGTTCAAAGTAATGGTGGACACGTCCCTCATACTGGGCGCAACGCACGCACTACGCGAATCGGTGCCACGGCCGATGTATCCAGCTGATGCTGATTGTGCTCAAACAACCATGATGGATGTCGAGCTAAGCGATCTTCCGCTCACCACGTATGTGTTCGAGCACGCGCAGCGCTGGCCAAACCGGCCGGCGCTGATCGACAGCGTGACCGGAGCCGTGATCAGCTACCGCGAGCTGATCGGCATGGTTTGCCGCGCCGCCGCCGGGCTCGTCGCCCATGGGGTAGCTAAGGGTGACGTAGTGGCCCTATACAGCCCCAACCGCCCGGAGTTCGTGATCACCTACTACGCGGCCCTGGCGGCCGGGGCCGTCGTCACGACCGTCAACCCGATGGCCACTGCAGCCGATTTGGCCGGTCAACTGCGCAGCTCGGGCGCCCAATGGATGGCCACAACCCCGGAACTATTCGAGCAAAAGACCCGTGACGCCGTCGCGCGGCTTCGGGAGGTGTTCGTCTTCGGCACCTCCATCAGCGGCACGCCGTTCGCCGCGCTGCTCGACGAGCCACCTGGCGCTGCACCTACGACAGAGATCGACGCCGATGACGTTGCGCTGCTGCTCTACTCCAGTGGCACCACCGGCTTGCCTAAGGCAGTTGTGCTCAGCCACCGCAACCTGGTCGCGAGCCTGTGCCAGACCCGGCTGGTGCACCTTGTTCGGCCTGGCGACGTGGTCATCGCGGTACTACCGCTGTTTCACATCTACGGCATGCAGGTGTCGCTGAACCTCGCGTTGCGCGAGGGCGCCACCGTCGTCACGATGCCGCGCTTCGACCTGGAGACGTTTCTTCGTCTGGTGCAGCAATACCGGGCGACTCGGGTCGCCATCGTGCCACCGATTGTGCTGGCGTTGGCCAAGCAGCCCGCCGTCGACGGTTACGATCTGTCCAGCCTTCGTGTCATCACCTCCGCGGCGGCACCGCTGGGCGGCGAGCTGGCGCGATCCTGCGCCGATCGGCTCGGTTGCCGCGTCAAGCAGGGCTACGGTATGACCGAGCTCGGCGGTGCGACGCATCTCGCGCCCGATACTGGCCGGGAGGACCCTGAGTCGATCGGTCCGGCGCTGCCCGGGGTGCAGTGCCGGGTGGTGGACTGCGTCACAGGCGCGGATGTCGGACCTGGCGAGCTGGGTGAGTTGCTGATCCGGACACCAGGGGCGATGCAGGGTTACTTGAACAATCCTGCCGCCACTACCGACACCATCGAGCCGGACGGCTGGCTGCACACCGGCGACCTGGTGGTGCGCGACGCCGAGGGGTGGTTTCGGGTCGTCGATCGCCGCAAGGAAGTGATCAAGTACAACGCATACCAGGTTGCGCCCGCCGAGCTTGAGGCCGTTCTGCTGAGCCATCCCGCGGTCGCTGACGCTGCCGTGATCGCCAGCCCGGATGAGCGCAGCGGCGAGGTACCTAAAGCGTTCGTGGTGCTGTCCTCGCCTGCCTCCGCCGACGAGCTGTTGTGCTTCGTCGCCGATAGGGTGGCGCCGTACAAGAAGGTCAGGATTGTGGAATTCATTGACGAGATCCCGAAGTCGGCCTCGGGCAAGATCCTGCGGCGGGTCCTGGTCGAGCGCGACCGTGCCATGATCGCCAGTAGCTGATGGGCGCTCGGACGCAACAACCCGCGCTGGCCGGCTCGGTGGCGCTGGTCACCGGCGGCGGCCGTGGCGTCGGCCGAGTGCTGGCACTCGCGTTGGCCGGTGCCGGTGCCGCGGTGGGTCTGATCGCCCGCTCTGCAGACCAACTCGCCGAATCGGTGCGATTAATCGAGGCCGCAGGCGGAGCCGCCGTCGCGGCCTGCGCGGACGTCAGTGACCCCGAGGTGACCGCCACCGCCGTGGACAAGCTGCGCCACGAACTCGGCCCGGTCGACCTGCTGGTGAACAACGCCGGGATCAACGGCCCGGTCGGCCCAGCGTGGGAGGTCCCCGAGCCGGAGTGGTGGCACGCCGTCGAGGTCAATCTCCGCGGTGTGATGCTCTGTAGTCGGCTGGTGCTGCCAGAGATGGTCTCCCGCCGCCACGGCCGGATCGTCAACGTGACAAGCCATGCCGGTGTATTCCGGTGGCCGCTGGCGTCGGCTTACTCGGTTTCCAAAGCGGCGGTCATCAAGCTCACCGAGAACCTCGCA
>DATELN010000049.1:0-14952 GCA_035276605.1 Pseudonocardiaceae bacterium | reverse complement strand
GTTTGCCACTCACGAGTGCAGCGACCGGAGGGAGCGATACATGCGGCCGCTGCGCGCCTGGCAGCGCAGAGCGCTGGCCCGGTATCTGGCCAGTGCTCCGCAAGACTTCCTGGCAGTTGCTACACCCGGTGCAGGGAAGACAACCTTCGCTTTGCGCGTCGCAGCCGAGCTGCTGGCCGACCGCACCGTGCACGCAGTGACCGTGGTGACCCCTACCGAACACCTCAAGTACCAGTGGGCCGAGGCAGCCACCGAGATCGGTCTCGCCCTGGACCCCGGGTTTCGGAACTCGGTCGGCGCAACCTCGAGCGACTACCAGGGGGTGGTCGTCACCTACGCCCAGGTTGCAGCGCATTCGGCGCTGCACCGGGTACGTACTGAGGCACGCCGCACGCTGGTCGTGCTCGACGAGATTCACCACGCAGGGGACTCCAAAAGCTGGGGCGACGGAGTGCGGGAGGCGTTCACCCCTGCGGTACGCCGGCTGGCCCTAACCGGCACCCCATTCCGCAGTGACGACATCCCGATCCCGTTTGTCAGCTACGAAGCCGATGGCGCCGGAGCGTTGCGATCCGCTGCGGACCATTCGTACGGCTACTCGGAGGCGCTGGCTGACGGTGTGGTGCGCCCGGTGATGTTCCTCGCCTACTCCGGTGAGGCTCGGTGGCGGACCAGTGCCGGGGAGGAGTACTCGGCGCGGCTGGGTGAGCCGCTCACCGCTGAGCACACCGCCCGGGCCTGGCGCACGGCGCTAGATCCGACAGGGGAGTGGATCCCGGCGGTGATCCGCGCCGCGGACACCAGACTCGCCCAGCTCCGTGCCGGCGCGCTGCCCGACGCGGCCGGCCTGGTGATCGCCACCGACCACACCGCCGCCCGGGATTATGCGGCCATCCTGCGCCGCGTCACCGGGCGAGCGCCGGTCCTGGTGCTGTCCGATGACCCGTCCGCATCTGACCGGATCGCCGCGTTCGCCGGGTCCGACGAGCACTGGATGGTGGCAGTTCGGATGGTGTCCGAGGGCGTCGACGTGCCCCGCCTGGCGGTGGGCGTGTACGCGACGTCGGCAGCCACTCCGCTGTATTTCGCCCAAGCGGTGGGCCGATTCGTCCGGTCCAGGCGGCCGGGCGAGACGGCGACGGTGTTCCTGCCCAGCGTGCCGGTGCTGCTGAGGCTGGCCAGTGAACTCGAACAGCAACGCGACCATGTGCTCGGTGCGCCGCGCGGGGCCGAGGACGGCTGGGATGACGACGCGCTGGCGCGAGCCAACGCGCAGCGCGACGAACCCGGCGAGCAGGAGCGGGGATTCACCTCGCTGGGGGCCAGCGCGGAGTTAGACCAGGTGATCTACGACGGTGCTTGCTTCGGCACGGCCGCCTTCGCGACCACCGAGGACGAGCAGGATTACCTGGGGTTACCCGGACTATTGGAACCGGACCAGATGCGGGCTCTGCTGCGACGGCGCCAGCAACAGCAACTCGCCCGAGCGACAGCGCAGGCCAGGTCAGGCACGCCCGCGGCCACCCGGACCCCTACGGTGCGGGAACGTCTCAGCGACCTTCGCAGAGAACTCAACGCGCTCGTGGCGTTGGCGCACCACCGCACCGGTCGGCCACACGGTGCTATTCACCAGGAGGTCCGGACGGCGTGCGGTGGCCCGCCTACCGCCATGGCCACCGCTGAGGAACTCGAACAGCGCATCACCTACCTAAGGTCCCGGTAGGGCGTGCCCAAAGTCGGACTCCAGCGCCGCTACCGGCGGGTCTGGCTACGCAGGATGTCGCGGATCTCTTCGAGCAGGGCGATGTCCTCAGGAGTGACGGCCACCTCAGGTTCCTCGCCGCGCTTGCGGCGCTCTATCAGGGCGTTCACCGGTGTGATGACGAAAAAGTAGATGGCGGCGGCGATGAAGAGGAAGGAGATGACCGCGTTGAGGAAGTGTCCGTAGGCGAAGCGACTGTTGTGGATCGTGAAGCTCAGGTTTCCAAAATCAGGTGTCCCCCCGATCGCCGCGATGAACGGCGTGAGGATGTCGGCGACGAATGCGGTGACGACCGCGGCGAAGGCGACACCGATCACGACGGCGACCGCGAGATCAAGGACGTTGCCGCGAAGGATGTAGTCTCTGAAGCCCTTCAGCACGTGACCCTCCCGCGACGCGGCGTACGGCGACTGGTGATCCTGCACGCTACCGATTGGTGTCGTGCCCGAGCCAGTAGATCCACTCAGGTGAGTTTGATCACAATGCACGTACGCTGTTGCGGCACAGGTTTACGGGTTGATGGGAGGGTCGTGGCGGCGGAGAAGCTTCTGCTCGCTAAGCCTCGCTGGTCTGGATATCCGCTGCGAGTTCCTTCAACCTTGGCGAGTGCTGACGTGCGTGGTGATGGCAAAACAGCAGTTCGCCGCCGGAGGGCAGGACTGCCCGGACGCGTGCGGCGGCGCCGCATCGATCACAGCGGTCGGAAGCGGTCAACTCATGGCTTGCAAGCGTGCTGGTCATGACTTCTCCCTCCGTCCAGACCACGTCAGTGCGACCAGACCTGGTCGAACTGGCTGGAGCATCTCGGAGATACCCGTCAACTCGGGCATCGAATCTCAGGACCCCACTGTTGCAGACGATTGCGGTGCTTGATCTGTTCCCGATGAGTCGTTTTTGTGTCTGGAGCTAGTACCTCATCCTCCAGCGGTCCTGCGCAAGAGTGAGTCAGGATCGGCTGGATGGGCACGCTGCTAAACCGGGCACATCGCGGTGTCCCCGCACCACTGCTGTTCATGGCCGGCGGGTGCTCGATGTACGCGGGTGCCGCGCTTGCCGTGGGGCTGTTCGCATCGCTGCGCCCGGCGGGGGTGGCCTGGCTGCGGATGCTGGTCGGCGCGCTTGCCCTGCTGGCCTGGCGGCGACCGGAGCGCGCAGCCTGGCGTGGCCGGCGGCTTGTTCTGGCGGGCGGCTTCGGGCTGGTGACCGGGTTAATGAACGTCGCGTTCTATGAGGCGATCGCCCGCCTGCCGCTGGGTACTGCGGTTGCGGTGGAATTCTGCGGGCCAGTTGTGGTGGCCGCGCTGGGCTTGCGGTCAATTCGTGACATTGTGGCGCTGGTGCTGGCCGCGACCGGGGTTGCGCTGATCGCCGATGTCCGGCTGGCCGGCAGCCGCACCGGGTTGCTGCTGGCGCTGCTGGCCGCACTGCTGTGGGCGGGGTACATCGTACTCGGCAAGTGGTTGGCTCGCGGTGGCAGCGGTCTGGACGACATGGCGGTCGGTTTCACTCTCGCTGCAACGCTGCTGTGCCCGCTGGCTGCCAGTACTGGCCCGGCATGGGGCTCGCCGAACCTGCTGCTGCTGGCTGCCGGGGTGGGACTGCTGTCCACGGTGCTGCCTTACGCCCTGGACCAGGTGGTGCTACGCCGCATTGATCATTCTCAGTTCGCCTTGCTGCTGGCGCTGTTGCCGGCGGCGGCGTCGGTGGTTGGGTTCCTGGTCCTGCGTCAGCTGCCGGATCCTGTGGAGGCAGCGGGCATTGTTGCCGTCGCTTTGGCGGTCGCCGCTGCGCGCTAGCCTGACCGCAAGCATGATCGGGGTAGCTCGCGGGGGGCCAGGAGGCAAGGGACATGGTGGATGCAGCAGCGTTGGCAATGGACCTGGCGGCGGGCGGTGTCGCCGGGGTCACCATCACCTGGATGGATTACAATGGGATACCCCGCTCCCGCACGGTGCCTGTTGCGTCGCTGCCTCAAGTCGCCAAACGCGGGGTCGGTGTCTCCACCGTGTCCGCGGTTTTCGATACCCACGACAACATCACCTACGCCCACGAGGACCTGTCCACCCCATCCGGTGACGTTCGGTTGATCCCGGACCTGCGTGGTTTCACCCGGCTCGCCGGTCAACCTGCGCTGGCGTGGTCGCCGGGGCGGCTGGTTGCCGTGGATGGTTCGCCGTGGCCGTATGACCCACGATCGGTCCTCGAAAGGCAAGTCCAGGCCGCGGCCGCGGAGGGCATGCAGGTCAAAGCCGGCTACGAGATGGAGTTCGTGCTCACCACGGCCAGCGACGGCAGAGACGTCAACGCTGGCGCGGAGCCTCAGCTGGCCTACCAGGCTCCTGCCTACAGCCCGCACGCCTTGCTGGCAGCGGACGAGTTCATCGCCGATCTGCTGGCCGACCTGGCGGCCAACGGCGTACCGGTCAATCAGCTGCACGCGGAGTACGGGCCGGCTCAGGTAGAACTCAGCATCGTCGCATCCGACCCGATCACCGCCGCCGATCGGCAGTTGCTGACCCGCCAAACCATCCACGCCGCGGCCCGCACCCACGGTCTGCGGGCCTGTTTCGCGCCGCTGTTTACTGCGGTGACGGTGGGCAACGGCTGGCACATACACACTTCGGTGTGGCGCGACGGTCACAACCTGCTGGCCAGTAGCGCGACTGCCGACGACCGTCCTGGCCCTGATGGCGCGGGGTGGCTGGGAGGTCTCCTTCGTGACCTGCGGGCGTTAGCGGCGATCACCGCGCCGAGTGTGCCGTCGCTGGCGCGGCTGCGGCCTGGCTACTTCTCCAGTGCATACCAGTTCTGGGGAGTAGAAAACCGGGAGGCTCCGCTGCGCTATGTGCTCGGCTCCAGCTTGCTCGGAGCCGACCACGCCAATGTCGAGCTGAAGGTCTCCGATGCTTCCGCCAATCCCTACCTCGCGCTGGCCGCGGTGATTGCGGCTGGTCTGGCCGGGCTGCGTGACAGCGCCGATCCTGGTGAGCCGATTCAGGCGGATCCGGGCGGGTGGAGCGAGCAAGACCGCGCCGCCCGCGGGCTCATCCACCTGCCGACCACCCCGGCCGAGCAGGAAGAGGCGCTCACTGCCAACAAACGGCTCACAGCCGTGCTCGGCGAGCCGTTGCTCGGCGCCTTCCTTGCGGTTCGCCGCTCTGACGCGGCATGGGCCGCCGACCGATCACTCGACGAGATCGTGGCCGCCCACCGCTGGCGTTACTAACCTAATTTTGAGGTTATTCGACCCGCCGCAGCCCTGCTGAGCCGGCTGGATCGGGTGTGGCGGGAGAAGACCAGGCGCGGATGAGCGCTTCGGGCAGCCCCCACCAGCCCAGTACGGTGAGCCGCTCACGATCGTCGAGAGCTCCCAGCAGCTGCCACAGCTCGACTACCGGGCGGAACCAGTCGGCCAGCACGTCATCGTCGTCACCGTTGTCACTGGCGCCTGCCGTGTAACGGGCCAGGTCTTCAGCGGAAGCACGAGTTCCTGGGCCGCCGCGGGTTAGCGCCTCCACCGCCCATAGCCACTCTTCGTGGTCCAAAGCCGTGGCGGACAGGTCATCGAGCGGGATCTCGTCCGGTGGGTCGTCCACGGGACGTACCACGCCAGCAGCCAACTGCAGCCACAGCTGCTCGTCGTCGGGATCCAGATCGTTCAGATCGACGCCACCGCCGGCCCCCAGCAGATCGGCCGGCCAACCGCCACGCCGTAATGCGCTTCGCAAATTCTGGCAGGCAGCGGCGAGCTCCTTATTCGGCCGGGGGCGCTCGCCGACGTCAGCCAGGATGTCATGGAGCTCATCCAGCGCAGCCTGCTCGGCGGCGTCCCACTCGGCGAAGAGATCTTCATCAGCTTCGTCGAGTAACTCCTCCATCGGTATTCGGCCGTCAGGCAACGGTGAGCTCAGCCATCGCTCCTGCAGAGCCCGATACTGCTCCAGCGCCACCGGATCCGCGCTGAGCAGCCGATCAGGATCGATCTGTCCGGCTGCCAGACACTCCTCGAGGTGCGCGACGAGCAGGTCATGCATCTCATGCCCAAGAGGCGTGCGGGACGGCTCTTCCTCCCACACATGCAGCCCGATGATCGCGGTGGGTTCGCTCCCGGTTGCCTCCAGCCAGCCATGCACCTCGCCGACGGTGGCGGTGCCGCGGGCAATCCGTCCCAGGACGGATTCGGCGGACTCCCAAAACTTGGCGGACAGAGGGTTGCGCGCGGCCAGCAGCTCGCGGCGCAACCCGGGCATCGCCGCCAGTGCTTCCGTCGAGGGCACGCTGAGCATCAGGCGGGCGAGATCGCGCCGGGTGAGCTCGGCAGCCGGGCGGTGCGCGTGAGCAAGCAGCGCGGCGGCGTCAATGGTCACGCGCCGATGTTAGGGCGCAAGTCGGTGTTGTGGCGGGTGAGGGGGTCGGCAAGGCCGACCAGCACGGTAGCGTGGAGCAGGTGGCGAGCATGCTGGAGCGGGCCCACACGATCGCAGAGGAGGTCCTGTTCCCGGCGGCTCTTGAGGTCGACGCCCAAGCAGCGATCCCCTCCAGTCATTGGGATCTGCTCGCCGAACAGGGCTTTTACGGTCTGGCGGCCGGGGCGGCACACGGTGGCGTCGACGTCGACCTCCCGTCTCTGGTCGGGATCCTAGAGACGCTGTCTAGCGGATGTCTCACCACGACCTTCACCTGGATCCAGCACCACGGTGTCGTGCGCGCGCTGGCGGGCACGACAAATGAGCAACTGCGAGACAAGTACCTCGGCGCGGTGGTCCGCGGCGAACTGCGTGGCGGGGTGGCCTACGCCGGCGCGATCCCTCAGCCGCCACGACTGTGGGCGACTGCAACGCACGGCGGCTGGCTGCTCAACGGACAGGCTCCGTTCGTCACCGGATGGGGGATCGTGGACTTGCTGCTGGTCTCGGCCCGCAACACACTGGGCGCGGCTGGACAGTCTACGGGCACGATCATCAGTGGCGTCGTCGACGCTGTGGCGGCACCGAGCATCACCGTCGAAAAGCTGCAGATGGTGGCCGCTCAGGGCAGCAACACCGTCCGGCTGCACTTTGCGGACTACTTTGTGCCGGACGAGAAGGTCACCGCGGAGATCTCGCACGAGGACTTCCTCGCAAACCAACGTGTCAATGCGCGGCTCAACGGCTGCCTAGCCACGGGACTCGTCACCCGGTGCATCCAGATGATCGAAGTGGCCGGACAAACCGATATTGCGCGGCGGCTGCGGGCCGAGCAGGACGCCATCCGTACCCGCCTCGATGGTGGCCTCGACGCTCCGGCGACGCTGCCGGCGGCCCGGGCTGCCGCATCGGAGCTGGCCTACCGCAGCGCTGGGGCGCTCGTGGTGACGGTGGGCAGCACCGGAATCCTCGCCCGGCAGCACGCTCAACGACTGGTCCGGGAGGCGACCTTCACGCTCGTCGCCGCGGGACGGCCACAGATCAAGGCTGGCCTCTTGGACCTGCTCGGTCGGGTGCATGAGTAAGCTCACCCCCACCAAGGGGGGTGGTCGCACGCCGTGATCATGGCAGTGTGATCATTACGGGGCAGAGAACAGCGGGTGAGGCGGAGGATGCTGGAATGAAACGTGGCCGTGGGCTGTCCGTCGGTTTGGTGCTGGCCGGCGTGTCCTCTTTGGCCTTGGCGTGTACGTCCGCCACCGGCCACACCGCGCAACACGGACCTGCTGGCGCAGTCCCTACCGGGTTGGAACGGTTCTACGGCCAAAGCCTGTCCTGGGCGGGGTGTTCGTCATTCGCCACCACCCCTCGAGACAAGAAGAGCTACGCCGATCCCGCACTGCAATGCGCCTATGTGAATGTGCCGTTGGACTATGCCAACCCCAACGGCCGGGCAATCAAGATCGGCTTACTCCGGCGCGCCGCCTCGGACCAAGAGCACCGCATAGGCTCCTTGGTGATCAACCCGGGCGGCCCTGGGGGGTCTGGCATGAGCACGGCCGCCAGCCTTGCCGGGGACGTGGCGAATAGCGCTATCGGAAAGCGTTTCGACTTCGTGGGTTTCGACCCTCGTGGGGTCGGCTCCAGCGAACCCCAGGTGGTCTGCCGGACCCCTGCGGAACGGGATGCTGAGCGCCTGATGAATCTCAACGTAGACACTTCGCCAGCCGGGGTTGAGCAGACGGAGAAACAGGAAAAGGCCGACAACGAGGGATGTCTAACCCGTACAGGCAAGGACGTGCTCGCGAATATCGGTACCCGCGAAGTAGTCCGCGACATGGACGTCATGCGATCCGCCCTCGGTGACGAAAAGCTGACCTACCTCGGTTACTCGTATGGCACCAAGATTGGTGCCGCCTATGCGGAAGCCTTCCCTAAGAATGTCCGCGCAATGATCCTCGATGGGGCGGTCGACCCGGCGCAGGACCCAGTCGCGCAGCTCATCGACCAAGGTCGAGGATTCCAGAAGGCGTTCGATGCCTTTGCCGCGTGGTGCGCGCCTCGCCCTGAGTGTGGTCTAGGACCGGATAAGGACCAGGCCGTCAGCAAATTCCAGGCGCTGGTCCGCCCGCTGATCAACCGGCCGGCTGCGGTAGCCGATGGGCGCAAGCTGTCGTATACCGACGCGACGATAGGTACCGTCCAAGCGCTATACCTGTCCGATCTGTGGCCAACACTGAACCGCGGCATGCAAGAACTGGCGCAGGGTCAAGGGGATACCTTGATGCGCCTGGCCGACATCTATTACGGACGTTCGCCGGACGGGACCTACTCCACGGAGATGGATGTCTTCCAGGCCGTGCTGTGCGTGGATAACCCGCCCATCAAAGATCGCAATGTGGCCCGCGACGTCGATGCCCAATATCGGAAGGTGGCACCGTTCCTCGACACCGGACAACCACCGTCGCCGGCCCTGGACAACTGCGCATTCTGGCCCGTAGCTCCCACCAGCGGACCGCACGTTCCCCAGACGCCTGGGCTACCTACGGTGATGGTGATTTCCACGACGCAGGATCCGGCCACGCCGTACCAGGCCGGGGTTAACCTCGCCAAGGACATCAACGCACGCCTGCTGACCTACGAGGGCACCCAACACACCGCCTTCTTGCAAGGTGACAGCTGCGTCGACCGGGCCGGGATCAACTATCTCGCCGATCTGCAGCTCCCGTCCGAGGGAACCCATTGCAAAGCCGCGAGCTGACCGGCGTTTAGAACGCGGACGCCACCAGAGTGACGTCCGCGTTGCGCCACGCTTGCCGGAACCTCTGTTCGGTTTGGTCCGTATCGGGGTCGTTGCGTTGCTTTGTCAGTGCTTGCGTTAGCCCGTACAGCGCCCAGCCGTTGTTCGGGTGGAGTTCGAGATCCTTCCGATAACCGGCCGCAGCTTCCGTGACCTGACCGGTCTTCAGTAGCTGCGCCCTCAGAACATGCCGTACCGGGAAACAGTCGGACGGCTCGCCATACGCCGTCTGATCTTCCTTGGTGACTGCGTCGCGCAGAAAAGCGATCGCGTCGTCCGATTTCGCCCTCAGCATCGGCGATGCGGGCCTTGGCAACCAGCGTGCCAATCGCGAACACGTCGCGCGCCGTGTACAAACCGGCGCCATAGTCGGCGGGCGTGGTCGTTGACAGTTGCTCCAAGCGGACCACCGCGGTTCTCGCTTCATCCACGCGCCCCTTCGCGGTAGCGCTACCGCGTTGCCACACAGATAGCCTCCGGTGAGCGCCGTAGCTTGGAATTGGGCGCGGGCTCGGCCACCATGTCATCCCACATACCGAAGCGCGCCAGGGTCGCGTAGCGGTTAGCGAGGCACCAGTCCCAGCCGGGCATCGACAGCAGCATGTCGTCCGAGACCGTCTCGCGCGCCCTACGCACCGCTTCCTACGTCTCGACCTTCCGGCCGTCCATTGCGGTGGAAAAGGCCAGGAACTGATAGTCGTGGGCGGTATACATGGTGTAGTAGTCCAGCGGCTTCGCTGCCGCGCCCGCACGGTTGCTTCGGCGGCGTCCTCCTACCTACCGACCCCATTGGACGGGTCCAGTGGCTTAGCGCCGTTGTAACGTTTGGACACGGCGCCCACCAGTGCCTGTTCCGCCGGAATGGTGTGTGCCTAATTTTTTGCGCCAGTTGTAGCGCTTCCCAGGCCGTCTTGGCTCGGGCTGTACCATAAACGACAGGTTGTAGTTGGGCCCCACGGTCAAGACCACTCCCCAATAGCACATCTCGCAACGTGGATTGAATTGCGCGGCCTTGGCAAACGAGCAGGTGGACTCGTCGTGGTTGAAAGCCCAGAAGTAACGGTCGATGCAATTCTGTACAGATTTTCACACATGTGGCTTTCACATATAGCGGCTTTCACGCATGATGGCCTGGCTGCCCAAGACTGTCGATGCGCCGACCGGGCAAGGAAACGAAAGTCGACAACCGGTGCGGTCGCACCTAGCGGGAGGCGAGTTCGGCCGCCGCCGACCAGACTTCGTGCCTGCTGGCGCCGGCCGCCACCATCCGGCGGTAGCGATTGAGCAACCGAGGGGCGTGAAACGCCAGCACGGCGACGAGAGTGTCGCCGGCGAAGTAGCCCGCTACGGTGCCTTTGACCACCCCCGGGTCGTGCAGTACCTCGACAGACGTCGCCAGATCGCAACGCCCGATCAACTGCAGGGTCAACCCGTACTGGTCGGACCAGAAGTACGGCATGATGTCGGCTTGTCGGGTGATCGGCTTGCCGGCCAGCCGCTGCGCGACGACCGCGGCCTGCTCCGTGGCAGAGGTCCAGTGCTCGATCCGTGGCCGGTCGCCGATGGTGGGATGCTGCCAGGCCGCGATGTCGCCCACTGCATAGACGTTGCTGGTGCCCTCGACCAGACCGGTGGTATCGCACAGCAGCCCGCCCGCGGTGGGTACCTCGAGCCCGGCGAGCCACCCGTCGTCGATCACGGTGCCGACACCGACGACACCGCAGTCAGCCCACACCGTGGTGCCATCGGCCAGCCGAGCGGCGATCCCATTGTCGCTGTCGGCGAAACCGACCAGTGATACCCCACAGCGCACGGTGACCCCGTGATCAGTGTGCAGCTGAGCGCACAACTGGCCGATCTGGTCGCCGAGGACATGGGCGAACGGTACCGGCAGTGCTTCGAGCATCGTCACTTCGAGACCCGCCATGCGCGCGGTCGCGGCCACCTCAGCTCCGATGAAGCCGGCACCGACCACCAGCAGGGAGCGCGCCCTGGACATCGAGTTCCGTAATTCTCGGCAATCGTCCAGTGTGCGCAGGACGTGGAGATCGGGATGATCGGGTTGGCCGGGCAGCCGCCGTGGCCGGACTCCGGTTGCTACCACCAACGCGTGGTACGGCAGCCGGCTGCCGTCGTCGAGGTGCACCGCGACGGGGTCGACGCTGGTCGCCGACCTGCCCAGATGCACTGAGACATCGAGGTCAGCCAGGTCACCGGGGTGCAGCAAGGTCCGCTGTTCGGACCAGGTCCCGGCGAGAAGCTGCTTCGACAGCGGGGGCCGGTCGTAGGGTTGATGCGGTTCGTCGCCGACGAGACTGATCCGGCCGGAAAATCCTTCGGCGCGCAAGGACTCAACGGTGCGCAGTCCACCCAGCCCAGCGCCGACAATCACCACCTGCTCCATGTGGCCCTCCGTTCAGGGCTCATGGTCTCAATGGTGCGGACGTGCCGATCTGCGGGACCTGATCCGCCTGATGGTCAGCCTACGAGCAGCGTGCGTTGCCCAGTCCACAGTTCCCGGCGCTCTTCCTCGGTCAAGCCGCCCCACACCCCGTAAGGCTCGCGTGCCGCCAGCGCGTAGCGGCGGCATTGCTCCAGCACGGGGCAGCGCTGGCAGATCGCCTTGGCGCGGTCGGCGCGGCGAGATCGTGCTGAACCTCGTTCCCCATCGGGATGGAAGAAGATGCTGCTGTTCAGCCCCTGGCATGAGCCCTTGAGCTGCCAGTCCCATTCATGCGCGACCGGCTTCGGAAGTCGTCGGGTGTCCGCCATCTCCAACACCGTCCTAGCGGTCGATCGGTTTTGGGGCAAGCGACGGATACCCCTGTCGCCGCCGCGGCAAACCAAAGCGACCGCCTCTTCTCCGGCGTGTCGCTGCCTCCCGCTCGGTGTGTCGTGCGCTGATGCACGGTGTGTCGCTTCACCCGGCCGGGCACGCCCAATCTCAACCGCCGGCCGGGCGCGCTAGTGTCTCCCGGCGAGTGGGTGGTGGCGGGGTCGTTGGTTGAGGAAAAGGTCATGATCTCCACGTCCACGCACGCCGCAACCTGCCAACACAACCAGCAGGGCCAACCGATCAGGCCGAGATGGCGGTGGCGGTTGTTGCAGGCGTTGCTCGTCGGGACGGTACTGGTCGGAGCCGTTGTGGGTGCCTCAGTGGTGCGTGCTTTGCGCGCGCCAGGTACCGACAGCGTGGCGGCCCGACTAGCCGAGTGGGGTCGCGACCATGGCTTCGACGGGCTGATCACGTGGCTGGAGAAACAACAGTACGAGCACAACCCACCGCGGACCGGCGGTGTCCCCGTTGGAGGCATCCCCCGAGACGCGCTGGCGCCGGTAACACCCGCTGATCCGCGCACCGGGCCGGGCTTGCCTGCGCCGCCGCCCCTGCACCCGCCGGCGGGCATCTTGCCCTTACCCGGCGAAGGCGCATGGGACACCGTGGCGACAGTGCACGGTCGGCCAGCGGTCCGGGTAGCGCACGTGCGCCCGGACCGCGAGCACACCTCCTTCCTGGTGGGCGTCATGTGGATGGACCCCACTCTGGTCCGCGGCCAGCTGCACCCCGGTTTCCAGGACCCAGGCGCCACCTCGCTGGCCGCGACGTCCCTGACCGCAGCCGAACAGCACACCGTGGTCGCCGTGTTCAATGGCGGCTTCCGCCTCAACGGTGCCAGCCACGGCGGTTACTTCAACCAGGGCTACACCGCACGGCCGTTAGTGGACGGTGCCGCCAGCCTGGTGCTGCATGCCGATGGCGCGGCCACCGTCGGAGCGTGGAATCGCGAGGTTCGGATGGACCCGGACGTAGTCAGCGTGCGCCAGAACCTCGTCCCTCTTGTCGACGGCGGGCAGGTCAACCCCACCTGCCAGAGCGGTGGCACGGCTCAGTGGGGCAGCACCGTCGGTCAGGCTGCGTTCGTTCACCGCTCCGGTTTCGGGGTCACCGCTTCGGGGGCGGAAGTTTATGTCGGCGGACCTGCCCTGTCAGTCTGCGACCTTGGATTGATCTTGCAGGCCAGCGGGGTGGTCCGCGGTATGGAGTTGGACATCAACCCAAACTGGGTCAGCGGTGCCTATTTCCACTCCGCACCCGATGGCCCACCGCGCGGGTTTGCGCTGTTCCCCGGCGAGCATGTCGCTCCCGAGCATTACCTCAGCCCGTCCAGCCGCGACTGGTACGCCTTCTACGCCCGTTCTTGACACATCGCCCTGGCCCCTCCCGCCCGGTATGGCTCTATGTCGGGTCGGTGGGCGGCTGACGGGGGCGTGAAGTGAACGGCGGATTGCGCCAGATGGACTAGCGGATGTGGCGTGTGGAGCAACCTTAGAGTCTCTCGGCGCCTGCAACCGGCCGATGGGCGCCATGGTCCAAATGGTTCTCTCAGAACCTAGCGAGATCCTGATCTGCCTCCAATAGGGTCGCGCTGGCGCGGCGCCGTGTGACAACCACCTCCCCTCGGCGGAAGAGAAGGATCATGCCTGGCTCTCACAAAACTGTCCTCGCGGCGCTCGGCGCCGCCGTCCTTGGCGTGTCGCTAACCGCAGGCGGCGCTGTGACGCATACCGCTACGCCCGTCAAGCTGGCCGCCGACGTGCACATGGCCGCACTTGGCGACCCAGCCGACCCGGGCGACCAGAACCCGAATACGACGAAGGTGTCGGCTAACACGGCGAGCCAGGACGTCATCGCGTCCGCGCTTAGGGCGGCTGGCGTTCCCAGCCCCAATCGGTGGGCCGCGGAGGTCCTCGAGTACCGGCCATACCCTCTCGATGACCTTGGCCTGGCCAAACTCCGGGAAAACCTGGCCAAGTACAACCCGGCTCAGCAGACCGTCGACCAGATCGTGTCCGTCCTGCTGCCGTGACCCAGGTGCGCCATGCGCGGCGGGCCGACCCGCTGCAGCTGCTGCGCGGCAGCCTCACCGCGCTCACCGCGCTCGGCATCGTAGGCACCGCATTTGAACTGGCGACATTGAAGCACTGGAACGGCGCTATGCAGCTGGTGCCCTGGGCGGCACTGGTTGTGCTCGCGGGCGCTATGGCCGTGCACGCAGGGCGGCCAGGACGCACCGTCCTGGTGCGCGCGCTAGCCATGCTGGTGCTTGTCATCTCGTTGTATGGCGTGCTTGAGCACGCGCTCGTCAACTACGACTCCGGGCCGCTCGACCAGCGCTTCGCCGATACGTGGGACACGTTGTCCCCGTGGTTGCAATGGTGGTACGCGATCACCAGGACAGTCGGGCCGGCGCCAACGCTCGCGCCAGGCATGCTTGGGCAGGCTGCTATTACGCTGCTGCTCGCAACGATTGGCACGCGCTCAGCCGCCACGGAGCCGCCCGCCACGCGGCACCGGCGCCATCCGTATTCCAGCCAGTTTTCTGACCTGACCTATGCGCGCGGCGACGCCCTGGTCGCTGCTGCTGCCACCGGCGCTACCCGCCGAGTTGGTGAGCTTGCACCGAATAGACACCGCCGACCACGCTGGTGACAACGTCACCTGACCCGCGGATTCGACCGGGGACGCAGGGGTTGGTGCGGCGGCTGCGCTCCGTGTAGCGCTGCGTCGATGAGGTGATGGTCGGGCGATAGTTGGCATACCGGGTCGGTCCGCGCAGCGTCCCCGGTGAGCGCGAAGGCCTGGCAGCGGCAGCCCCCGAAATCGATCGCTTTGCGCGGGCAGCCACGGCACGGCTCAGACATCCAGTCTTCTCCGCGAAACCGGGTGAAGGCGGCGGAGTGGTGCCAGATTTCGCTCAGGGAGTGATCGACCACACTCTCGATACCGAGCCCGACGATCTGGGCGGCGGCCGGGCAGGGTAGGGCTCGGCCATCCGGTGCGATGACGATGTGCCGCCGGGCCCACCCGTGCATGCACGGCTTGGGGTACGGCTCGTAGTAGTCCGCGATTACGTACACGATCTCAAGGGTGTCCTTGTGAACCGCTCGCGCCTGCTCGACGGCCTGCTCGGCGGCGAAGACCT
>DATELN010000048.1:0-16824 GCA_035276605.1 Pseudonocardiaceae bacterium | reverse complement strand
GACACCAAAGCACTGAGCCAGCGAGTCGGGCACACATCGGTGAGCTTCACCATGGAGACGTACATGCATGGTGACCTGGAAGCCGACCGCGAGGTTGCTCACGCGCTGGCCTCGGTGATCCTCGCTGGTCTACCGGGACAGGTTAGCCCTGGTGAGACGGTATGAGAGTGGACGGAGCGTTACCAAATCCGTTACCGCTGGGGCATGAAACAGGCCCGGCCTGCGCGAGACCGGGCCTGTTTTCCCTGGTAGCGGGGGTAGGATTCGAACCTACGACCTCTGGGTTATGAGCCCAGCGAGCTACCGAGCTGCTCCACCCCGCGTTGCTAACGCAACTCTACGCGCACGGTCACCGGCGGGGCAAATCGACTGGTCGACGGTCAGCCGCCGCCCCCAGGGGGCGGAGCGGCGGCGCCTCCCGCTGCCCTAGACGCCGCGTCGAACCGTTTGCTGGCCGCGTCGAGATCGGCCAGCGCCCTACCCTGCTCCTTGAAGTCACCAGCAGCCTGGGCCGCCCGCAGGCGCTTGAGGGCATCGCCGATTTCGGTGACGGCCTGGCGCACGTCCTGGTTGGCGGTGCCAGCCGCGGCCGGTGGTGGCACGGCACTCTGACTGGGAAGCCTGGTTTGCTGGCCAGGTGACGCTGTCGCATCGCCAGCCCCCGCACCGAAAACCTGGTTGAGCGCCCCGCGCAGCGTCGGGTCGTATCCGATGCGGTCACCGTAGGCAACCAGTACCCGGTTGAGCTGCGGGAACGTCGCTTGCCGGTTGGCGCGCTCGATGTAGACCGGTTCCACGTACAGCAGCCCACCGCCGACCGGCAAGGTGAGCAGGTTACCGAACCGCACGTCGGTCTCGGACTGCCGCAGCAGGTTGAGTTCCTTGCTGACCTCAGCGGACGAGACGAACCGGTTCTGGACCTGCTCAGGGCCCAGTGTCTGAGCTTCGCTAGGCAGCTCAAGAACCGTGATCTTGCCGTAGTTCTGCGGATCGCACGCTACTGAGATGTAGGACGCCAGGAATGGTCGCCGCAGGCTGACCAGCGCGCTGGTGAGCTGGAACTGGGCCGACCCGGTCCTGTTCGGCGAGCCGGCCAGCACGTAGTAGGGCGGCTGATCGACGCCTGGCTGATTCTGGGTCGGATCAGCAGGCACATTCCAAAAGTCGTCGTTGGTGAAGAACACCGACGGGTTGTTGACGTGGTAGCGAGCGAGCATCTCTCGCTGCACCTTGAACAGGTCTTCTGGATAACGGAAGTGCTGCCGCAGCTCATTGCTGATCGCGCCATTGGGCTGAACGGTCCCCGGAAAGATGTCCATCCACGTCCGCAGTACTGGATCGTTTTCATCCATCGCATACAGGGTCACGGTGCCGTCGTAAGCATCCACTGTGGCCTTGACCGAATTACGGATGTAGCTGATCTCCTCGTCCGGCAGGCGGGACACGCCGGTCAGCGAGTCAGTGGTCGCTTTGCCCAGCACGGTGCGCTGCGCGTACGGGTAGTTGTCCAGGGTCGTGTACCCATCGAGGATCCACTCGATCCGGCCGTTGATCACCGCCGGATACGGGTCGCCATCGACGGTGAGCCAGGGCGCGACCTTCTCCACCCGATCCCTCGGATGTTGATTATAAATGATCTTGGAGTCCGGTCCGATCGCCTGGTTGAACAGAATGTTGCGCTCGCCGTAGTACGAGGCGAAGATCAACCGGCGCGACCAACTTCCCAGCGGTACCCCGCCTTTGCCCTGGTAGGTGTAGTTCTCCGGACGCCCGTCGAACTCCCTGGCTGACGCCCCAGGGTTGCCGCCGACGATGGCGTAGTCGTCGATCAGCTCGCCGAAGTAGATCCGCGGCTGGGTCACCGGGATATCACCTTGCCGCGAGGTGTCCGACACGGTGAAAACCGGGTAGCCGCCTTCCCCCGACCCAGCATCGGCCAGCGCCGAGTTCACGGTGTTCGCCGGGGCGGCGACAAAGCCGTTGCCGTGGGTGAAGGTGAGATGCTGGTTGATCCAGGTACGCTGGTTTTCCGCCAGCGACTGCGACTCCAACTCCCGGACCGCGACTATGTAGTCCTGCGTCTTGCCATTCACCGTGTAGCGGTCGATGTCGAGCTTGTCCGGGAAGCCGTAGAAGTTCTCCCGCTGCTGCAGCTGGGTGAAGGTCTGGGACAGCACGCTGGGATCCAGCAAGCGAATGTTCGGGATGGTGGCGCTATCAGCCCGCACGTCGGCCGGTGACGCGTCGCTACGCCCCGAGTACTGCTCATAGGTGACCTGGCGGTCGGTGATGCCATACGCATCTCTGGTCGCTGCGATATTGCGCTGGATGGAGGGCGCCTCACGCTCGTTGGCGTTAGGCCGCACCACGAACTGCTCCAGCACCGCTGGCCACGCTGCCCCCACCAGAATGCTCGACAGCAACAGCAGCGCGATGGCGATCGCCGGCAGTTGCAGGTTGCGCAGCACAGCGCCGACGAAGAAGGCAACCGCACAAATCACCGCGATGCACATCAGGATGAGCTTCGCGGGCAGCACCGCGTTGAGGTCGGTGTAGCTGGCCCCGGTGAACAGCGGGTTACGCCGAGAAAACAGCAGGCTATAACGATCCAGGTAGTAACCCACCGCTTTGAGTAGGACAAATACCCCGGCCAAGACCGCAAGCTGGACGCGGGCCGGAGCGGATAGTTGAGCGCCCCGACCGGCCAGCCGCAGCCCACCGAACAGGTAATGGGTGATCAGCGCGCCGATGAAGGAAATCACCACAATGACGAAGCCCCAGCCCAACAGCTTGCGATAAAACGGCAAGTCAAAGGCGTAGAAACTGACATCCTTGTGAAACTGGGGATCGGACACGCCGAAACTGGCACCGTGTAGGAACATCTGCACCGTCTGCCAGTCGCCCAACGCGGACAGCCCGGCGATGAACCCCACCAGCAGCGGTACCCCGATGCCGACCAACCGCAACCGAGCCAAGATCGTGGTGCGGTACCGCGCCACCGGATCATCCGGTCCCGCTACTGGTACGAACACCGGCCGGGTCCGGTATGCGATCACGAGATTGACCGCGAGCAGGCCACCGACCAGCAGCCCAGCGATCAGAAATTGCACCAGCCGGGTGGCCAGAACGGTGGAGAACACCGATCGAAATCCCACCTCGTCGAACCAGAGCCAGTCCACGTAAGCATCGATCAGCCGGGAACCGATGATGAGGAGCACCAGCACCCCCACCCCGACGGCGATCAGGATCCGCGCGCGACGGGACAAGGCGGGAACTGCGACGGAGGGCCGGTTGGCCACAGGACACGCTCCTGGCGACGACGGCAATGCGGTGCGGAACTCCTGCGCGGCGGGTGCCATGCCGGCTTGGGTCCTGCCTGTCCAACTCTACGGAGGGCCCTGGAGTTCCGATTCTCGTGTCCGCGTCGGTACGCGCAGCCGCCTCAACGGTGCGACGATGACCAGATGAGCACGCCGCCGCACCCCTCCGTGCTGTCCCGCGCGTTGCCTGCCACCGCACGGGAGGTCGAGGAGTTCGTCGCGGCCGCCGGATGGGACCAGCAACCACAACTGTTCGCCCTGGTCGCCACGGCCACCTTGCTGGCTAGACAACCAGACCTCGCCGGCCAGGTGAATGCGCAGGCAGCGCTTACTCCGGTGGCCCAAGACGCGTTCCCCGAGGGCGAGCTCGACGCGGCGCTAGCCGGTATCGAATGGCCTGACTCGGTCGCCGGCTGCGCATTGGCCCAGGAAATCCTGATATTGCCGCCGGCGGCCGAGGCTGAGCTCGGCGAGCTCCCGGACGACCCAGCTCAGGCCCGTCGCGCCGCCGCCGAGCATCCGCAACGGCGGGAGGCCAGGCTGGTGGCTGCGGTGCTGCGCGACGGTGTTGGTGCCTGTGTGCTGCGGTTGCGGGCCAGCTCAGCCACCGACCAGCGGTGCGACGAGTTGGTGGAGGACCCGCAGCTAGCCCCGAACCTGCTGCGCGCGCTCCTCGCCACTTTGCGCTGACTCTGCCGACGCTGCTCGGCAAGGTGCACAGAGCGCCTTCGGCCGTGACGGGTTGGCACGCTGGGCGTCTGGAGCGACTAGCAGTGGGGTGGCCGTTGGCCGTTACGGAGTTGGTCCAGCGCATGCACTGCGTCCGTCAAGGTGCCTACGCGTACCAGGCGCAGCCCTGCCGGAGCGCGCTGTACCGCCTCGGCACAGTTGTCCGCGGGCACCAAGAACACCGTGGCCCCCGCCTGCCGAGCGCGGATCATCTTGAGCGGGATACCACCGATTGCGCCGACCTGACCCGCAGCGTTGATCTCGCCGGTACCCGCCACGAAGGTGTTGCCAGGCAGCGCACCCGGCGTCAGCTTGTCCACAATGGCCAGCGCAAACATCAGGCCGGCCGATGGGCCGCCGATGTCGCCCAGGTTGATGGTGACGGTGAAGGGCACGTCGGGCTTCTCGGTCAATGAGACGCCGAGGTAGCCGCGACCCGATTGGGCTCCGGTCCCCAGACTGATCGTCGCCTCCTGCGGTGAGGTATCGCCGCGCTGGTAGCGGACACGGACGAGCTGCCCTGGGTGACTACCAGCAAGCATGTCCACCGCCTGCTGCACGGTGCGCACCTCGTGACCATCCAGTGCCAGCAACCGATCCCCGACAGCCAGCTTGCCGATCGAGGCGCCGCCGGAGAGGACTTGGCCAGTCAAGACATCGATCGGGTAACCGAGGTAGTGCAGCGCCGCGGCCTTTGCGTTGGACTCAGAGTCCCGGAACAACTGCTCGTTTTGTTTCTCCACCTGCTGCTCGGACAGCTCTGGCGGGAAGATTTCGTCGCGAGGAACCAGCTCCGCTTGCTGGGACACCCACAACGCCAGCGCCGTGTAGAGGGTCACGTTGTCGACCACCGACACCGTCGTCATGTTGAGGTGCCCGCTAGTGGGATAGGTCTGGGTACCTTTGATGTCCACCACCGTCTTGCCGGCCACCACTCCCAGGGTGTCGAACGTCGGTCCAGGGCCAAGCGCGACATAGGGCACCGTTGCCAGGGCGCCCAGCAAACCCAGTGCCACAGCGAGGGCGAGGCTGACCAGCAGGGTCCAGGTGCGGCGGGTCACGGGCGAACAGCGTACGTGCCGGGGATCCGCGTACCGTGGACCCATGAGTGACGTGCCCTTCGGTTTCGGCTCCGACGATCCTCGAGACCCCGACCGGAGGAATAAACCGGAAGGTAGCAGCGGTGGTCCCGACCCGACCAACCCGTTTGCGGCCTTCGGCGCCGGTGGCTTCGACGTCGGGGCGCTGGGCCAGATGCTCGCCCAGCTAGGTCAGATGATCAGCCAGGGCGCGGCTCGCGGTGGTGGTGGGCCGGTGAACTATGACCTGGCCAGGCAGATGGCGGTGCAGAAGCTGTCCACGACCGGGCTGCCTTCAGCGGCGCAGGCCACCGCGGTCACCGATGCGGTGCATCTAGCCGAGTTGTGGCTGGATCCGGCAACCGCGCTGCCCACCGGCGTGCACAGCACGGCTGCCTGGGCGCCGCGCGACTGGGTGGAGGCGACGTTGCCCGCCTGGCAACGGTTGTGCGATCCGGTAGCCCGCCGGATGGCCGCCTCGTGGATCGACGCGCTGCCCGACGAGGTTCGTCAGGCGGCCGGTCCCCTGATGGCGATGGTCGAGCAGATGGGTGGGATGGCATTTGGCTCGCAACTCGGCACAGCGCTGGCGCAGCTCGGTGGCGAGGTACTGACCTCCACCGAGATCGGGCTCCCGCTCGGTCCGCTGGGCGTCGCAGGACTGCTGCCAGCCGCTATCGAGCAGTTCGCCGCCGGCTTGGAGCGAAAATCCTCGGAAGTGATCGTTTTTCTGGCCGCCCGAGAGGCCGCCCACCACCGCTTGTTCGGGCATGTACCGTGGCTGCGCCAGCGACTATTGGGCGCTGTGGAGGAGTTCGCCCACGGAATCAGGGTGGACACCGACGCGCTGTCCGAACTCGCCCATCAGGTTGACCCGGCAGACCCGCAGAGCATCCACCAGCTGCTGTCATCCGGCCTGCTCGAGCAACGGCACACCCCAGAGCAGAAGGCGGTCCTCAGCCGGCTGGAAACCTTGCTGGCACTCATTGAAGGCTGGGTGGATGTCGTGGTCGCGGAGGCGTTAGGAGAGCGCCTTCCTGGTGCCGAGGCGCTCCGCGAGACGCTGCGCCGCAGGCGGGCATCCGGGGGCCCGGCCGAGCACACCTTCGTCACGCTGGTCGGATTGGAACTACGGCCGCGAAAACTGCGCGCAGCCGCCGAGCTATGGCGCAAGCTCACCGAAGCCCACGACATGGAACGCCGCGACGCCCTGTGGAGCCACCCAGACCTGCTGCCCACTGCCGCCGACCTGGACAATCCGGCCACGTTCGTCGATCGGGCCGCTCGACATGTCGCCGACCTCGACGACCCGATCGCCGCGCTGGAGCGCACCGCGGCCGACGCTCCGCGTGAGGCGCAGCCACCGGATGATCCCGATGCGTCCGGTGAAGGTCCGACACCACCGCCTAGCGGCTAACGCTGCGCACGAGTTCTCCACCCAGTACCCGTAGCTGTCCACAACATATCCACAGCTGTGGACAACCTGTGGACGGTTAGTTGAGCCGCCGAGTGAGGCCAGCCAGGATGACGGTCATGATCTCTCCCGGCGACCCAGCCGCATCATCGACTAGCGGTGACAGCCTTCCCGAGCAGCTGCGACTGGCGCCCGGTCGGGTCACGCTGTGGCGCTCCCCCAACTGCCTACAGATTGGGCTGGACCCGCAACGCGCCATGGTCCTCGACGAACTACCTGAACCGCTGGCTGCGCTGCTCAAGCGGATGGACGGCGTGTGCAGTACCACCGATTTGCTCAACGAGGCGCAAGCGTCCGGATCCTGCCGTCGGGAAGCTCTCACGATGCTCGCCGACCTGCACCGGTGCGGTCTGGTCCAAGAGGCGGCGGCGGCCGACGCCGGCCAGCCGGGATGGCACCGGGTCGCGCTGGCCGCCGAAGCCGCGGGCTGGTCGGTCCACAGCTGTCACCCGACTCGCCAGGTGCTGCGGCAACGGCGCAATTCGGTGGTGCGAGTCGTCGGGTCCGGCCGAGTCGGGATAGCGGTGGCGACCGCGCTGGCCGCAGCCGGAGTCGGACACATTGCGGTCGATGCCGATGGAATGGTTGGTGCCGCAGACCTGGGCACCGGCTACCTTCCGGATGACCTGGGCAGATCCCGCGCGGCTGCGGCCGCTGACGCCGTGCGCCGCTGTGCGCCGGAGGTGATCGTGGCCGCGCGCCACCGGCCTGACCTCATTGTGCTCAGCGACGTGGTGGTGCCGGAGCCCACAGTGGTGACCGAACTGCTCAGCAGTCGGATCCCCCATCTCGTCAGCTACGCCCACGAGGGGACGGCCGTGGTGGGTCCGTTGGTGTGGCCAGGACGTACCGGCTGCCTGCGCTGCGCCCAGTTGCACCGCGCAGACGGGGACCCAGCCTGGCCGAAACTGGCCGCCCAACTCGTCGGGCAGGTCCCCAGCGCCGCACTGGCCTGCACCCAGCTGGCTGCCGCACTGACCGTCGAGCAGGTGCTCGCCACGCTCGCTGGGCCACAAGCCGGTCTTCCGATTCCTCCGACCTGGGGTGCAGCGCTGCAGCTCGACCCGGTGCGCGGCAGCTTGCTCCGCCTGCCCCGGCCAGCTCATCCGCGCTGCGGCTGCGGCGCCGGATAATGCCGTAGGCCAGCTGCCATCCACAGCATCACGCAGAATAGGCGGGAAGGAAACGATGACACTGTGAGACCGCGATGACCGACATCCCGCGCCGAGCCACGCAGCGCACCGCCCGGCTCGCGAGCCTGCCGTTGGGGGTGGCTGGAAGGGTCGCCGCAGGCTGGGGCAAGCGGCTAGTCGGGCAGGACGCGGACGACGTCAATGCCCAGCTGTCCGCGCGCACCGCCGAGCAGCTGTTCGCCGTGCTGGGTGAGCTCAAGGGCGGCGCGATGAAATTCGGTCAGGCACTAAGTGTGTTCGAGGCGGCGATCCCCGATCAGCTGGCCGCGCCGTATCGGGAGGCGTTGACCAAGCTGCAGGCCCAGGCGCCCCCGATGTCCGCACAGTCGGTGCGGCGGGTGCTCGACGAGCAACTCGGCACGGGATGGCGGCGCCGCTTCGCCGACTTCTCCGACGAGCCGGCCGCGGCGGCTAGCATCGGCCAGGTCCACCGGGCGGTGTGGCACGACGGCCGGGAGGTCGCTGTCAAGGTGCAGTATCCGGGCGCAGACGAAGCCCTCCGGTCGGATCTGCGTCAGCTGCAAAGATTCAGCCGGCTGTTTCAGGCGCTCGTGCCAGGCATGGAAGTCAAGCCGCTGCTGTCCGAGTTACGGGACCGGATGGTGGAGGAACTCGATTATCGCGACGAGGCGGACAACCAGCGGGTGTTCGCCGCAGCGTTTCGTGGCCACCCCGACATTGCCGTCCCCCCGATTGTCGCCAGCGCCCCGAAGGTGATCGTGTCGCAATGGATCACTGGTACTCCCCTGGCACAGATCATTCGCGACGGTTCACGGCCCGAGCGCGATGACATCGGTACCAAGCTGTCGCTGTTCCACTCCTGCTCGCCCGCCGTCACCGGGCTGCTGCATGCAGATCCCCACCCCGGGAACTTCTTGCGCCTGGACGACGGGCGGCTAGGCGTGCTGGATTTCGGTGCCGCGGCAAAGCTGCCTGGCGGGTCACCGCGCACCCTCGGGATGGCAGTCCGACTAGCTGTCGAGGAGCGCTCGGCGGAGTTGCTGGAGCTGCTGTGCTCGGAAGGCTTCGTCCGGCCAGGCATGCAGCTGCACGCCGAGGATGTACTGGATTACCTCAGCCCATTCGCCGATCCGGTTCGTACCGAGACATTCCACTTCACCCGGGCCTGGATGCAGGCTCAAGCCGAGCGGGTCGGCGACTTTTCCGGCCCGGATTTTCGGACCGGGCGAGCGCTGAACTTGCCGCCGAGCTACCTGCTGATTCATCGGGTCAGTACCGGGACGTTCGGAGTGTTGTGCCAGCTTGATGCCACCGTGCCACTGCGCAGCATCGCCACGCGTTGGCAACCTGGATTCGCCCCCTAAGCTAACCCGCTTCTCCTTCCCGACCCCTTTCCCGACATGGAGTCATATCGGGCTAAGAATGCCTTCCATAACGCCGATATGTCTCCATGTCGGGCGCCGCGGGAACGGCTACAGGCGCTCGGCGGCGCGGTGGGCGCGCCGGTCGGCGTAGCGGGCCAGGCGTCGCCAGCGGCGAGCGGCGGCCAGCTGCTTGACCAGCTGCGCCTGGCGAGCCCGACGCTGATCGTCACGCATTCGGTCTCGAGCAATCACTTCATGTAACAACATGGTGGCGCGCTCCTACAAGGTCCTTGCGATCGGCCGGCGCCGGTGGTGCACCGGCGGACGACACGGCCGAGCGGCAGGGTTGGTAGTTGTTGTGGGCAGCCGGGACCTGGGTAGGGGGCTCTTGAAGAGCCCCCTACCTCAGGCGGCGGTTTCCTGTGCGGCGCGCTCGCGCTCCACGCGTTCTCGTTCCAGAGCGGCCTTGCTAGGCCGACCACGCGGGCGCTTGCGCGGAATCACCACACCGTGCTCGAAAATCTCGCCACCCCACACGCCCCACGGCTCTTGCCGGGACAACGCGCTGTCTAGGCAGGCGAGCCTGATCGGGCAATCAGTACACAGCTGCTTGGCTCGTTCCAGCTCAGCGGGTGACTCGGCGAACCAGAGATCCGGGTCGTGGTATGAGCGGCACGGCAAGGTGTCCGACCCGCCGGAAGGCACGGCATCGAGCAGGTTGGCCAGCTGTGCCCCACCCATTAGGTCGGGCAATGCTGCGCCGTCCAGCGGGACGGTCGCGGTCAACACTTGTCTCTCCTCCTCGGTGGTGCCGGCCGCGGGATGAGGGCCTCGCAAGACACCAAGGCCGCGGATCCCGCTGCGGGGTCCGCGGCCTTCAGGAGCCGGATACTGCTGGCTCGGAAATCAAGGCTCCGATGCGGACTTCTGCATGCGGTCGGTCGTCGGGTTAATGAGGACGGGGTGGAAGGGACGCTCAGCGAGCAGCCAGCGCGCGCCGCCATACGGCGCGGTCCGCGGGCGCTTGGACTGAATCCCGCCAGGCACAGCGAGGGGTCCGAAGGGCGGGAAGCAACGGGTACCGGTGGTCATGCTCATCTCCATCGGAAACTCCTCCTTCCCCATCGGGCCCACCACGCAGTGGCTGGGCGATCCACCCTGGTCAGCCGCGTATTACGACCGCTTCCAGGAGATAGGAGCGAGGGTAGGCCCCTGCTGATACACCAGCAACCGAATTATTTTGGGAGTTTCTTGCGCCCACCGGAGCTGCCGGCGGGCACGGGTGTCAAACCGTGCAGGAAGCGGCTGCGCTGCCGGGAAGGCCTCCCGCCTGGACTGCGAGACAGCGCCCAGGATAGCGCCAGCCAGCGGCGGGCTCGGGTGATTCCGACGTACAGCAAACGGCGCTCTTCCTCCACCGCAGCCTGGTCACCGTCGGCGTATTGAATGGGCAGTGTCCCGTCGGCAAGCCCGACCAGGAACACCGCATCCCACTCCAGGCCCTTGGCCGAGTGCAACGACGCCAACGTCACGCCTTGCACCGCAGGAGGATGCGCGGCCTCGGCGCGAGCATCGA
This sequence comes from Pseudonocardiaceae bacterium, assembly GCA_035276605.1. Lineage (GTDB taxonomy): Bacteria > Actinomycetota > Actinomycetes > Mycobacteriales > Pseudonocardiaceae. The sequence goes on along the minus strand of DATELN010000048.1, from coordinate 6,128 downwards.
GCTCGGCGACAAGCCGGCCGAGGTCGGCTTGGGGAAGGCTGGTGGCGAGGTCATCAGCCAGTGCAGCCAGCGCGCGCAGCGACTCCCAGCGAGACCGAGCGGCGCTGCCCGCCGGAGGATCCGCGGTAAGTCCCTGCCGGGCCAGTACCGCCCGCACGGTGGCGCCCAACTCGGTTTCGGTATCGCCGGCACTCGCGGTGACTGCTGCCCGCAGCGCCCAAATAGCGTTGCGCACCTCCGGACGTTGGAAAAAACGCTCACCACCGCGAATCTGAAAGGGAATCCCCAACGCATCCAAGGCCTGCTCGTACACCTCAGACTGGGCGTTGACCCGGTAAAGCACGGCAATCTGAGCAGCAAGGACGCCGTCACGCAGCAACTGTTGGATCGACGCCGCCACGGCACTGGCCTCCGCGGGTTCGTCGTCATGCTCGGCGAACGTCGGCTCAGGACCGGCCGGCTGCTGCCCCTCCAACGGCAGCCGCGCACCAGCCGGGCGGCTGCAAGCCCGGGAGATGACCCGATTCGCCAGGGACACGACCTGCGGTGTCGACCGGTAGTCGCGGTGTAGCCGTACCGTCACCGCTTCCGGAAACCTCCTGCTGAACTCCAGCAGAAAACCGGGAGTCGCGCCGGCGAAGGAGTAGATGGTCTGGTTGACGTCGCCGACCACGGTGAGGTCATCACGGCCGCCCAGCCACGCGTCCAGCAGCCGCTGTTGCAGCGGGGTGACGTCCTGGTATTCGTCGATGACGAAACAGCGGTAACGGTCCCGGAACTCCTGCGCCACATCCGGGTCCGCCTCGACCGCGGCTGCCGTGTGCAGCAGGATGTCATCGAAGTCCAGCACCCGGTTGCGGTTCTTGAGTTCCTCGTATCCGGCATAGACCGCCGCGACCTGTGCCACCGGTGCCGGTGCGTCCCGCCGGGCCGCGGCCACCGCGGCGGCATAATCCGCCGGGCTGACCAGGCTTGCCTTCGCCCATTCGATCTCACCGGCGAAGTCACGGACATCGTCGGCGCCGGTGCTCGCCCCGGCTCGCTGTGCGGCCTGGCTCACCAGCCGCGGCTTGTGCTCCAGCAGCGGCCACAGCTCGTCCCCGACCACCCGGGGCCAGAAGTAACGCAGCTGGCGCAGCGCCGCGGCATGGAAAGTGCGGGCCTGCACGCCGCCTACCGCCAGTTCCCGCAGCCGGGTGCGCAGCTCGCCCGCCGCGCGCGCGGTGAACGTCACGGCAAGAACCTGCCCTGGTGCGACATGGCCGGATCGGACCAGCTGGGCAATCCGCCGGGTGATGGTGCGGGTTTTCCCGGTGCCGGCTCCGGCGAGCACGCAGACCGGTCCCCGCGGCGCACACACCGCGGCGCGCTGCTCGTCGTCAAGCCCGTCGAGCGGATCCCCCTGAGGCCCCACACGCCGCATCCTCCCACCGGCCGGCAGCGCTTCAGGTGACGTATCCAACACGCTGCGCGGAACATCGCGCAGGGTTTCGGCGTTGATGCTGAGCGTGAAGGATCTGACGATGTACTCAACGGTGTGGTGCGGATACTGCCGGCGGCTCAAGGCGCAGCTGGAGCGGGCAGGCATCGGCTTCCGGGAAGTGGACATCGAGCACGACGCGACCGCCGCTTCTTTTGTCGCTGGCGTCAACGGAGGAAACCGGACGGTGCCGACCGTGCTGCTGCCGGACGGTTCAGTGCTGACTAACCCCACCATCGATCAGATCATCGCAGCCAGCCCTGCCTAACCGCTGCCTCGCTGCAGCCTGCCAAAAATCGACCACCAAGCGTTATGATGTTCAACGTGCTTGGTCGGCAGCGGCTGACGGCGGGGGCGGTGTGCCAGTGAAGATCAGCGACCGAAAAAGGTGGGAACGAGAACTCACTGCGCACATGCGGCGCCATGCCGCAGACCTTCAGGTTGCACCTCGCCAGCGAGCTCAGCCCGGGGTGTGGATGACCGCTCCGCGGCTCATCCTCTGGACCCTCATAGTCGTGGTAATCACTAGCGCGGGATGGGCGATCGGCTTGTACATCTTCTGACCGCACGTAGCACGCCGATCATGGCAGTTCCACGCTGCCCAAAGCGGCTAGCGGATCGGCCAGTCGCTTGGCGTCGCCCACCACGACACCGGTAAACCGGCTGGGCGCAAAGAAATGCGCTGCAGCCTCGGTGACCTGCCCCACTGTGACGGTCCGTAGCCGGCTGGCGTGGGTGAGCAGCCAGTCGAGGTCCAGATCCAGGCTAGCCAAGGTCACCAGCTGGCCGGCCAACCCTCGCTGGGATGCGGTGTTGATGGTCAGCGCTCCGATCGCGTAGTGCCGGGCGTTGTCCACCTCGGCCTCGTCGGGAGGTGCAACAGCCATCCGGCCCAACTCATAGCGGGTTTCCAGCAGCGCGGCCGCGGTGACCTCGCTTGCGGTGTCCGCCTCAGCGAGCAACGTGGCCCCGGAGGAGGTGAACTCAAGGCCGCAGTGCGCACTATAGGTGTACCCCTTGTCCTCACGGATGTTCTCCACCCAGCGAGACGAGAAATACCCACCGAACACCAGGTTCGCCAGCTGCAACGCCGGATAACGTTCGTCGTCGCGCGGCACCGCCTGCGCGGACAGGCGCAACTGCGACTGCACCGCGCCGTCGCGGTGCACCAGCTGCACGTCAGCAGGCGTGAGGGCAGGCAACGCGGCGAGCCCGACAGCCGGGTGGTCAGACTGCCAGCCCGCCAGCACTGACGCGACCGACTCCACCGCGCGCTCCGGCACGATGTCGCCCACGAGAACCAGCACAGCACCGCGGGGCACCACCGACCGGCGATGCAGCGCACGCGCAGCGGCGGGCGTCACGGCAGCGACATCGTCGGGCTGCGGCCATTCCCGGGCGAACGGATGGTTGCCGTAGCGGCGCCGCTGCAATGCCTCCCGGGCGATCACTTGCGGCCTTGAGCGGCTCAGCGTGAGCCGCTCAACCAAGCGGTTGCGCTCCCGGAGGACTTCGGCGCTGGCATAGGAAGCCGCGGTGAGCGCGTCGCCGAGCACATCGAGTGCCACGTCTAACCCACTGGCCAGAACCGATCCCGACACCGACAGGTGCTCGGGATCCACCGTGGCCATCAGATCACCACCGACAGCGGCGAGCGCCTTGTCGATGGCGAACCGGTCCCGCCGCGGCGTGCCTTGCAGCAGTGTGGCGGACAGCAGCTCGGCGCGGGCCGGGTGAGTGCGATGCGTGCCACCGAACGGAATCCGCAGTCGCAGCTCGACCATTGGCACCGCAGGCCGCCGCACAGCAAGCACTCGCAGGCCGTTGTCCAGCACGGTATCCACCGCCTGCGGTGCACTGGGATTGCGCGGCGGGCCCAGCGGCGGTAGCGGACGCGGCCCCAGCTCAGTCCGGCCGATCTCCTCGGCGCTGCGGTGGCTCATCACGCTGCCTCTTGCTTCCCGACTGGTTCAACGATCAGTACCGCACGGGAGTCGGGCCGCAGCTGACTGGCCGCCTTCGCGACCTGCTCAGCGGACATCCCGGCCACCAAGGCCGGCAGTTCGGTGATCAGCTCGGCACGCCCGTGCAGCAGTTCGAAGGCGCCGATGCCCATCGTCCGGCTCACCACCCGGTCGTGCTCCCGAAACAGCGTCGCAGCCCAGCGAGCGGTGATCCGGGCCAGCTCATCGGGCTCCGGACCGTCTGCGGCGAGTTGGGCGATCTCCTCATCGGTCGCGGCGAGCACCGCCTCGACGTCCACGCTGGCGGGATGGATTGCGGTGATGAGGAAGGTGTCCGGGTCGCGGGCATCCAGCGGCGCACCGAACACACCACAGCCCGCGCTGACCTCGGTAACCAGCGCGTCGGTGTGCACGAGACGCTGCTCGAGGCGGGAGGAGTCCCCGTCAGATAACACTGCAGCAACGACCTCATAGGCGAGGTAGTCCTCGAAACCAGCGGCCGGATCGGGCATCCGGTACCCAAGTGCCAGTGCGGGCAACGGCGCATGCGCGTCGGAATAGCGATGCCGGCGCTCGCCTTCCGGTGGTGGTTCGGCGAAAGACGGGCGTAGCGGTACCGGACGAGCGGGCACGTCTCCAAAGTGACGGTTCACCAGCTCGAGCGCTTCCTCCACCGCGAAATCCCCGGACACTGTGAGCACCGCGTTACCCGGGGCGTAATAGACGTCAAAGAACGCCGCACAGTCGTCCACGGTGGCCGCTTCGAGTTCCGAGAAATCCCCGTAGCCGTTGTGCGTATTGGGAAAGGTGTCGTAGAGCACCGGTGGCAGCGTGATCCACGGAAACCCGCCGTAGGGCCGGTTCAGCACGTTGAGCCGGATCTCTTCTTTGACCACGTCAACCTGGTTGCGCAGGTTGTCCGCGGTGAGCCGGGGAGCCCGCATCCGGTCGGCTTCGATGAACAGCGCGCGCTCCAGTGCCGCCGACGGCACGACCTCGAAGTAGTTGGTGTAGTCGGGGTGGGTCGAACCGTTGAACGAGCCGCCCGAAGATTGCACGTGGCGAAAGTGTGCGAGCTTCTCGAGGCTTTCGCTGCCCTGGAACATCAGATGCTCGAACAGGTGCGCGAACCCGGTGCGGCCTTGCGGCTCGGAGCGGAATCCAACGTCGTAGTGCACACCCACAGCGACTACCGGCGCGGATCGGTCCGGACTGAGCACCACCCGCAGCCCGTTGGACAGCGTCTCGCGGTGCAGCTCAACCGTGGGCGAGGGGATGCGGGTCATGGGCCCACCCTACGGTGGGCGGCCATCCAGCCGCCGCGCAGCCGCCATGCCAGCAGCGCTCCGGCAATTCCAGCGATCGCAACGCCGATCGCGGCTAACCGCTGCCCGTCCCGGGCGACGGTGGGAACTCCAGTCCCCGCCAGGCGCGCGACCCACTCCCCCGCCGGCAGCGGGTTGGGCACCTCGACGGACAGCACCTCACCGAGCCGGTGGCCGCACCCATCCAGGCGGGCCGGCAGCACCCGATCGCCGATCAGTTCGACGTGCACGAGGTCCTCGGCATCGGGTGGCCCGCACAGCACCGACTCCACCACCGTGGCCTTGGCCGTGCGGACCTGACCGCCACCGGCGGGGGGCCACAGCAGCCACCCCAGCCCTATCGAGACCAACCCGACCAGCACCGCGAGCAGCACCCGACCGACTCGGACGGTATCCCTGGCTGCCACCGGGCCATGGTAGCCAGGCGCGCTCGGCCCAACACCGAGCCTTAGCCGCCGATTGTGTCAGGCGCCAGAACCGTCGCCATGATGGCCGAAACTGAGTTCTCACCGTGCGGCGCTGCACGGTGAGAACTCACTTTTAGCGATCATGCTGAGCCTGTCGCAGGCCCGCCTCGCGCGCCCCGGCTGCTAGCGCATCAAGACCGAAGGCTTCGACGGGGCCCAGCGCCCCCGACCCGGACACACCGTGCTCGGCGGCGCGCTGCGCACCCCAGGCGAGCAGATCCGCGGTGAGCTGGTAGGGATCGCCGCATTCGAGACTGACCTGCGTCAGCTTGGCGCCGGACGCGTCATAGGCGATGGCCAGAACGTGGGAGCTGACGCGCGCCAACGCGCCAGGGTCAGGCTCCTCGGCGACGTAGCGCTGCGCGAGCGTCCCGATCGCGGCGGCCACCGACCGGGCGCCGGGTAACGCCAGCAGCGCCGGAATCGCCCGGCAGGCCAGCTGCACCAGCACAGTCGCGGAGGTGTAACGGCCGAAGTAGACGTCCACTTCGGACAATCCCGCGCCGGCGAGTCGGGGCAACGCGTAATGCTCGGTGGCGCCGACCGCCACCGCTGGGCAGTCCAGCCCGCCGACCTTGAGGATGCGTATCCGGGACGCAGTGGGTTCCGGCCGGATGCCGTCGCGCCACGTAAAGCTGCGCTCAGTGAGCAACCCGGCAGCCGATCGGAAGGTGCCCCGGCTGATCACCTGCGCCCGGCCGACCCCGCTGATCAGGTACGCGACCTCGACCCGATGCACCGATCCGCGCGGGTCTTGCAGCGCTAGCGCACCGGCGAGGTTGCCGGGCACATAGTCGTGGCCGAATGCGGTAATCAGGCTGGCCCCGGTCCGCTGTGCCGCCGCGCCGAACTCCTCGAACACCCGGCGGATGAACTGCGGCTCGCCAGTGGA
>DATELN010000047.1:0-3446 GCA_035276605.1 Pseudonocardiaceae bacterium | reverse complement strand
CGGCATCGAACGCGGCGGCCAGGCCGCCGTGCCGGAGCGGGCAGGCCGGAGCGGGGCGGCGCGCCACCTCGTGGCGCCGCCGCGCGAGGGTGAGCTGCACCGCCATCGCCTCGTCCCACTTCAACCGGCGCTGCGCCGCGGCGATCTCGGTACGGTCTTCGGAGCGGTGCACCGCCCGCAACGCCGCAGCCAATCCCAGTAACTGGTGCTGGGCGCGCAAACCAGCCGGCAGCGGGTCTTCCGGGTCGTCCAGGAGATCGAAGACCTGCCGCACGCACAGTTGGATGGTCCAGGACGGCAGGTCCTTGGTGGCGGGATAGACCGGGATCAGGCGACGGGCGAACTCAGCGAGCTTGTCCGCGTCACCGTCAAGCAGCTGGAATCTCGGATGCGTGAGCTGCAAGGCGCGCTTGTTGCCGTACGTCGTCACCCGTCCGGCGAACAACCCCCTGCGGCCTTGGGTAAGCACTTTGGGCAACAATCGGTGCTGGTTGAAAAACGTAAGGTTCATCGTGCGGGTACCATCGAAGATCACCACGCTTTGGATGGTGCCTTCTTTGTGTTGCATCCGGCGCGACGAGCAGCTGCGGATCTCGGCGACCACGGTGACGTCATCCCCCACCGCAAGCCCGGCGATGGGGGTGAGCTGCCCCTGATCGGCGTAGCGGCGCGGATAGTGGCGCAGCAGATCACCCACGGTGTGCACGTCGATCTCGCGGGCCAGCAGTGCCGCGGTTTTCGAGTCGATCACCCGATGCAGCGGATCATCGATGCCGGCCACTGTTCACTCCACCCCTACCAGTAACACCCGCTGCGGCATGTCACCGGCATAAACCATGATCTCGGCCTGGGGATGCACTGGCCGCAGTTGCTTGGTCAGCACCTCTCCGAAACCGTAGGGGGCCTCCTGGCCGAGCAGCACGGTCACCAGCTCCCCGCCAGCTGCCAACAAATGCGCCACCAACTTGCGGGTTGCCGCCAGTGCGTCCCGGTTAGTCAGGACAACCTGGTCGCCCAGTATGCCGACGAACCCGCCGGGCTCGCCCTGAGTGGTGACGAGTTCACCCCAGCGCATCGCGGTCACCGCATCGGTCATGGCCATCCGGTCCTGCGCCGGGTGGCGGGCGCCGTCGTGCACCGCGACCGCGGCCAGAAGTTGCACCGCAGACGCCGCCACCACGACCCCCACGTCATGAGCAGTAGTTCGGGCCTGCGTGGCGGCAGACTCGGCGACGCTCGTGGCGCTGGGTTCGGTGAGTACGGTGACGTGCCGGGCCGGGTTGGCGGCAAGGACCGCGCACAGGTCGGCAACGCTGCTGGTGGCCGGCACGGTGACAGCGCCGGCGCGGCGGCACAGCTGCGCGACGCCCACTCCGGCAGTCAGGACGAGCACCGCGTGGTCAGCAACCGGATCGGCTAACCGCGTGACGTTGATGCGATGTGGCCGGCCAACTTGGCGCCCGGCATCGATTGCAGCACGGACATCGGAACAGTGCACGTGCACATTCCACAACGCCGGTCCGTCCCAGTCCGGGCTGGTACCAACCACCGCCACGCAGTGGCCCAGCGTGGCGAGTTCAGCGCGTAACCGGTTGATCCCCCCATCGTCGGCGCCCTCGAGCAGGTACATCACCTCGTACGCGTCCGCCGTGGCGCCACATTCTCCCACGGTATGCCGTGCCTGCGAGATGATCGGGCGGCTGTGCACCATCGCGCCGGGGCGCTCGGACACCACCGCCAGCAACGCCTCCAGCAACAGGGTCAACCCGCGACCGCCCGCGTCCACCACACCTGCGCTAGCCAGCACCGCCAGCTGGCGAGGGGTGTCGGCCAGCGCGCCAGCCGCAGCGGCAGTGGCCGCCGACGCCACCTCGCCGATGTCGTCGGAGCGCACCCTCGCGGCTGCCTGCGCCGCCGCGTGCAGCACGGTCAACACCGTCCCAGGCACCGGGTCGGACACTGCCTCCCTGGCCAGCTCATCGGCCCGGCATAGACCCGCTCGCAGCGCCGCACCGTCCCAGACCGGCGCCTGCGCCTGCGCCTGGAGGTCTGCTCTGATGAGTGGCTCCGCCAGGCCACGCAGCACCTGCGACAGGATCACCCCGGAATTGCCGCGCGCTCCCATCAATGCGCCGCGAGCCAGCATCGCCACCGTGCTGCCCGGCGCGACGTCCCGCTCGTCACGGTGGTCCTGCAGCACCGCGTCCAGTCCGGCTCGCATAGTGGCCAGCAGGTTCGAACCAGTGTCCTGGTCGGGCACCGGGAACACGTTGAGCGCGTCGATCTCATCACGGTGCGCCGCCAGCGCCTCACAGCAGGTGGTTGCCCAGCGACGGACCGCCGCCCCGTCCAGCGACTGCAACACCGCGGCTTCTCACCGCCTTCATCGGGCCCGGGGTGTGGCTAACGTTGAAGGTTACCCAATCGGCAACCCCGCCGGGCGGCGCACAGTCGTCCCCGGTGCGCAGCGGCACGCACAGCCGGGTTACCCTTACTGGGCCGCCCGGTATCGGGTGTGCCACCTTCACGACGAACCCAGGGAGTGTGTGACGTGGCTGCCGTGTGCGATGTCTGCGGCAAGGGACCGGGCTTCGGCATGTCGGTCTCGCACTCGCACCGGCGGACGCATCGCCGGTGGAACCCGAACATCCAGACCGTCCGGGCCGAAGTCAGCCCTGGTCGACGCCAGCGTCTGAATGTCTGCACGTCCTGCCTCAAGGCAGGTAAGGTCGCCCGCGCCTGACTACCCGCACAGGACAGGCTTTCGTTAGGGCAGTGTCCAGTCGATGGGCTCGGCGCCCAGATCCGCGAGCAAAGCGTTAGCGCGGCTGAACGGGCGGGAGCCAAAAAATCCGCGATCAGCCGACATGGGTGATGGATGCGCGGACTCGATGCACGGGACATCGGTCAGCATGGGACGTAAGGTGCGGGCGTCTCGGCCCCACAGGATCGCCACCAGCGGCTGCGCAGGGCGCGCCACCAGCGCTCGGATGGCCTGGTCGGTGACCTCCTCCCAGCCCTTGCCGCGGTGCGAGCCCGGGCGTCCAGGTTCCACCGTGAGCACCCTGTTGAGCAGCAGCACACCACGCTCGGCCCACGGGCTCAGATCCCCGGTGGACGGGGTGGGCAACCCAAGGTCGTCGCTGTACTCCCGGAAGATGTTGGCGAGGCTGCGCGGCAGTGGCCGCACGCCCGGCTCGACCGAGAACGACAGCCCGACCGCGTGGCCGGGAGTCGGGTACGGATCCTGGCCGACGATAAGCACCCGCACTGAATCGAACGGCTGGGTGAAGGCCCGCAAGATGTTGCCCCCAGCAGGCAGGTAGCGCCGTCCCGCAGCGATCTCGGTCCGCAGGAACGTCCCAGCCGCGGCGACGCGACCCGCGACCGGCGCTAACGCATCAGCCCACCCGATCTCCACGATCTCTCGAACACCCATCACCACG
>DATELN010000046.1:0-2370 GCA_035276605.1 Pseudonocardiaceae bacterium | reverse complement strand
GCTGCGTGAGGGCGGCCGAGGGCTGATCGAGCAGGTGAGCATCGTCGACCAGGACTGCCACCGGCTTACCCTGACCGCGCCCGACGATCGCATCGGCAATCGTGCGCAGCACCTGCAGCAGGTCCGGGCTCGGAGCAAGGTCGGGCACGACAGAGGCAAAGGCTCCGAATGGCAGCCCCGAGGCACATTGGGTGGCCGAGACTCGAAGCGGCACAAAACCCCAGGTTGCCGCCAGACCAAGGCACTCAGTTGCCAACCGCGTCTTCCCGACGCCAGCCGGCCCGGCGAGCACGAGTGCACCACGGCGTGCACGCAGCAGCGTACGGGCTCGCTTCAGCTCGGCCGCTCGCCCGACGAGTGGCCAGTTGGCGTCCGGCGAGCCGCAACTCACTCCTGGATCGTCGCGGACACCCGCCGCAAAGTCGAGGTGCTCCCCTAGCTGGTCGGTCTGGCCATCTGTGGTCGGCTACGGCGGGCTGGCCGCCAGCTGTGCGCTCCCTCCGACCGGTGGGTTCTGCGGGTAGTTGACATGGCCCTGGACATGGTCTCGGGCCAATCCGGTAAACGTCTGCGCGCCAGCCGGTGGGGTGCTGGGAGGCGGCGGTCCGCTTCCACATGACGCGAGGAGCCCTGAGGTTAACAGCGTGATCATCATTGCCGCGATTGTCCGGTGCGCCGGCCTCCCACGGCGCAGTGCCGATACCGCAAGGCCTTGTTTTCGATGCTCCCGAACTGCCATGTCACGACCCTCGGGGACCGGCTTTCGGGCGCACCACCCGCCTCGCGCGTAGTCGACCTGGTGCATGCCCCAGCCGCTGACCAGGTAGGTGAATCCGGGTATGGACAGTGGAATCCCGCACGGCACGGGCGTCGCCCGGCTGCGGCACCGCCGCAGTGTGATTGGAATACGGACGAAAGCGCAGTAACCGCAGCGAGTTGGTGACCACACTCACCGAGGACAAACCCATCGCGGCGCCGGCAATAATCGGGTTGAGCAGCCCCAGCGCGGCCAGCGGGATAGCTACTACGTTGTAGCCGAACGCCCAGCCCAGGTTCTGCAGGATGGTGCGGTAAGTCCGGCGCGAAAGCCGGATCGCAGTGGGCACGCCGGATAGCTCGCCCCGCATCAGGGTCAGGTCACTCGACTCGATCGCGACGTCGGTGCCGGTGCCGATCGCGATTCCCAGATCCGCCTGCACCAATGCGGGCGCGTCGTTGACGCCGTCGCCGACCATCGCGACGACCTCGCCGGCCGCCTGCAGCCGCTGGACTTCGGTTCGCTTGTCACCTGGCAGCACCTCCGCCAGCACGCGGTCAACGCCCAGTTGAGCGGCGATCGCGTCCGCGGTGCGCGCATTGTCACCGGTGATCATCGCCACTTGCAGGCCCATCCGATGCAGCTGTGTCACCACTTCGGCGGCCCCGTCGTGCACCGTGTCGGACAGGGCGAGCACACCGCGAACCTGGCCGTCCCAGCCGGCGAACACGGCGGTCCGGCCGCGGCTCTCCAGCCGCCCGGCGGCCTGCTCCAGGGATGGGGGAAGCACCAGTCCGGCCCTGGTGATCAGCATGCGCCGGCCCACCCAGACGGTGGTGCCCACCACCTCGGCGCGCACCCCGTGGCCAGCCACGGAATCGAACCCGCGTACCGCAGGCAGCTCGCCCGTCCGGTCTCGGGCCGCCACGGCGATGGCCCGCCCAACGGGATGCTCGCTGTCGGCCTCCACGGCACCAGCGCAACGCAGTAACTCCCGCTCGTCGGTGCCTTGGCCGGCAACGACGTCGGTCAACGACATCTGACCACGGGTCAGCGTGCCAGTCTTGTCCAGCAGCACCGTGGTGATCTTCCGAGTGCGCTCGAGTACCTCGATACCCTTGATGAGAATGCCGAGCTGGGCGCCTCGGCTGGTACCGACCAGGACGGCCACGGGGGTGGCCAACCCCAGCGCACAGGGGCAGGCGATGATCAGCACTGCTACTGCGGCCACCAACCCACCGACCGGATTCCCGGCCAGCAACCACCAGCCGGCGAAGGTGCCCAGCGCGATGATCACCACAGTGGGCACGAAGATGGCCGAGATGCGGTCGGCGAGGCGCTGCGCGTGGCCCTTACCGGCCTGCGCGGCAGAGACCAGCGAGACGATCTGAGCCAGTGCGGTTTCCGAACCCACCCTGGTGGCTCGTACGGTCAGCACACCGCTGGTGTTCACCGTCGCACCGGCTACGGTGGCGCCCGGCACCTTATCCACCGCTAGGGATTCCCCGGTGAGCATCGATTCGTCCACCGCGCTGGCGCCGTCGATCACCTCACCGTCGGTCGGGATCTTCTCCCCCGGGCGGATTCGCATCAGGTCGCCCCGGCGCACCTGC
>DATELN010000045.1:0-9947 GCA_035276605.1 Pseudonocardiaceae bacterium | reverse complement strand
TCATCCCTTGGCTGGCGGTCACTGGCCGCAGCGCGGCCAGCTCATAGTGGCCCAACGCGCCGGCGTTGGCGTGCGGTAGCAAACCGGTCTGCTCGAGCACTGCCCGGCACGCCGCCACCAGGTAGTCCACCGTGGAGTCGTAGCCGTGGTCGGCAAGCCAGCGTCGGGCCGACGGATAACGCTGCTCAGGGCACTCACCCAGGGTGAACAGCGCCTCATGGCATCCGAGTTGCGCCCCCTGACTAGCGATGGAGAGGATCTCGTCGAGCTCCAGGTAAGGCGATGGCAACTCGCGGGGAGCACGAGCGAAGGTGCAATAGCCGCAGCGGTCCCGGCACAGCATGGTCAATGGCAGGAACACTTTGGGGGAGTAGGTCAACCGCGTGCCGTAGGTGGTGTCGCGGACCGCGCGGGCTCGTGTAACCAACTCGCGTGTTCCCAGCCGGGTAAGCTCGCCCCCTTCGCTCACCACGCGCCTCCCACCGCCGCCGACATCGAGCCATATCGGGGTATTAGCCGACTCTATAACCCCGACATGTCTCCATGTCGAGATAGGGATTGGGGGTTAGCGGTGAGCTAGGCGGACGCGGTCGCGGCCGGCTGCCTTGGCGGCCAGCAGGGCGCCGTCGGCAGCCAGCACGAGCTGTTCGATGTCATCACCGTCGTCGGGTCTGACCGCGGCGCCGATCGACACTGAGATGCCGCCCACAGTGGTCGGGCGGTCATGCGGACCATCCACCAGCACCCGCAGCCGGCTGATGCGCTCGCGGAGCCGGTCTGCGATGTGTTCGACCTGAGCGATCCCAACCCCGGGCAGCAGAATGACGAACTCTTCGCCGCCGAATCGTCCCACTAGGTCGTAAGGCCTGGTTTCCGAGCGCAGCTCATCTGCTACCGCGCGGAGCAGCTGATCACCGACCAGGTGTCCCATTCGGTCGTTGAACGACTTGAAGTGGTCGAGGTCCAGCATCAGCACCCCGAGCGGCTCGGTCAACCGGCGCGCCCGTTGGAGTTCCCGTTCCGCTTCCTCGCGCCAGAAGCCGGCTGTGAGCAGTCCTGTCTTGCAGTCGGTGCGGGCGGCCTGCTGGAAGTGCGGGAGCAGCAGTGCCCGGTGTAGCGGGTAGACAGCGACCAGCGGAGCAAAGACCAGCCACGGCTGGTAGGCCAGCATCATGGCCACCGCCACGGCCAGCCCGAGCGCGGCCGCCACGACGACCTGCTCGTTGATGTCGCCCAATGCTTGACGGGCGGACTGTAGGGGATCGGACATCATCACGGCGCCGGCCACGATGACGACGTTCACCAGCCAGTACACTGCCGCGGCGGCCAACAGCACCGCCAGCCCAGACGGGCCTTGCGGAATGATCGGATACTCACTGGGCTGCCACAGTTGCAGCAGCGTGACAGCAGCCGTAGCTGCCAGCATCATCGTCGCGCCGGAGAACAGCTTGCGGTACAGCCTGGCGGCGCTGCCCCGAAACCATGAGTGCAGACCGACCATCGCAGTCATGGCAAATACCAGCGGCAGCGGAACGGACAACACTGCCGCAAAGATCCACATAGAGGTGAGGTCGGTCAGCGGGCCATGGCCTGCCGCTCGCTCCCGAAGGATCTCAATACGGCGAACCATCTCTCGATGAATGACCGCTCCGGCCGCCAGCAACCCGAACCGGTACAGGTCAGCGGAGCTGACCGGGACGGCCGCTATCACTCCAGCAGCCAGTGCCACCGCCGCGATGTCCACGGCCAGCACATAGCCGATGACGATCTTCCGCTCGCCCCACAGCTTCCACCGCCGTAGGTGCAAAGCCACCAGGCCGCGCAACGGTGCTGCGTGCTCAAGCCCATGGCTCACACTCACTAGGTGCCCCCGATAGTGACGTTGAGCTATCTCCCTCAGCGTAATCGGCAAGCGACTCTTTGTCATCCTCTGGCTGGAATGCCAGATTGAGGGAACAGGACATCACCCACAGTAATAACTGTCCTGCGCGATCGGGCACTTAACGGCAGAAGTAGCCTACGTACCGTTGCTAGCCAGTGTGGCGCCGCGACCGATTGGCGGGTCATGATTTCACCTGCACCGATCAGCGCTGGTATGAAGTGTTACTCAACGTTGCATCATGGGTAGGCGAGGCGGTGGCAGTGATGGGCCGAAGGGGACACGTACTGCGCGTGCTCGCTCTGCTCCTGCTGGTGTATGCACTGCCCATTGCCGTGCTCTCCCGCTCTAGTTACGTTGCGCTCACGCCGTCGTCCGCGGCGGGCCCGGTATCCGCGGCCGGGGACGCCTCGGGCACACCGCGTTCGATGTCATCACGTCAGGTAGGGCCCGAGCCGATGTCCAGCCCCGCACGCACCGCGGTGCCTGATGCGCCGCCTGCGCCACCGCCGATATCACCGTTCACCGGGTTACCCACCGACCTCAACGCGCCAGTACTCGGAGTCAAGATTGACAATGCTGCGGTGGCCCGCCCGCAGCGCGGGCTTGAGCAAGCGGATCTGGTTTACGTCGAGCCGGTCGAGGGCGGGCTGAGCCGGTTGCTTGCGATCTACCAGTCCCAGGTTCCCCCGGTGGTCGGGCCAGTGCGCAGCACGCGGGCGTCTGACGTGGAGTTATTGGCTAATTTCGGTCGGCCTGCCTTAGCGTTCTCCGGGGCCGCGCCTTCGGTGGGTGCGCTGGTGGCGCGCGCGCCACTGCTCGATGTCTCCGCGCTCACGAGGCCGGACGACTATCGCCGGGACCGTAGACGGCAGATGCCGCACAACCTCTTTGGCGATGCCAACCTGCTGCGCCAAGGCGGCGCACCACCACGCGATATCGGGTTCCGCTTCGGACCCACGCCGCCGGGCGGCCACCCAGTCCAACAAACCGATGTCACCTACCCCGCCACCACCATCGGAGTGCAATGGGCACCTGCTGAGAGCAGGTGGCTGATATCCATGGATGGCGAGCCACTCACGTCGGCATCTGGGCCGCGGCCCAGCGCGGCCACCGTGGTCTTGCAGCGAGTACAAGTGCGTGACGCCGGAATCCGCGACGCAGCGGGGTCACCATCGCCATTCGCAGCGACAGTCGGTTCCGGTGATGCGGTCGTGCTGCGCGACGGGCAGGCCTTCTCGGGGAACTGGTCCCGCCGCACTCCCGACGCGGTCACCACTTACACCCTGCCGGATGGTTCCGCGTTGACATTCGCACCCGGCCCGGTGTGGGTAGTACTGGTGCCCACATAACTGTTGCAAGGTAAACCGGCGAGCGCGAAACTCTCCAGCGTTGAGGGATCGATACCAGTCGGGGGTATCTTAGTTACCTGGTGGGGGTATCGATCAGGGGATGTGCGGAGTCGAAGAGAGGACGATTCGGTGGCCAGCTACACCAAGGATCGGGAGGCATACCTCAACCGGCTACGCCGGATCGAGGGGCAGATCCGCGGGCTGCAGCGCATGGTGGAGCAAGACCAGTACTGCATTGACGTGCTGACCCAAGTTTCGGCCGCCACCAAGGCCCTGCAATCCTTCGCCCTGGCACTGCTCGAGGAACACATGGCCACCTGCGTCGTCGACGCAGCGGCGGATCGCGCTGATGCCGGAGTCAAGGTCAAGGAAGCCGCTGACGCGATTGCTCGCCTAGTTCGCTCGTGACGCATTGCCGAGTCACTGCAACCGATCCAGGAGGTCAACACATGGGGGACACCGCCACGGTCAGCGAGTACACCGTCACCGGCATGGTCTGCCAACACTGTGTTACCGCAGTGACCGAGGAGGTCGGGGCGATCGAGGGCGTCACCGACGTGCAGGTCGACCTCGCCGCCGGCCGGGTCCGGATAACCAGCGATGGGCCGGTGGACAGCGCCGTGGTCCGCGCCGCGATCGACGAAGCCGGCTACGAGATGGCCGATTGAGGTTTTCCGATCCGCGTGCTCAGGCTGAACATGCGCCCCCTCGGCAAATTGCAGACCGAGCGGGTGCGAGCCCCGATTCCCGTGCTCGCGTTGCTCGTCGGCTTAGTTACGCTATTCGGTTTCGGCATCAATTTTGGCGAGTCGGTGGTCGGTCGCATTGCGCCACCGCGGCACGACCATGGCGAGCGCGGCATCGGTGAGGAAAATCACGAAAAGGGTCCGGGTGGACTGGCCGTCGCCAGCCAGGGTTACGTCATGCGTCCCAGGAACACCCGATTCATTCCTGGGGAGTACGAGACTTTCCGGTTCACCATTTTCTCGAGCAAGGGAGAGCCGGTAACCGACTTCGCCCGGCGTGGTGATCGCCAGCTGACGCTCGTCGTCGTGCGCCGGGACATGAGCGGCTACCAGCATCTATACCCCGTCATGGATCACGATGGCACGTGGACCGTGCCGCTTGATCTCGAGGAGCCGGGCAGCTACCGCGCCTTCGCCGAGTTTGTTCCCGGTGCTGCTAAGACACCCGTCACCCTCGGAGTAGATCTTGCCGCGCCCGGTTTCTTCGAGCCCGGACCCATATCGAAAGAGTCGACGGTCGCTGACATTGATGGTTACACAGTGATCTGGACGGGGACTATGGTCGCGGGGACGGTATCGCGAATATGGATGCATGTGATGCGCGATAACCTACCCGTCACAGACCTTGATCCTGGTGCGCGTCTGGTTATTCTCCGCGAAGGCGATTTGGCCTACCTCAATGTGCATCCCGTCGAGGGTCCTCGCCAGGACACCGCGACTGACTTCGACGTCGAAGTGCCGACTTCTGGCTACTACCGGATGTTTCTGGAATTTCAGCATCACGGCCAGCTGCGGACCGTCGAGTTCACTGCGCTGGCGCGGTAAGGGTGTCACCGGCCAGTGCCGGCGGGGAGTTGCAGGGTCGTCAGCTAGGCACCCGATCGCCGTGCCCCGCTTGCCGCAGAGCCTGGCGCAGCGTCTCCGCGGCCGCATCGAGCTCGGCCGGGTCCGGATCGCGATCGGCTCTGGCGAAGTCGAAGTCGTTGATGTCCCAGGTCGGAAACGTATGGAGGTGCAGGTGCGGTACCTCGAAGCCCGCGATCACCAGCCCGGCACGGGGCGCATCGAAGCCGCTCTTCTGCGCCGCACCGATCTGGCGTGCCACCGTGATCAGATGAGTCAGCAGATCGTCATCCGCGTCGGTCCACTCGTTGACCTCCTGGCGGGGAACTACCAGGGCATGCCCAGGCCGCAATGGCGCGATCGTGAGAAACGCCACGCACCGCTCGTCGCGCCAGACAAATCGCCCCGGAATCTCTCCTTCGATGATGCGGCTGAACAATGTAGACACGATTCTCCTTTTGGGGCCGCTGCCCCGGGGTGGCTTGAGAGTGGCGATGCGCGTCATGACTCGCATCGCCACACACGGGCCAGCCAGGCCCGCAGCTGGGCGCCGGCGTCGAAGGCCGGATCAGTATGGGTGATGTGGGGACCGGTGAATGCTTGCGAGCGGTTTGAGGTGCTGCTGACCAGGAGGACTGGTCCTGGGTGGCGCCGCGCGAGTTGCGCGAAGTCGCCGTCACCCGTGGCCAACAACAGCGGCCGAGCCTCAGCGCGGTAGGCGCTGGCCAGCAGTAGGTCGGCACCTTGCCAGCCGGTGGCCGGCCGAACCTGCGCGTGCGAGGGCCAGTCGATGGCCTCCAGTACGGCCGGCGCACCCGCCACTACGACGTCAGCAGACGACGCCGCCGTCAGCGCCGCGACCAGCAAGCGCAGCCGCGGTACGTCGAGGTTGTCGGCATCCACCAGTATCTGCACGAGCATGAGCATGCACCAGCTTGCCGAAGCACATCTGCGCGCCGTACCCGATCAATTGTGCGAAGCTGCACCGGTGCGGCTTACCGGACTGGACACAGCGTTCCTGTGCCTGGATCGCGATGTGTCGCCGATGCATCTCGGCGCGTTGGTAACCTTCGAACCGGCCAAGCTCACCGACGCCGAAAGCGTGGCTGCCCTGCTGGCGCAGCGAGCCCAGCGCCTGCCTCAACTGCGCCGGCGAGTAGCTCCATCCTGGACCCCGTTCGCCGCCTCGACATGGGTCGATGAGCCTGGATTCAGCGCCAAGGATCACATCCAGGTGCACGACCTCGGGCGCCACGCCAGCCTCCACAATGCGGCCGCATTGGCCGCCGAACTGATGGTTCATCCGCTGATGCGAAACCGCCCGTTGTGGGAGGTTCACGTCATCGCAGGCGTCGGCTGGGACCGGTTTGCGGTGCTGTTCAAGATGCACCACGCATTTGGCGATGGGCTCAACGCGCTGGAAATTGGCGTCCGGATGCTAGATGCGCGTGCGGTACGTGGCGATGACACCGCCAGTAGCGCCGAGTTGGTCCACGGCAGCTCGGCTGCTTCGAACGGGAGCGTGCTCGCGCGGCTGTGGCATGCCCCCGGTGATGTCCGCGACGTGGTGGAAGGCGTCGTGGTGCAGTTGAGTGACGTGACGCGGATGGCCGCTGAGGTGCTGCGTAGCGCTCGATTACCAGCGGCGGGCTCGCCGTTGGCGATCTCATCGTCGGGGCGGCGGGCATTGGCGGTCGCGTCGCTTGACTTGCAGCGGATACGGCGAATCCGGAGGGCCTACGGCGGCACGATCAACGATGTCTTGCTGTCGGTGGTGACCGGAGCGTTACGGGACTGGCTGGCCGCCCGCGGCAGTCCGGTCGACGGGTTGATCCTGCGGGCATTTATCCCAGTCAGCCAACGGGCCAGAACCGGGCAGCGGATGGGGGGTAACCGCTTGTCTGGTTACTTCTGCGAGTTGCCGGTCGGCGAGCCTGATCCAAGCGAGCGGTTGTTGCTGATTCGACGCGCGATGGAACGCAACAGGGCGGCCGGGACTAGCCGCGGTCCCGGTGCGATACCGGAACTGATCGATCGGTTGCCGGCCGCCGTGCACCGAATAGCGGCTCCCGTCGCCGGCCAGGGAGCTTGCCTGCTGTTCGATTTGCTGGTGACCAGCATCCCGGTGCCCAACATCCGGCTCACGCTCGATGGTGCTGCGCTGGCGGAGGTTTTCCCGATCGCGCCGCTGGTCGCAGGCCAAGCCCTGGTGATCGGCCTGTCCTGGTATCGGGGCCGTGCCCACCTGGCGCTGTACGCTGATCGAGACGGGCTGCCAGACGTGCAACACCTCGCCGATGCGGTCGAGCCTGCGGCGTGTGCACTGAGCTGCCTCACAGAGTGAAGGGCTCACGACATCCGCCGCACTTCGGGTGAATCGCGGTGACTCTTTGTGTCGTGCCCAGCTACGCTCACCGCGTGCCAACTTTCGACGCTAACGCTGTGGACTGCCGGGTATCGGTCTTCGTTGAAGGAGTAGCGAGCTCCTTCGGTCACGACGCGACTCTGCGGGTGACTAACTTGTCCTTGGACGTTGGCGAGGACGACGGGATCACCGCGGATTTCGACCCGACTTCATTGCGCGTAGTGGATAATATCTCCGACTCCAACCGCCGAGAGATCGAGCGCAACGCCGAAAAACCGCTCGAGCCCCGCAAGTATCCGAAGATTCAGTTTCGATCCGTGTCGGTCAAGCGCGATGGTGACCGAGCGCGGATTGAGGGCGATCTAACGCTGCACGGTGTGACTAACCCGATTTCGCTCGACGCGCACGACGATGGTAAGCGTTGGAACGCCAAGGTTGTGCTGGATCAACGCAAATTTGGGATCAAGCCATTCTCCGCGATGTTCGGTGCACTCAAGATCAAGCCCGACGTTGAGGTGAACATCAGCATGCCGCATCCCTGATGGCGTGATGGGTAATGAACGCTTCTCACCACATCGGGCGCCTGCTCGCTGCGGCGGCCGTGGCCCTCACTCTGGGCGTCAGCCTGGGTGCCTGTAGCACCACCAGCCCTGCATCGTCAGGCAGCTCGGCGAGTGCACCGTCGGCTGGGCCAGCGCACACTCAGGCCGATATCACTTTCGCCCAGGACATGATCGCACACCATGCCCAGGCTATCGCCATGGCTAAGATCGCACTCCAGCGTGGGCAATCCCCGCAAATTAAGGACCTTGCCGCTCGTATCCAGGCCGCTCAGCAACCCGAAATAGACGAGATGAAATCGTGGTTGGAGTCCTGGAATATTCAGGTGCCCTCCACTGACCGTCCTGCGGTCGGCATGGATCACGGTGCCGTGAGTGCCATGCCCGGTATGATGTCCAGTGACCAGATGCGCCAGCTGGGAATGGTGCCCACCGACAAGTTCGACCGAATGTTTTTGCAGATGATGATCGCTCATCACAAAGGCGCCGTCACGATGGCCAAGTCCGAGCTGACCAATGGGCAAAACGCCGATGCTCGCCAGCTCGCCCAGCGCATCATCGACGAGCAACAGCGCGAGATCACCGAGATGGAGGCCTTTCCAGGCCCCTAACTGTTCAGTTGGCCTCGACGGCCTGTGGGGTACGGGGATCGAGTGCACCGGAGACCAGCCGCCGGCGCAGCCACCATGGCGACGCAGCAAACAGTGCAGCCATCGCAGCGGCGCTGCCCTGGATGTCCTCGCGGCCGGTGAGATAGGCCCAACGATGCTGCGGGGCAAGCCCGAAGAACACATCGAAGAACTTCGGTACCAGCCCCGGCGGGATGCGCAGCAAGGATTCTAGGCTCCGGCGTCGCAGCCCGTGCACTGCCAGCGCAGCCGGGCTCCAAACCGTGCGCCAGGCTGCGGCGCCGGCTGCTGCGGAGCCACCCCGGTGCAGCGCATCTCGCACGGCGGCGGCCACCGCCGGGGCCAGTCGGAATGCCGTGGCCACGCTGAAGCCGGTAGCGGGATGCACCAGCGGGCTCGCGGCGCCGAAGGGCACCACCGGTCGGCGCCAGGTACCGGACGCCGGAAGCGGGCGGTCCACCGGGATTCGCACCCGCTCCTCACCGCCGTGCGGCACCGCGATGCCGTGGTATGCGAGTCGGGCGTGCAGCCTGCGGCGTAGCGTGCCCAACCCAAGGCCTGGGCGACGGGCCAAAGAGGTCTCCTCGAGCAGCACCCGATCCGCTGTGACCGGCACTGCATACAGGAATGTCGGCCAGCCAGCTTCGCCGTGGTGAGGCCGCCAATCCATGAACAATGCGTTACCCGGAGCTACCAACCTGCACACCGCATCAGCCTCCACCAGCACCCCGACCGCGGTCTGGTCAGCAGATGCGCCGCGAGTCGCAGCACCCAGTACCGAGCGCGCTGCGCCAGTGGCGTCGAGGACTACGGCTGCCCGCCGTTGTCGGCCGTCTACATCGACAGTGACTCCTTCTCGATCTGCTCGGGCGTCCCGTACCCGTCCCTTCAGCACTGTGACCGGGGCGCTGGCGAACCCGTCCCGCAGCGTGGTGTTGTTGAGCACCACGTACTCCCATCCCAACTCGTGGGTAGTGGTGCCGATCGCCTCACCGCGGCCGGACGCCGATACCGCGGGGTCAATGTCGGCGGGCAGCTCTGCTCGCCACGAACCGTAGGTCGCCCGCCACGGTCGGTCCGGTGATAGGTCTACGAGCTCGGTGGCCAAACCCAGGCGCGCACATGCCGCGGCTACCGCCCATCCCGCCGGGCCGCCGCCGGCCACCAGCACATCGATCACAGGTGCACGCTACGCGGGCGTAACCTGCCGGCCATGAGCCGCATCCGGGAACTGGCCGGTGGGGGGCGTGCGGTGGAGGTTGAGCCGGAACGGCTGAGCGGATTCCTGGATCGCTTCGTCGCCGGCCACGGCGGCGCGCTGGCTACCACAGTTGAACCCTGGCGAGTCGACGTGAGCGCCGTGGATGGGTGGATGGCGTCCATACCGGTGTTATTCGGTCCACTGGTGACGTCACCCGGGCAGCGGGCTGGCCTTGCCGTGGATGACCTGCTCAGTCACGTCCTGGCAGTGCGCACGATCGGGCTGATCCTGGTACGCCTGGGCGGATATAGCGTGGGCATCGCCCGTGCAGGGATAGTCCTCACCTCCACGACCGGGAGCCGGCTCGTGCAC
>DATELN010000044.1:0-2699 GCA_035276605.1 Pseudonocardiaceae bacterium | reverse complement strand
GCAACCTCGACGAAGGCTTCGTGCCCGAACTGTATGACCCTGAGGTGCTGACCGGCCGGTTCTCCGTCGGCTCCCTCGACGCACTGCGCCGCACCCGCGAGCTGCTTGAAGTCGAGGGCATCTTCGCCGGCATCTCAACCGGGGGCATCCTGCACGCCGCACTGGCCGTCGCGGAGAAAGCCGCCGGCACCGGAGATCCTGCCGACATCGTCATCGTCGTCTGCGACGCCGGCTGGAAATACCTTTCCACCGGCGCCTACAGCGGTGATCTCGAGGAGACCGCGGCCCGCCTGGACACCCAACTCTGGGCGTGACTCCTCGGTTTCGGCCCGCAATCAGCGGGCTTAGCGAGGTTATCGGGTGCTTGAATAACCCGCTGGGCCCGCTGTATGCAGAGGCGTCCGGAGGGCGGGGTAGGGTGCGGCGATGATCGGTGCAGACGCCCCGGTTGGGGTCTTCGACTCCGGCGTGGGTGGGCTCACCGTTGCGCGGGCCATCGCCGACCAGCTACCGCGCGAGCGGCTGCACTACGTCGGCGACACCGCGCATGGACCATACGGCCCACTGCCCATCGCGCAGATCCGCGCACACGCGTTGACAGTGGCCGACGAGCTGGTGAACAGCGGGGTGAAACTGCTGGTCATCGCGTGCAACACAGCATCGGCGGCGTGTCTGGCCGACGCCAGGGAGCGCTACTGCATCCCGGTGGTGGAAGTAGTGCGCCCGGCTGTGCGGCGGGCCGTCGCCGCGACCCACTCCGGCCGGATCGGGGTGATCGGCACCCAGGCCACCATCCGGTCTCGGGCCTACCACGACGCCTTCGCTGCAGCTCCCCATGTCGAGGTGACTGGGGTTGCTTGCCCGAGGTTTGTCGACTTCGTCGAGCGCGGGATGACCTCAGGACGTCAGATGCTCGGACTTGCGCAGTCTTACCTTGAACCACTACAGCGGGCCAACGTGGACACCCTCGTGCTGGCCTGCACACACTACCCACTGCTCACCGGGGTCTTGCAGATCGTCATGGGAGACGGGGTGACGCTGGTGTCCAGTGCGGAGGAGACCGCCAAGGACGTGCTGCGGGTGCTCACCGAGGCTGAGCTGCTGCGCGCCGAGGCCGACGAGCCCGAGCACCAGTTCAGCGCCACCGGTGATCCGGTGTCTTTCGCCCGGTTGGCCCGCCGTTTCCTGGGACCTTCCTTGGCGACTTTTACGCTGGCCGGAGGGTGAGATGCTGCTGACGGTGTTGGGCTGCTCTGGCAGTGTCCCGGCTGCCGAGTCCCCGGCCTCTGGTTACCTGGTCCGCGCCGAGGGTGCCAGCGTGGTGCTCGATCTGGGCAACGGGAGCTTCGGCGCGCTGCAACGCTACCTGGATCCGTACACCCTCGACGGGTTGGTGCTGTCACATCTGCATCCGGATCACTGTGCCGATGTCTCCGCGATGACCGTCTACCGCCGTTACCATCCGGATCCCCCCTCGTATGAGGCGATGCCGTTGTACGGACCGCTGGATGTGGCCGAGCGGCTGACCGCCGCGTATGCGCCTAGCGCCGGCGAGCGCGACGCGACTGACCTGTCCGACGTATATAGCTTCCGCTGTTATCGCGAGGTGTTCCGAATCGGCCCGTTCGAGCTGCGCGCCGCACCGGTCGAGCACACCTGCGAGGCCTACGGGCTGCGCCTGCACCACGCTGGTCGAACGCTGGTGTTTTCCGGAGACACTGGCCCGTGCCGCCAGCTCGTCGAGCTGGCCACCGGGGCCGACATTCTGCTCGCCGAGGCATCCTGGCCCCACCGGCCAGACAACCCGCAGGGAGTGCACATGTCCGGACGGGATGCCGGCGAGGCTGCCGCCGCGGCTTGTGTGGGCCGGTTACTGATCACTCATGTGCCGCCGTGGACGGACCCGCAGCAGGTGCTTGCCGAAGCTCGGACTGCCTTCAACGGGCCAACCGAGCTGGTCCACCCCGGCGCGAACTATCAAATTTGACGGCTGACACCGTTTCCCACCGTCCGAAGATGGAACTCACTACGGTGGGTACGCTGGCGCGGTGGCACGTGCGGACGGTAGGACGGATGAAGCGCTCCGAGAGGTGCGCATCACTCGTGGCTACCAGCGGTGGCCTGCGGGATCGGTACTGATCGAGTGTGGTCGCACCCGGGTGCTTTGCGCGGCCAGCGTAGTTGAAGGCGTGCCGCGCTGGCGCAAGGGTTCTGGGCTGGGTTGGCTTACCGCGGAGTACGCGATGCTGCCATCCTCCACGCACACCCGCAGCGACCGGGAGTCGGTCAAAGGCCGCCTCGGTGGCCGGACTCACGAGATCAGCAGGCTGATCGGGCGGGCCCTGCGCTCGTGCGTCGACCTCGCTGCGCTGGGCGAGAACACAATCTCGCTGGACTGCGATGTCATCCAAGCCGATGGTGGCACCCGCACGGCGGCGATCACCGGTGGCTATGTGGCGCTGGCCGATGCGGTGACCTGGTTACGTGCCGCGGGCCGGCTGCGCCTTTCGAATCCGTTGTCCTGCTCGATCGCCGCAGTGAGCGTCGGCGTGGTGGACGGACGGGTTCGGCTGGACTTGCCCTACGAGGAGGATTCCCGAGCCGAGGTTGACATGAACGTGGTGGCCACCGACAGCGGGAGCCTGGTGGAGCTTCAGGGCACCGCGGAGGGTGCCACCTTCGCTCGGTCCGCTTTGGAC
>DATELN010000043.1:0-2640 GCA_035276605.1 Pseudonocardiaceae bacterium | reverse complement strand
GCACTTGCCGCTGATCAAGGACTATCTGCGAGGGGTCAATCCGAGGATTGCCTCGGCCGAGGTGATGGTCAAGACCACCCCGCCGGGGGCGGGTTCGCGGCTGGTGCGCGTCATGGACAGCAACCCGATCTACGAGGCTTGTGTCCGCCAAATCGGTGGTGTGCGCTTGGCCGTCACGGGTTTGTTCGCCGGTGACGATCTGGGGGTGGCGTGTTATCACTCCAAGGTGGGGGCGGTGGAGTTGCTGCTGAACCATCTCGTCGACGGCGTGGGCGAGTATGTGGTGGTGGACATGACGGCCGGTGCGGATACTTTCGCGTCGGGCCTGTTCACCCGTTTTGACGTATTGTTTGTGGTCTGTGAGCCCACGTTGCGCAGCGTCGGGGTCTACCGCCAATTTTGTGGCTACGCGCGTGAATTTGGGGTGCGGATCGCGGTGGTGGGTAACAAGGTTGCCGATGAGCATGACGCCGCGTTCCTGCAATCCCAGATCGGCGCGAATCTGGTCGGTTACCTGGGCCTGTCAGCGCATGTGCGCGCCACCGAGCGTGGCGAGGTCCGGCCGATCAACGCGCTGGAGCCAGCGAATGTGGCCGCGCTGGATGCGATGCGCGAGGTGGTAGACGAGTCCACCAAGGATTGGGTGAGCTACCAGCGCCAGGCTATCGAGTTTCATCTGCGCAATGCCGCTGCGTGGGCCAATGGGCGCACCGGCTGCGATTTGGCCGACCAGGTCGACCCCGACTTCATTCACGGTCCAGCCGCATTAGCGTCATCGGGTCAGCTTCCGGTAATTGCGAACTGCACGCCCGCACTGAGATCGCCAGAAATTGGAGGAAGCTATGTCCCTTGATGTTCCACTTGCTTTGCTGGAGCGCGCGCAACACGGCGAGGTTGATGATACCGAGTTTGTGGACTGTGTGCGGCAATCGCTGCCGTATGCCTGGCAGGTCATCAGCTCAGTGGTGACCGATCTTGAGCTGGCCGGGCCGGACGTCGAGTTCACCGATCACGAGGTTCCCCCGCCCAGCGAGTCCGAGCGGGGTCAGCTGCTGCGGGCGCTGGCCTCTGACGCCATCCGGGGTGGTCTGGAACGCCACTTCGGGGTGAAGCTGGCCTTCCAGAACTGCCACCGCGTGGCCGCCTTCCGCCCGGGGGCCATGGACGGTGCCCGCTACCGGGCGTTCATCTCCCCGCGGGGCCAGCTGCTAAATCAGAGTCCCGAGCTGCGCGACTGCTAACGATGCTCCGCGCTCCCCAGGATCAGGGTCGCCGCTTGGTCCGGTGGCGGCCCTGACCGTGGGCAGCGCAGAGGTGACCGCCATGCGGTTCGGGCTGTTTTTGCTCGCCGCGCAGTTTCCCGGCCAAGACCACACCACCGTGCTGGACTCCACGGTCGCAGCTGCAGTCGCCGCCGAGGCAGCCGGCTTCGACGACGTGTGGATCGCCGAGCACCATTTCATGTCCTACGGAATCTGCCCATCGGCGATCACCTTGGCCGGTTACCTGCTCGGCGCCACCCACCGGATCACAGTCGGCACCGCAGTCACTGTGCTATCCACCCAGCACCCCATCGCGGTCGCCGAACAAACCGCGCTGCTCGACCAGCTTTCCGGTGGCCGATTCCGCCTCGGTGTGGGCCGCGGCGGACCCTGGATCGACCTAAAAGTGTTCGGTACCGGGCTAGAGCGCTACCAGCATGGTTTTGCCGAGGCCTTAGACCTGCTGCTGGCCGCACTGACCAACCCACGCCTGGGCGCGACCGGACCCCGATTTCGTTTCTCTGACATCGACATCGTGCCGCGGCCATACACTCACCCGCGCCCCGAGGTCATCGTGGCCGTCACTACAGCGCCTACCGCGAAGCTGGCCGCACAGCGCGGTCTGCCGATGCTGCTGGGCATGCATGCCAACGACAGCGAAAAAGCCGCACTCATCACCCACTACCAGCAATTCGCCGCAGGCCAAGGCCGCCACCTGGCAGCCAGCCTGGCCTATGTGGCTGACACCCAGCACGAAGCATTGACCACCATGCGTAACTGCCTGCCTCGTTGGCTTGGCCCCGGCCTCGCCGGTTACCGCCGCGCCGATGGCAACCCGCACAACCGCCGCGATCCACACGAATACACCGAACTGCTGTGTCGCCTACATCCCGTCGGTACCGCCGAACACTGCCGCGACACACTGACCGAAACGGCTCGACGCACCGGCATCAACCACTTCCTTCTCCTGGTGGAGGGAACTGGCGACCGCGCCCGCACCCTGGAAAACATCGCCCGACTCGGCGCCGAGGTCATCCCGTCCTGCAAGTCAACACTGCACCGCGGCAGGCAAATCGGTTAAGCGCCGGAGTAGCCGGTAGCCCGATCAGCCACCACTGCCCGACACTGGCCCAGCGCGTCGCTTTCCGCAGGCGATACGCGGTCGGCCGACCTATCGGCACTACCTGGTAATCACTTGGCCATCGCCGTAACCGCACGAAGTCATCGCTACACCTGCCTGGCAGACCTGGACTCGCCGAACGGCCTTACGCCAAAACGAACCGGTATCGAATCCTCCGTTCTAGCTTGGAATGATTATCGATGTCGTTTACGCTCGGCGGGTCGGCCACCCACGTGGGTTACCGAACGTCAGGTAGGG